>QZKG01000011.1 GCA_003599855.1 Gaiellales bacterium | reverse complement strand
GCTCGCTTGTCAATCGAAGCGGTACTTCAGCTGCACGCCGACTTCGCGTGTGATGTTGTGCGGTTCGTAGCCGGAGAGGACGAAGCCGGGCCGGGTGTAGGTGCCGATCTCCGAGTCGGCGATGTTCCAGTAGTGGTAGAACACTCCGGCTGACCAGCGCGGGGTCTCGTAGGCCAGGTTCACGCGCAGACCGTGACCGTTGCGCTGCAGGTTGTCCAGGTCGGTGTTGTTGCCCGCGGAGGTGATGTCCGTCATGTAGGAGCGCTGGATGCCTTGCAGCAGGTAGTCGTATTCGAAGGTGGTGGCAAAACGCGCGTCGTTGCTCACCCGGAAGCGGTGCGTCACGCCGATCGGGATGTAGATGTAGCTGCTGGTGCGCCGGTAGCCCACGGCACCGGTGCTGGAATAACCGCGCAGATCGTTGTTCAGATAGCGGTAGCCCAGGCCGGCAAAGGGGGAGAGCAGTTGCTGGCCGGTCTCGAAATCCCGGCCGGCGGTGAGCCGCGCATCGATGTAGAAATCGGGGTTGGCGCTTTTCGTGCCGGTGCTCGCGCTCTGGTAGTCGGTGTGGCCATTGGCGTAGCGCGCGTCACCGCCCCAGTACCAGTTGTCGTCGTAGGCCTGGGTGAAGCTGCCGGTCACGCCGACCTTGTTGCCCTGCAGGGACATGAAGAAGCTGCCGTTGACGTCTTCCTCGTATTTGTAGCCCGAAATCTGGATGCCGATATCGGCTCCGGTCGTGGTCTTGAGGGGCATGCCTTGCGCATGCACGGTAGCAGCCAGGCAGGCCAGGCTGAGGGTGACGAGTTTTTTCACTTGGGTACTCCGGATGGGGGCGCGCAGGATGGGGCGGGATGCGCGTCAGTCGAAACGGTAGCGGATCTGGATGCCCACTTCCCGCGTGACGTTGCGCGGATGGGTCGCGCTGTAGACGGTGGTCGTGGTGGCGTAGGTGCCGACTTCCGATTCCTTGATGTCCCAGTAGTGGAAGAACACGCCGGTGGACCAGCGCGCCGTCTCGTAGGCCAGGTTCAAGCGTGCGCCGTAGCCTTTGCGCTGGGTGGTGCGCAGGTCCTGGGTGTAGCCAATGATGTCCGTGTAATGGGTGCGTTGCATGCTTTCGAGCAGGTAGTCGTACTCGAGCGTGGTGGCAAAGCGGGCATCCTCGGCTACCCTGAAGCGGTGCGTCACCCCTAGCGGCACATAGACCTGCGTGCTGCTGCGGCTGGTGGAGGCCCCTCCGAGGTTGGTGTAGCCCTTGAGGTAGCTGAAGACGGCGCGGTAGCCCAGGCCGGAATAGGGCGACAGCACATGGTTGCCGTCGGCGAGGTCGGTGCCGGCCGTGAGCCGCAGCTCCATCGTGGTCTCGGGGTCGCCGCTGCGGCGCCCGAGGGTGGCGCTGTTCAGGGCGGTGGCGCCGGTGGTCAGGCGGGCATCGCCGCCCCAGAACCAGTCGTTGCCCAGGGCCTGCGTGAAGCTGCCCACGACGCCGATCTTCTTGCCCACGACAGACATGACGAACGCGCCGTCGCGGTCGGCTTCGTAACTCTGGTCGGAGATCTGGATGCCGAAATCGCTGCCGCTGGTGGTTTTCAGGGGGATTCCCTGCGCCTGCACAAGCGCCGGGGCCGCGGCCAGGGCCATCAGCCAGATGGCTGCCAATTTCTTCATCTCCGTCCTCCTTGGGGGTGTTCTTTGCTCTTGGGCGAATGCAAGTCGAAAATCCTATCAGAGACGCCGGCATTCCCGTCGGGAAAGCCGGGCACTGTCTCCAGGATGAGACACGACAGGGGGCGCGGACGTGCCCTGTCGTGGCGGGAGATGGCGGCCGGCGCGCGCGCCGGTCTGCTCAGCGCAGCACCAGCACCGGAATGTGTGAGTGGGTCAGCACCTGCTGGGTCTCGCTGCCGAGCAGCAGGCGCTTGATGCCGCGACGGCCGTGCGAGGCCATGACGATCAGGTCGCACTTGTGCTTCTTGGCGGCGGCGATGATGGCGTCGCTGATCAGGTCCGACTTGACGGTGACCGCCTTGACCTTCACGCCCTTGGACAGGGCCGATTTGGCCACGGCATCGACGATGGTCTGGCCGTGTTCGGCCCACTGCTTTTCGACCTTGGCAATGTTGCTGGCCGGCAGTGCCAGGCCGCCTTCGAAATAGCTTTGCGGGTAACGCGGCACCACCTTCAGGGCCACCAGCTCGGCGCCGCTCAACTGGGCCAGCGCGATGGCGTTGCCGACCGCCTTCTTCGACAGGGTGGAGCCATCGGTGGCGACGAGGATTCTTTGGTACATGCGGGTCTCCTGTGGGGGTTGAACGCCCCTAGATTACTCCACCGGGTTCTGATATGGTCTTGATCCATATCAAGTAGGAGGCGGGCGCTGCCCGGTACGCTTGGTCCCCATGCAATCAGCCAGTCTCGCTGCGGCGGCCGCTTCTCCCTTGCGCCTGGCGCCCGGGAGCGAGGCCTCGCCGTGGCCGCAGAACCCGGCCCGGGACCTTCCCGCGCCTGCTGACCCAGCGGCCGACGTCGCCGCGACCGTGCTGCTTGATGACCCGCAGGAGTGGTCGGCCTTCAGCCGGCCGCTGCAGGGGCAGGACGGTTGCTGGGAATCCCATCTGGTTATCGAAGGCATGCACTGTGCCGCCTGCGCGCTCACGGTCGAGGACGCCCTGCGCCGCGTACCGGGTGTGTCCAGTGCCAGTGTCAGTGCCGGCAGCCACCGGGCCCGCGTGGTCTGGCAGGCCGATGCCGTGCTGCCTTCCGGCTGGATGCAGGCGGTACGCCGCACCGGCTACCAGGCCGTGCCGGCCCAGGACGCCTTCGCCGGCGAGCGCCGGCGCCAGGAAACCCGCAAGGCGCTCTGGCGCTGGGCGGTGGCGGGGTTCTGCATGATGCAGGTCATGATGTACGCATGGCCGGCCTACGTGGCCGCGCCGGGGGACCTCACCGCCGAGATGGAGCGCCTGTTGCGCTGGGCCTCCTGGGTGCTGACGCTGCCCGTCATGCTGTTTTCCTGCGGTCCGTTCTTCAGCGCTGCGCTGCGCGACGTGGCGCGACGCCAGATCAGCATGGATCTGCCGGTGGCACTGGGCATGGCCATCACTTTCGTCGTCAGCACGGCGGGCACCTTCGATCCGCAGGGCATCTTCGGCAAGGAGGTGTACTTCGATTCGCTGACCATGTTTGTCTTCTTCCTGCTGACCGGGCGCTGGCTCGAGCAACGCCTGCGCGAGCGCACTGCCGGCGCGCTCGATGCGCTGATGAACCGCCTGCCCGACAGCGTGCTGCGCCAGCGCGCGGACGGCGAGTTCGAGCGGGTGGCGGTGCGCCGCCTGCAGCCGGGTGACGTGGTGCGTGTGCTGCCGGGCGAATCCTTCCCGGCCGATGGCACGGTGCTGCAGGGCGAGACCCTGGCCGACGAGGCTCTGCTCACCGGCGAGTCGCGCCCGCAGCCGCGCGGCGTGGGTGCCACTGCCATTGCCGGGAGCCACAACCTGGCGGCTGCCGTGCTGCTGCGTGTCGAGCGCACCGGCAGCGACACCCGCTTTGCCCAGATCGTGGCGTTGATGGAGCAGGCCGCCGTCAGCCGCCCGCAGCTGGCGCAGCTGGTCGACCGCATCGCCAAACCCTTCCTGGTCGGCGTGCTGCTGGCCGCGGCCGGGGCAGCCATCTTCTGGTGGTCACACGATCCGGGTCACGCCCTGATGGTTGCCGTGGCGGTGTTGATCGTCACCTGTCCCTGTGCGCTGTCGCTGGCCACGCCGGCGGCCATGCTGGCCGCGGCCGGCCGGCTGGCGCGCCAGGGCGTGCTGGTGCGCCGGCTCGGCGGCCTGGAGGCGCTGGCCGAGGTGGATATGGTGGTGTTCGACAAGACTGGCACGCTCACGCGTGACGCCATGGTGCTGCAGGCCGTGCGCACGCGTGCCGGCGTCGATGAGGGCCAGGCGCTGGCCATGGCCATGGCGCTGGCGCAGCAATCGCTGCACCCGGTCTCGCGCGCTCTGGTGGCGGCCGGGCAGGGCCGGGGGCTGCAGCCCTGGCAGGCACAGGCTGTGCAGGAAACGGCCGGCCGCGGGCTCGCCGGCGAGTTGCAGGCGGCGCCAGGCGCGCCGCTGCAGTCGATCCGTCTGGGTTCACGTGCACACTGTGACGTCGACGTCCCGGCCCCCACCGGACCCCATGCCGTGCTATGCGACACGCGCGGCTGGCTGGCCACCTTCGAGCTGGGAGAAGACCTGCGCCCCGACGCACTGGAGACGGTGCGGGCCTTGCAGGACGCCGGCCTGGCGGTACAGATCCTCTCCGGTGACAACCCGCCGGCCGTGTCCCGTGTGGCCGAAGCGCTGGGCATCGCGCAGGCACGCGGCGGCTGCACACCCCAGGACAAACTGGATTTCCTGCGCCAGGCGCAGCGCGCGGGCAGAAAGGTGGCGGTGGTCGGTGATGGTCTGAACGACGGACCACTGCTGGCCGGCGCCCATGTGTCATTCGCGGTCGGCCAGGCCGTGCCGCTGGCGCGCGCACAGGCCGATTTTGTGCTGCTGGGCAACCAGCTGGCCAGCGTGGCGCAGACGCTGCAGCTGGCCTGGCGTACGCTGCGCATCGTGCGCCAGAACCTGTGGTGGGCGGTGGGCTACAACGCCCTGTGCGTGCCGCTGGCCGTGGTGGGCTGGATGCCGGCCTGGCTGGCCGGCCTGGGCATGGCGGCGAGTTCCCTGCTGGTGGTGCTCAACGCCCTGCGGTTGTCCGGCGGTGCCGGTCACAAGAAGGTCATCTGATGGACATACTGTATCTGCTCATTCCGCTCTCGGTGGCGCTGGTCTTTTTCATCCTGGCAGGCCTCTGGTGGGCCATCGAGCGGGGCCAGTTCGAAGACATCGAGACCGAAGGCGAGCGGATTCTGCGGGATTCTTGAAGCCGGTTGATATGCGTCAAACCGGCAGCGGGGAGAAAAGTGGAGACTTGACGACAGGCAATCCATCTAAGAGGTGCACATGATATTTCCAAACACACAAGCCACGACCTATAACGACACCGTTGTCCGGCAGTTCGCCATCATGACGGTGGTCTGGGGGGTGGTCGGCATGCTGGTCGGCGTGATCATCGCCGCCCAGCTGACCTGGCCTGAACTCAACTTCGGCATCTCCTGGCTGAGCTACGGTCGTCTGCGGCCGCTGCATACCAATGCCGTGATCTTCGCCTTCGGCGGTTGCGGTCTCTTTGCCGCGGCCTATTACGTGGTGCAGCGGACCTGCCAGGTGCGCCTGTTCGGCGAGAAGCTGGCAGCTTTCACCTTCTGGGGCTGGCAGGTGGTCATCCTGCTGGCGGCCATCTCCCTGCCGCTGGGCTACACGCAGGGCAAGGAATATGCCGAGCTGGAGTGGCCGATCGACATCCTGATCACCCTGGTCTGGGTCTCTTTCGCCATCGTGTTCTTCGGCACCGTGGGCACCCGCAAGGTGCGCCACATCTACGTGGCCAACTGGTTCTTCGGCGCCTTCATCATCGCCGTGGCGCTGCTGCACCTGGTCAACAGCGCGGCCATCCCGTCGGGCTGGTTCACGTCCTACTCGGCGTATGCCGGCGTGCAGGACGCCATGGTCCAGTGGTGGTATGGCCACAACGCCGTGGGCTTCTTCCTGACGGCCGGTTTCCTGGGCATGATGTACTACTTCATCCCCAAGCAGGCCGAGCGTCCGGTGTACAGCTATCGCCTGTCCATCGTGCACTTCTGGGCCCTGATCTTCACCTACATGTGGGCGGGTCCGCACCACCTGCACTACACCGCGTTGCCGGACTGGACGCAATCGGTGGGCATGGTGTTCTCGCTGATCCTGCTGGCTCCCAGCTGGGGCGGCATGATCAACGGCATCATGACCCTGTCGGGCGCCTGGCACAAGCTGCGTGACGACCCCATCCTGCGCTTCCTGATCGTCTCGCTGTCCTTCTACGGCATGAGCACCTTCGAGGGCCCGATGATGTCGATCAAGACCGTCAACGCCCTGAGCCACTACACCGACTGGACCGTGGGCCACGTGCACTCCGGCGCCCTGGGCTGGGTTGGCCTGGTCACCATGGGCTCCATGTACTACCTGATCCCGCGCCTGTTCGGCCAGAAGCAGATGTACAGCATGAAGGCCGTGGAAGTCCACTTCTGGACCGCCACCATCGGCATCGTGATCTACATCGCGGCCATGTGGATTGCCGGCGTGATGCAGGGCCTGATGTGGCGTGCCGTCAACCCCGACGGCACCCTGACCTACACCTTCGTCGAGTCGGTCAAGGCCACCTTCCCGTTCTACGTGCTGCGTCTGCTGGGGGGGCTGCTCTACCTGGGCGGCATGTGCCTGATGCTGTGGAACGTGATCAAGACCGCCACCGCCGGCCGTGCGAGCACGGTCACCATCCCGGCAGCCGTTGCCCACGCCTGAGAAGAGGAACAACATCATGGCAAACCAGAAATCGAGCGGCGGCCTGTCGCACGAGAAGATCGAGACCAACAACTTCCTGATGATCGTGCTGATCCTGCTGGTGCTGCTGGTCGGCGGCCTGGTCGAGATCGTCCCGCTGTTCTTCCAGAAGTCCACCACCGAACCGATCAAGGGCATCCAGCCGTACACGGCGCTGCAGCTGGCCGGGCGCGACGTCTACGTCCGCGAAGGCTGCTACAACTGCCACTCGCAGATGATCCGACCCTTCCGCGCCGAGACTCTGCGCTACGGTCACTACTCGGTGGCCGGCGAGTCGGTCTACGACCATCCCTTCCAGTGGGGCAGCAAGCGCACCGGTCCGGACCTGGCGCGCGTAGGCGGTCGCTACAGTGATGAGTGGCATCGCATCCACCTTAACAACCCGCGCGATGTGGTGCCGGAGTCCAATATGCCGGCCTATCCCTGGCTGGCCACGGACATGGTGGCGGCGACGGAGATGCCCACGCGCATGAAGGCCCTGCGTATGGTCGGCGTGCCCTACACCGACGAGCAGATCGCCAAGGCCGCGGAGGAAGTCAAGGACAAGACCCAGATGGATGCCCTGATCGCCTACCTGCAGGTGCTGGGCCTCGCGCTGAAATAACGGAGATCACATCATGGACGTCAACACCCTTCGTTCCCTCGTCACGGTGGTGGGCCTGGTCACCTTCATCGGTATCGTGATCTGGGCCTGGTCGCGGCGTAATGCCGCCGATTTCGAACAAGCCGCCAGGCTGCCGTTCGAGCAGGATTAACGCGCCGTCAAAGGAAGAAAAATGAGCGATTTCACAAGCAACTTCTGGTCGGTCTACGTTGCAGCCATCACCCTGATCGGCATCATCGCCTGTCTGCTGCTGCTCTGGTTCAGCGGCAAGGCCAAGGCCATGACGGCCAACGACAACACCACCGGCCACGTCTGGGACGGCGACCTGCGCGAGATGAACAACCCCTTGCCGCGCTGGTGGGTCTGGCTGTTCATCATCACGGTGGTCTTCGGCCTGCTCTACCTGGTGCTCTATCCGGGCCTGGGCACCAGCGCCGGCAAACTGGGCTGGAGCCAGCAGGGCCAGTACGAGGCCGAGATGGCCAAGGGCGAGAAGGAAGTGGCGCCCCTGTACGCCAAGTTCACGGCGATGTCACCCGAGGACATGGCCAAGGATGCGCAGGCCATGGGCATCGGCGAGCGCCTGTATCTGAACAACTGCTCGCAGTGCCATGGCTCGGACGGCCGCGGCAGCAAGGGTTTCCCGAACCTGGCCGACAACGACTGGCTCTGGGGCGGCGCGCACGACAAGATCAAGGAAACCCTGGTCCAGGGCCGCATGGGCAATATGCCGCCCATGGCGGCTGCCGTCGGCACGCCCGACGATGTCAAGAACGTGGCCCACTATGTTCTGAGCCTCTCGAACAGTCCGCACGACAGCCTGCGCGCCTCGCTGGGCAAGGCCAAGTTCGGTGCCTGTGCCGCCTGCCATGGCATGGACGGCAAGGGCAATACCGCGCTGGGCGCGCCCAACCTGAGTGACGACATCTGGCTGCATGGCTGGGGCGAGAATGCCATCGTCAGCATCATCAACAACGGCAAGGTCAACCAGATGCCGGCCCAGGCCGACAAGCTGAGCGAGGCCCAGATTCATGTCCTGGCCACCTATGTCTGGAACCTCTCGGGTAGCACCAGGGTGGCAGCCCGGTAAGGGTCTGGAGTTCAATTGAGCGATACCCCAGAAGCAGGCCAGAAGGTCATCCCCATCGTCCCGGCGGCACCCGCAGCCGCAGACGATGAGGTGATGGTTTCCCTGTACGAGGCCCACAAGAAGATCTATCCGCGCAGCGTCTCCGGCCTGTTCACGCGCTGGCGCTGGCTCTTCGTCTGGCTCACCCAGCTGGTCTTCTACGGTCTGCCCTGGCTGGAGTGGGGGCAGCGCCAGGCGGTGCTGTTCGACCTCGGCGCGCGGCGCTTCTACATCTTCGGGCTGGTCCTGTACCCGCAGGACTTCATCTACCTCACGGGCCTGCTGGTCATCTCGGCACTGGCGCTGTTCCTTTTCACGGCCGTGGCCGGTCGCCTGTGGTGCGGTTACGCCTGCCCGCAGACGGTCTACACCGAGATATTCCTCTGGATCGAGCACCGGATCGAAGGTGACCGCTCGGCCCGCATGCGGCTCGACGCCGGGCCCTGGTCGCTGAAGAAGCTGGCCCGCAAGGGGGGCAAGCACGCGGTGTGGCTGCTGGTGGCGCTGTGGACCGGTTTCACCTTTGTCGGCTATTTCACGCCCATCCATGAACTCGGCAGCGGGATCCTGCAGTGGCGCATGGGTTCCTGGGAGGTGTTCTGGGTCATCTTCTACGGCTTTGCGACCTACGGCAACGCCGGTTTCATGCGCGAGCAGGTCTGCAAGTACATGTGTCCCTATGCGCGCTTCCAAAGCGCCATGTTCGACAAGGACACGCTGATCGTCACCTACGACACCGAGCGCGGCGAGCCGCGCGGGTCGCGCTCGCGCAAGGCCGATCCGGCGGCGCTCAATCTGGGCGCCTGTGTCGACTGCAGCCTGTGCGTGCAGGTCTGCCCGACCGGCATCGACATCCGCAAGGGGCTGCAGTACGAGTGCATCGGCTGCGGTGCCTGCGCCGATGTCTGCGACACCGTGATGGACAAGATGGGGTATGCGCGCGGCCTGGTCAAGTACTCGACCCAGAACGCCGTCAAGAACAAGTGGACACGCGCGCAGACCTGGAAGCATGTGTTCCGCCCGCGCGTGCTGATCTATACCGCCATCCTGACCACGATCTGCGTCGCCATGCTGGTCAGTCTGGCGCTGCGCACGCCACTCAAGGTGGACGTGGTGCGTGACCGCGGCGTGATGGCGCGCATCGTCGCCGGCGGCATGATCGAGAACGTCTACCGCCTGCAGATCATGAACGCCACCGAGTCGGTGCAGCATTACCGCATCACGGTCAGTGGCCTGCCCGGGCTGGCCGTGCCCGACGAGGCGCCGGTGACGGTCGGAGCTACCGAGGCGCGCTGGGTGGCGGTGCGCGTGCAGCTCCCCTACGAGGCGGCGCCGGCAGGCAGCCACACCATCCATTTCGAGATTGCAGCACAGGATACGCCCGCGCAGGTGCGCGAAAAGGCGGTTTTCCTGGTGCCCCGCTGAGGAGATTTTTCATGAGCAGCAGCCTTCCCGTCGATCCCCAGCCCTGGTGGAAGTTCGGCCATGTGTGGCTGGTGATTGCCGGCCCGGCAGTGGTGGTGATTGCCGGTTTCATCACCCTGTACCTGGCGGTCAGCACCCCCGATCCGGTGGTGACGCCCGACTATTACCGCCAGGGCATCGAGATCAACAAGACGCTGGAAACCCCCGGCATCAGCCAGGCCCCCGCGATGCAGGCGCGCAACCATGCCGCCACGGGCACGCTGCCGGCGCCCAAACCCGCGACGGACAAGCCCTGAGCGGGGCTGAAGCAGAGGACCAAAGCATGAAACTGCAGAAACTGATGTGGGTTGCGTGGCCGGCTTTCCTGGTGGCCGGTCTGCTTGAGATGCTGGTATTTGCCATGGTCGACCCGCAGGATCTGCACTGGTTCGGCCAGCCGGTCGAGCTGTCGCGCCAGGGCGTCTACACCATCGCGTTTTTTGTCTTCTGGGCCATCACCATGCTGTCGAGCGCACTGACGACGCTGCTGGCCATGTCACCCTTCGAAATCAACCAGTGTCCCCTGCCGGCCTCCGAGCGGCCCGAGGGGTGCCCCAAGCAGGAAGGCGGCTGCTGCTAGGGTGGGGCCGGATCAGGCCCGACGGCAGCGCGGGCGTCTGCCGCTCAGTGGCACTCGTTCTGGTGGTTGACCAGGCGTGAGAGGGCCTCGGTGTCGAGGATGCGCACATGGCGCTGCTTGACCTCGACGATGCCGTCTTCCACGAACTTCGAGAAGGTACGGCTGACTGTCTCCAGCTTGAGGCCCAGGTAGCTGCCGATTTCCTCGCGGGTCATGCGCAGGATCAGTTCGGACTGCGAGAAGCCGCGCGCATGCAGGCGCTGCACCAGGTTGAGCAGGAAGGCGGCCAGGCGCTCCTCGGCGCGCATGCTGCCCAGCAGCAGCATGACACCGTGCTCGCGCACGATCTCGCGGCTCATGATCTTGTGCACGTGGCGCTGCAGGCCATTGATCTCGCGCGACAGGTCCTCGATGCGGTCGAAGGGCATGACACAGACCTCGGCGTCCTCCAGCGCCACCGCGTCGCAGGTGTGGTGGTCGTTGACGATGCCGTCCAGGCCGATGATCTCGCCGGCCATCTGGAAGCCGGTCACCTGGTCGCGCCCGTCCTCGGAGGCCACGCAGGTCTTGAAAAAGCCGGTACGGATGGCATAGAGCGAGTTGAATTTCTCGCCGTTGCGGAACAGGGCGGTGCCACGCTTGATCTTGCGGCGATTGGCGACCATGTCGTCCAGCCGGTCGATCTCCTCGGCGCTCAGTCCCAGGGGCATGCACAGTTCGCGCAGATTGCAGTTGGAGCAGGCGACTTTGATCGTTTGCGGATTCATGTTCTGTATTTTGACATCGGCCATGGCCACTCCCTCATCGCGAAATCGTTCTCCAAGCTCCACCTTACCAGTATTTGATGCACATCAAGGCGGAATGGGCACTTTGCCGGCACAGTCATCCTCATGAATGCCGTCACCGTCGAGCCCGTTTCAGCCGACCTGCTGCGTCGTTACGACGTGGCCGGGCCGCGCTACACCTCCTATCCCACGGCGGACCGTTTTGTCGAGGCCTTCGGCCCGGACGACTATGCCCGGGCCCTGCAGCAGCGCCGCTCCGGCGCCGCGGCCCTGGTGCTGCCGCTGTCGCTGTACGTGCACATCCCGTTCTGCGAATCGCTGTGCTACTACTGCGCCTGCAACAAGATCATCACCAAGCACCATGACCGCGCCGCCGAGTACCTGCGCTACCTGAGCCGCGAGGTCGATCTGCACACGGCCCAACTGGGGCTCGGGCAGACCGTGAGCCAGCTGCATCTGGGCGGCGGTTCTCCGACCTTCCTGAATGACGCCGAACTGCGCGAACTCATGGCCATGCTGCGCCGCAGTTTCACGCTGGCGCCGGGCGGCGAGTACTCGATCGAGGTCGATCCGCGCACCATCGACGCCGGCCGCCTCGACACCCTGGCCGAACTGGGCTTCAACCGCCTGAGCTTCGGCGTGCAGGATTTTGACCCGGCCGTGCAAAAGGCGGTGCATCGCGTGCAGCCGGCCGAGCAGGTGTTTGCCCTGGTGCAGGCGGCGCGCGACCGCGGCTTCGAGTCGATCAACGTCGATCTGATCTACGGCCTGCCGCAGCAGACACCTGAATCCTTCGCACGCACGCTGGCACAGGTGTGCGAGCTGCGGCCCGACCGCATTGCGCTCTACGCCTACGCGCATCTGCCCGAGCGCTTCAAGCCGCAGCGCCGCATCGCCACGGCCGAGTTGCCGGGCGCGCCGGCCAAGCTGGCCATGCTGTCGGACGCCCTGGCGCGTTTCATGGGGGCGGGGTATGTCTACGTGGGCATGGACCACTTCGCCCTGCCCAACGATGCGCTGGCCGTGGCCAAGCGGCAGGGGCGGCTGCATCGCAACTTCCAGGGCTACAGCACCCAGCCTGACTGCGACCTGATCGCGCTGGGGGTGTCATCGATCGGGCGCATCGGCGCCACCTACAGCCAGAATGCCAAGACGCTGGAGGATTACTACGATGCCATCGACCGCGGCCAGTTTGCCGTGGTGCGCGGGCTCGCCCTGTCGCGCGACGACCTGGTGCGCCGGGCCGTGATCATGGCGCTGATGTGCCAGGGGCAGGTGCTGTTCGAATCCATCAACCTGGCCTTCCTGCTCGACTTCCGCAGCTATTTTGCGCCGGAGCTCGAGGCCCTGCAGGACCTGGTCGAGCAGGGGCTGGTCACGCTGGATGAGGCGGGCATCCAGGTCACGGCCAACGGCTGGTTCTTCGTGCGCGCCGTGGCCATGGTGTTCGACCGCTACCTGCAGGCCGACCGCAACCGCGCCCGCTTTTCCAAGATCATCTGAGAACACCCGGCGCCTGCAGGCCCTAAACTCGTCGCATGCAAACCTCCCTGGCCGTCACGGCCCTGCTGATGGGGCTGGCCGGTGGCCCCCACTGCATCGCCATGTGCGGTGCCGCCTGTGCCGGCATCGGCCAGGCTGCGGGGGCGCACAGGAATTCCGCCATGTGGACCTTCCAGGGCGGCCGCATCATCGGCTACGCCATCCTCGGGGCCCTGGCCGCTGCCTCCATCCAGGGCCTGGGCTGGCTGACCATCCAGTCGGCCGCGCTGCGCCCGGTGTGGAGCCTGTTCCATGTGGCGGCGCTGCTGCTGGGGCTGCTGCTGGTCTGGAAGGCGCGCCAGCCGGTCTGGCTCGAAGGAGCGGCCCGGCGCTTGTGGGCCGGCGCGCGGGCCCTGGCGACCGGCCGCGGGCGCGGCGCGCCTCTGGTGGTGGGCGTGCTGTGGGCGCTGCTGCCCTGCGGCCTGCTCTACTCGGCCGTGCTGGTGGCGGCCATGAGCGGCAGCGCCATCGAGGGAGCTGCCGTGATGGCACTGTTCGCCCTGGGCACCAGCGTGTCGATGATGGCCGGCCCCTGGCTGTGGCTGCGTCTGGGGGGCGCCGGGACGGGGGACTGGGGCGTGCGTCTGGCCGGGCTGGCCCTGGCCGCGAGTTCGGCCTGGGCCCTGTGGATGGGGCTGGTGCACGACACGGCACCCTGGTGCGTGGTGCCGCCCGGTTGAAACCGCGGCCGGGGCCGGTGCGTCACGCCGCTTTGCCATAATCCTCGCCCATGTCTCGTCCCAACGGCCCCACGCCTTCGCGCACCCATCTGGTCCTCATCCCCAGCTACAACACCGGCCCCAAGGTGCTGGAGACCGTGCAGGACGCGTTGCGCCAATGGGCGCCGGTCTGGGTGGTGGTGGACGGCAGCACCGATGGCACCGCCGGGCAGCTGCAGGCCCTGGCTGCGCAGGTGCCGGACCTTCAGGTCATGGTGCTGGAGCGCAACCAGGGCAAGGGGGCGGCCGTGATGCACGGGCTGGCGCGGGCCGAGGCCGCCGGTTTCACGCACGTGCTGACCATGGACTCCGACGGCCAGCACCCGGCGCATCTGATCCCGGCTTTCATGCAGGCCTCACAGGCGCGACCGGAAGGCATGGTCCTGGGCAAGCCGGTGTTCGACGCCAGCGCCCCGGCGCTGCGCGTGCAGGGGCGCAAGGTCTCGAATGCCTGGGCCAACCTGGAGACGCTGTGGATGGGCATCGGCGACTCGCTCTACGGCTTTCGTGTCTACCCGGTCTCGCCGCTGCTGCAGATCATGCGCGGTCAGCGCTGGATGCGCCGTTTCGACTTCGACATCGAGGCCGCCGTGCGCCTGTGCTGGCGTGGCGTCTGGCCCATCAACCTCGATGCACCGGTGCGCTACCTGCTGGCGGAGGAGGGCGGCGTCTCGCACTTCAACTACCTGCGCGACAACCTGTTGCTGACCTGGATGCATACCCGGCTGATGCTGGGTTTCGTGTTGCGCCTGCCCTGGCTGCTCGTGCAGCGCCTGGCCGGGCGACCGCCGCGCTGAGCCGTGTGGCCCAGGGCTGTTGCGGGCCGGTCACACGCGGCGGATGCACGACCGACAGGCCGTGAAATTTGATTACAATTTCAGCAGTCTTCGAGCCGCCCGTCGGCTCATTGGCTGCAGCCCGGCAGGACCCTCCTGCCGGGCGGTGTACAACAATAATTTCCCTGGGGTGTTTGCGCGCTGATGGTTCCATGCTGCTGGGCAGCGTGGCCCGGTCTGACAAACCGCGGGAGCCCATGAGGACATGAGCCAGCATGCTGCGTCAGATCATCAAGGATTTCGTCATCCGGCAATTCAGTGTCGATGCCGCCGTGTTCGACCGCCCCGACCTGATGGTCGCCGACCTTGGCCTGGATTCGCTGGGTGTGGTCGAGATGCTGTTCGAGGTCGAGGACCTCTACGGTTTCCAGGTTGACGACCCGGCGCGTTACGCCGGCATGCGCTTCGACGACATGGTGGCCGACATGGAGGCCACCATTCGCGCCGCCAACAACGGCTTGATCCCCGAGCCGGCTTCCCTGCCGGGCAAGGCCTGACGGACCCGCGCACAGGCTGCCTGCGGTCCATGCCTTTGGCTTTGCCCCTGCACCGAGTCGTCGTCAGCGGCATCGGCCTGCTGACCCCCCTGGGCCTGACGCGAACGGCCAGCTTCGAGCGCCTGGTGCGCGGTGAAAGTGCCATCCGCCCCGCTGCAGCGGAGATCGGCCGGTGGCTGCCGCAGGCCCTGTCTGCCGATGTCGCCCCCGCTTTTGCGCAGCAGCTCGACAGGAACGAGCAGGGGCTCGATCGCGCCACGCAATTCGCCCTGCTGGCCAGCCGCGAAGCCCTGGCCGATGCCGGGTCGGCCGACTGGGACCTCGACCCCGACCGCATCGGCGTGTTCGCCGGCATCGGCCTGGGTGGTGCGACCACCGGTGAGGCGCTCTACACCCGCATGCACGAGCAGTTGCAGGCGGGCCGCAACCCGACGGTGATGCACCCCCTGTCCGTGCCCCGGCTCATGCCCAACGCCGCCACGGCCGCCATCTCCATGGCACACCAGTTCCGGGGGCCGAGCCACACCTACAGCGTCGCCTGTGCCTCCTCGGCCATGGCCGTCGGCGAGGCCTACCGCACCCTGCGGCACGGTTATGCCGATGCCATCGTCGTCGTCGGCGCCGAGGCCATGAACGTGCCGGGTGTCTTCATGGCCTGGAATGCGCTGCGTGTGATGGCCAGGCCGTTCCCGGGCAATCCGGCCGCCAGCTGCCGGCCCTTTGACCAGGCGCGCAGCGGCTTCGTGCTGGGCGAGGGCGCCGCCGCCCTGGTGCTGGAGACGGCGGCATCGGCACAGCGACGCGGGGCGACAATCTACGGCGAGATCTGCGGCTACGGCAGCAGCAGCGATGCCCAGCACCTGACCCTGCCGTCCAGCGAGGGGCAGTACCGCGCCATCCGTATGGCCCTGGAGGAATCCGGCATCGCGCCGGCCGGCATCCATTACCTGAACGCCCATGGGACGGCCACCGAGGCCGGCGACGTGGTGGAGAGCGAGACCATCCGGCAGGTCTTCGGCGACCATGCCGACCGTCTGCCGGTCAGTGCCACCAAATCGCTGCACGGGCATCTGATCGGCGCCGGCGGCGCCACCGAGTTCGCCATCAGCCTGCTGGCCATGCAAAGCGGCATCATTCCGCCGACGGCCCACCTGGAGCAGCCGGACCCGCGCTGCAAGCTGGACCATGTGCTCGGGCAGGCGCGCCACGGGCAGTCCCTGCAGGCCGTGATGTCCAACTCCTTCGCTTTCGGCGGCAGCAATGTTTCGCTGATTGCACGCCGGTTCGCATGAGCCGCGGTACTGTTGCCAGGGCGGTGGCGGGCCGATGAGCGAGACACTGGTCTACCCCATCCACCTCGACGCCGAGGGCGTGTACCGCATGCTGCCGCATCGCGGCGAGATGCAGCTGATCGAGTCACTGACGGTGCTGGACCACAACCACTACCAGGCCTGTGCCAGCTGGTCGCCGGACGCAGCCGTCCTGCGTGGCCACTTCCCGGGCCTGCCCCTGGTGCCCGGTGTGATGCTGGTCGAACTGGTCGCGCAGGTTGCCGGTGCCGGCATGCGGGCGGGGTCCCCTGCGGCGCGCCGTCTGGGCGACGACCATCTGGGCATGCTGGCAGGCATCCGCCGATGCAGCTTCAAGCGGCCGGTGCTGCCGCAGGAACGGGTGGCGGTCGATGTGCACACGCGCCCTATGTCCGAAACGGCGGCTGCCGTGTCGGCGGTGCTGAGCGTGGGCGGCCAGGAGGCCGCCCAGGTGGTGGGGCGCCGGCGAGGCGCCGCAGCAGTTCCAGTCCTCGACCTCTTCCAGCGTGATGCCGAACTCGCGCGCCACCGCGCGCGTCGACATGTCGAACTCGACGGCGGTGCTCGTCAGCGAACAGCCGGGATAATATGCATACTTACTCACCGAAACCACGTCCGTAATCCGGGTCGCGTTCGAGCTCTTCGAAGATGCGCCTGACTTCGGCGCGGTCCCTGATGCGCGGCGGGAAGAAGTGGAACTTCTTCTTCTTTTTCAGGATCAGCGGAGCCAGGGAGAAGTCGTTGCGTGGCTGCAGGCTCCGGAGGTTGTAGGAAGCCAGCAGGCTGGCCTCATGCAGCCGCCCGTGACGCCTGACGTTGTGCAGGAAGAGCTTGCGGAAGCGGTCCATGCTCTTGATGGTGTACTTGACCCCCTGCTCGTGGGCGATGTTGCTCACCGTCTCGATGATGAACGCCACGTCGATGTTCATGGGGCAGCGGGAGGAACAGGTCATGCAGTCGTAACAGAGCTGCGCCGTCTTCGATTCCATCGCCTCCTGGACCCGTCCCAGCTGCAGCATGCGCATCAGCACGTGGGGCGGCCGGTCGAAGGCGAAGCTGCCGGCGCAGGTCGAGGTGCAGCGGCCGCACTGGTAGCAGTCCGAGATCCGCTGGCCCGTCCGCCGCTCTATCTCGGCTATCAGGCCGGCGCTCTCGGTAACCTTCTGTGAAACCTTGATCATCGCGTTTTGCCTCCAAAAACGCATAAAAACAACAAAACCCGCCGGCGCCAACTAATGGTCGGACCTACCCCCAATACCTGGCAAACCGCCGAGCTTGTGAAAATTTTAACAGGTCATCTCGATTCTAACAGCCGCCCACATGGAAGTCAATGGGAGGAAGTCCTGGGAGGAGGATATCAGCAACCCGGAGTCTTTGGGAGCCGCTCCCGGCAAAATCAGGCGGCCGCGCCCGGATAACAAGTATCGTTAGTACAGCAGCGTCCCCGAGGGTGTCGCGGCCAGCGGGCTGCAGCCCGGATACCGGTCAGGAAGCGGCGAGCGAGTAATCATGCCGCCGCTGCACGGCGCGCTTGCCGGCGGCCTCGATGGCCCGCACCAGCTCGTCCCTGCTGATGCGATAGGTGACGCCCGCGGCGGCGACCACGTTCTCCTCGATCATGGTGCTGCCGAGGTCGTTGGCGCCAAAAGAGAGGGCCACCTGGGCCACCTTGAGGCCCTGGGTCACCCAGGATGCCTGGATGTTGTCGACGTTGTCGAGGTAAACGCGGCTGACCGCCAGGGTGGTGAGGTAGTCGAGGCCGCTGGCCGTGGCCGTGGCCTCCATCGGCGTGTTCGCGGGCTGGAAGGACCAGGGGATGAAGGCGGTGAAGCCCCCGGTGCGGTCCTGCAGCTCGCGCACCCGGCGCATGTGCTCGATGCGTTCGGCGCGGGTCTCGACGCTGCCGAACATCATCGTGGCCGTGGACCGGAGGCCGCACTGATGGGCCGCCTCCATCACCGCCAGCCACTCGTCGGCGCCGATCTTTTTGGGGCTCACCTCGGCGCGCACCCTGTCCACCAGTATCTCCGCCCCCCCACCGGGCAGCGAGTCGAGCCCCGCCTCCCTCAGCCGGACGAGCGTCTCATCGAGGGGGAGGCGGCTGCGCCGCGCGATGTGGCTGACCTCCGGCGGCGAGAAGGAGTGGACGTGGATCTGGTAGCGTTCCTTGATGGCCGCCAGCAGGTCGCAATAATAATCGATGTCGAGCCTGGGGTGGAGTCCGCCCTGCATCATGATGCCCGTGCCGCCCAGCTCGATGGTCTCCTCGATCTTGGCGAAGATCTCATCCCGGTCCAGCAGGTACGCCCCCTCGGCGCCCTGGCGGCGGTGAAAGGCGCAGAAGTCGCAGCCGGTGATGCAGATGTTCGTGTAGTTGATGTTGCGGTCCACGACGAAGGTCACAGCATCACCGGGGACCTTGCGCTCGCGGACGGCGTCGGCGGCGCGGCCCAGTTCCAGCAGCTCATGGCTCTCCATCAGCGCCACCGCCTCGGCTTCGCTGATCCGTTCCCCCCGGACAGCCCTGTCGATTATCCTGTCGAGCGGCACCAGGTCCCCCGGTCAGATGAAGTTGAGATCCGGGGTGTGGTCGAGCAGGCCAACGGCGGCCGCTCGGCGGTAGAACTCCATCAGCCCCAGGCGGTACTCGTCGGTGAGGTCGTAGCGGAGCTTGGCGAAATACGAGCTGAGCAGTTCAGGCGTGAAGGGGTAGACCCGGCTGGCGGCGGCCACCACCTCATCCCAGTTGCCGCGGCAGTATTCGATGGAATAGAGCAGCCTCTCCTGCACCTCGTAGGCCTCATCCGGCCTCAGGTTGAAGAACTTGCGCGTCACTGCCCAGAGGGCGTAGACCATGGGGAGCCCCGTGAACTGTTTCCACTCCTCACCCAGGTCGTAACTGTGCTTCCAGCCCCCGCGGTAGAAAGCCCTGAGGGCGTCGTCGCCGATGAGCAGCACGCCGTCGTGCTCCTCCAGGGCCTGGGCGACCCCGCAATCCAGGGGGGCATAGGCAGGCTCGAGCCCGTACTTCTGGCCCATGATGATCTTGAGGAGCGCCACCGAGGTCGCGCTCTGGCTGGTGAGGGCCACTGAAGTGAGCGATTCGATGGGGCGCCGGGTGATCAGGCGGATGCTGTCGACGGCGCCGTCGGCCGTGATCGACAGGCGGGAGAAGAGCAGCAGCCGCCCGGTATTGGCGGCGTACTCGATGGAAGAGATCGGACTGATGTCGAGCCCGCCGGACAGCAGCAGCCGGTTGAGCTGGGTGGGGACGCCGTGAACCATCCGGAAACAGCCCCAGCCCTCGCCGCGCTCCAGCCCGTAGTAAAGCGGGTAACCGTTCAGGAACTCGAACTGCCCGATACGGATGGCCCCCACGTTCTGCTCCTGCCGCTGGCGTTTAATCTTCATAACGGCGCACTTCGTTGTAGAGCGTGTCCCGCTCCACCGGTATCCGGCCGGCCTCGCGGATCAGGCGGATCAGTTCGTCCTTGGCGATCGCCTGCTCGGTCTCGGCGCCGGCGGCATGGGTGATCTTTTCCTCCACCACGGTGCCGTCGATGTCGTTGACCCCGAAGTGGAGCGAGATCTGCGCCAGCTTGATGCCGATCATGATCCAGAAAGCCTTGATGTTGGCGAAATTGTCCAGCAGCAGCCGGCTGATGGCGAGCACCTTGAGGTCCTCGAAACCGGTGGTTCCCTTGAGTTCCTCCAACTCGGTGTTGGCCGGATGGAAGGCCAGGGGGATGAAGCTGCCGAAGCCCCCGGTCTCGTCCTGCAGCTCCCGGAGCCGGAGCAGGTGGTCGACCCGCTCCTCCACCGTCTCCACGTGCCCGTAGAGCATGGTGGCGTTGGACCTGATTCCCACCCCGTGGGCGATGCGCATCACGTCGAGCCATTCCTGGCCCGAGATCTTGCGCTCGCAGACCAGGCCCCGCACCCGCGGCGCGAAGATCTCGGCGCCCCCGCCGGGCATGCTGCCCAGGCCCGCTTCCCTGAACTGGATGAGCACCTCCTCCACCGTCTGCTTCGAGCGGCGGGCGAAGAAGGCGATCTCACTGGCGGTGAACGCCTGTATGTGGACCGACGGGTCCAGCTCGTGGAGCGCGCTGATCATCTCCAGGTAATATTCGTAGGGGAGCGAGGGGTGCTCGCCGCCGACGATGTGCAGCTCGGTGATGCCGTCGGCCAGGGAGGCCCGCGCCCGCTCCAGCACCTCGTCCAGGGTCATGGTGTAGGCGTCGTCGGCGCCCTCAACGGCGCTGAAAGCGCAGAATCTGCAGCGGTTGCCGCAGACGTTGGTATGGTTGATGTGGCGGTTGTTGACGAAGTAGACGTCGTCCCCGGCGTTGCGCCGCCGCGCCAGGTCCGCCAGGCGGCCCAGCCGGATGAGGTCGTTGCAGCCGAAAAGGGCGACGCCGTCGTCGAAGGAAAGCCGCCCGCCTGCCGCCACCTTCTCCTCGATCCGCTCCATCGACCTGCTGTCCGTACCCGCTGTCATGCTTGCTCTCCTTCAGGCAGTTCTTACCGAGAGCTCCCGGCCGCTGCCCATCAGCCCCAGAGCCTTCTCGAAGACTTTCTCGTCCGGTCCGATCGCCACCGCGCTGAGCGACTCCGGCCGGTACAGGCGCCGCGCCAGGTCCTGGATATCGTCGGCGGTGACCGCCTCGACCCGCTCGATGATCTCGTCGATGGGTATGATCTCGGCGCCGGTCACCGTCAGGCGCCCCAGCCGGTACATGCGGCTGTGGGTGGTCTCGAGCCCCAGGAGGATGCGGCCCTTGGCGCTCTGCTTGGCGCGGTGCAGCTCCTCCTCGTCCACGGGGGTTTCAATGAGGGACTCCACCTGCTCGCGCACGATCCCGGTCACCTCGGCGACGCTGTCGCCCCGGCAGCCGAAGTAGACGCCCACCAGCCCCGTGTCGGAGTACATGCGGTCGAAGGAGTACACCGAGTAGGCCAGGCCCCGCTTCTCCCGCACCTCCTGGAACAGGCGCGAGCTGGCAGAGGAGCCGAGGATGCCGTCGAGGATCGAGAGGGCGTAGCGCTCATCAGAGTGCCGCGAGAGGCCCAGGCCGCCGAAGCACACGTGGTACTGCTGCGTGTCCTTCCTGTAGAAGCTGGCGCCGCTCTCCTCCCGGGGGGGCGCCAGGCCGGCGTCCACCGTGGCAGGCTCCTCCGTGTTGCCCCCGGCCAGATGCTCAAGCGACAGCTCCGTGAGCCGCTCCTGCTCCACGTTGCCGGCGGCGGAGATGACCATGTTGGGCAGCCGGTAATGGCCGTGGTGATAGTCCTTTATATGCTCCGGGGTGATGGCCCGGATGATGTCGGCTGTGCCGATGACGCTCTTGCCCAGGGGGTGCTCGCCGAAGATCTCCTGGGTGAGGTAGTCGGAGACGAGGTCGCCGGGGCTGTCCTCGTACATGGCGATCTCCTCCAGCACCACCTCCCGCTCCAGGTCGACCTCCACGAAAGCTGGATTGACCACCATGTCCGCCATCACCTCGAAGGCCTGCTCCAGGTGCTCGTCGATGAAACGCGCGTGCACCATGGTGTACTCCCGGGCGGTGAGGGCGTTGATCTCCCCGCCGATGGTGTCGAAGATGCGGGCGATGGCGGTGGCGTCGTGGCGGGAGCTCCCCTTGAACAGCAGGTGCTCGATGAAGTGGCTCACGCCGCTCTCACCGGGCGCCTCGTAACGGGAGCCCGCCCCTATCCAGATGCCGATCGATACCGAACGCACCGACGGCATCCGCTCGCTGATGACGCGTCCGCCGCCCTCCAGCTGTGTCAGGCTATACTTCTGGATTTAAGTCGACCACCTTCAGGCCGATGCGCTGCTTGCCGCGGTCCTCCTTGACCTCCAGCACCTCGACCTTGATGACGTCGCCGCGCTTGACCACGTCCTCGACCTTGTCGACGCGGCCCTCAGCCAGGTTCGAGATATGCACCAGGCCGTCGACGCCGCGCTTGAGCTCGACGAAAGCGCCGAAGTCCGTGGTCTTGACCACCTTGCCGATGAAGGTATCGCCGGCTTCGACATCCTTGGTGAGGTCCTCGATGCGCTTGATGACCGAGTCGGCGCTGGCGCCGCCCGGGCTGCAGATGAAGACGGTGCCGTCCTCCTCCACGTCGATGGAGACGTCGTACTCCTCCACCAGGCCGCGGATGGTCTCGCCGCCCTTGCCGATGAGCGCGCCGATCTTCTCGGGCTTGATCTGGATGGTGAAGATGCGCGGCGCGTACTCGGAGAGCTCCGCGCGAGCCTCCGGCAGCGTCGCCAGCATCTTGTCCAGCACGAAGTTGCGCCCGCCCTTCGCCTGTTCCAGGGCTTCGGCGAAGATCTCCGAGGTGATGCCCTCCTTGATCTTGAGGTCCATCTGCACGGCCGTGACGCCCTCGCGGGAGCCGGCCACCTTGAAGTCCATGTCGCCCAGGTGGTCCTCGATGCCGGCGATGTCGGTGAGGATGACGTAATGCCGCTCGACGTCCTCCGAGCCGCAGGCGAGGCACTTGCGCAGAAAGACGCCCACCTCGCCGCAGGAGTTACAGGTGCTGCGCACCACCAGGCCGCAGGCGATGCCGCCCACGGGCCGCTTGATCTTCACGCCCGCGTCCATCAGCGCCAGGGTCGAGCCGCAAGTGCTGGCCATGGACGAGGAGCCGTTGCTCTCCAGGATCTCGCTCACCAGCCTGATGGTATAGGGGAACTCGATCTCGTCGGGGATCATCGGCAATAGCGCCTTCTCCGCCAGGGCGCCGTGGCCGATGTCGCGGCGCTTGGGGCCGCGCATGAAACCCGTCTCGCCCACAGAGAACGGCGGGAAGTTGTAGTGATGGATGTAGCGCTTGCTCTCCTCGAGGCCGAGGCCGTCGATGCGCTGCTCGTCGCCGACAGCGCCCAGGGTCAGCAGGGTCATCGCCTGCGTCTGGCCACGGGTGAAGAGCGCCGAGCCGTGGGTGCGGGGGGCGACGCCCACCTCGCAGCTCACCGGACGCACCTCGTCGACGCCGCGCCCGTCGGGGCGCTTCTTGTCGACGGCGATGATGCGCCTGACCACATCCTTCTCCACCATCTTGGCATAAGAGATCACCTTGTCGGCGAAGTCGTCGTCGCTGTCATCGGTGACCAGCTCTTCACGGACCTTGTTGCGGACCTCCTCGATGCGGTCGGAGCGCTCCTGCTTGTCCGCCGCGTCGTTGGCCGCCACCAGGTCGGCCTCGATGAGGCCGGCGACCCTGGCATAGAGCTCCTTGTCCACCACCGGCTCCTCATGCCCCCATTTCTCCCGGCCCACTTCGGCCCTGAGCTCGTTCTGCACCTGGCAGAGGCGGGCGATGGGCTCGCTGGCGAAGTCGACGGCGCGGATGATGTCCGCCTCGGTCACCTCGCGGGCGCCGGCCTCGATCATCAGGATCGAGTCCTCCGTGCCTGCGACGATGATGTCCAGTTCCAGCTCCGGCAGCTGCGGCAGCGTCGGGTTGAGCAGCAGCTCGCCGTCGATCATCCCCACCCTGACCGCCGCGATGGGCCCCTGGAAGGGGACCTCGGAGATGGTGAGCGCCGCCGACGCGCCCACCAGGGCCATGGTGTCGTAGGCGTTCTCCTGGTCGGTGGAGAGGATGGTCGCGATCAGTTGGGTCTCATTGGAAAAGCCCTTGGGGAAGCGGGGCCGGATCGGCCGGTCGATGAGCCGCGCGGTGAGGATGGCCTTCTCGCTGGGCCGCGCCTCGCGCTTGATGAAGCCGCCGGGAATCTTGCCGGCGGCGTACATCCGCTCTTCGATGTCTACGGTAAGGGGGAAGAAATCGACCCCCTCCTTGGCGTCCTTGCGGGCGGTGGCTGTGACCAGCACCATGGTGTCGCCTGAGCGCACCACGACGGCCCCGTTGGCCTGGGCGGCCAGCCTGCCGGTCTCGAAAGATACGGTCTTTCCACCGATCTCAATGGATTTGGTAATCAAGACGGGTTCTCCTTTTGTGTCGGGCGCCCCGCCCGCAACAAAAAAGCCACGGGCTGCCCGCTCCCGCGGCTTTGCCCTAGGCTCAAGGCTCAGAACCCGTCCGGCGGCGTTCTCAGCCTCAGGCCTAGAGCGAACAGAGAAAAAGTTACGGTGAGCGTTGGCGCCAGTTGATTGCGTTGGTTACTGCTTTACTTCCTCAGACCAAGCTCTTTAACCAGTGAACGGTAGCGGTCTACCTCCTTGTTCTGCAGGTACGTCAGCAACCGCCTTCTCTTCCCCACCATTTTCAGCAATCCCCGGCGAGAATGGTGGTCCTTCTTGTGCGTCTTGAGATGCTCAGTCAAACCGTTGATGCGCTCGGTCAGGAGAGCAATCTGCACTTCAGGGGAACCGGTATCACCTTCATGGCTGCTGAACTTTTCTATGACAGCTTCCTTGTCTTGTCTTGATATGGTCATATTCACCTCCTTCATTCATTACCATAGATGTGACGTGGGGAATATTTCCATGTCAGAGCTTAGCACAGCGTTTGGGAAAAGGCGAACGTGAACGAGGCTATTCGAACCCGCAATATCAACTTGAAAAACAGGGCTGTTACTTCCTGCTGACGGCGAAGCCGTCGTACCTGCGCGCAGCGGCGATGTCGCTCTTGATCTGCTCAATCAGCTCTTCGGGGTTGTCGAACTTCTGCTCGTCACGCAGCCGCTCGAGGAAGTCGACGCGGACGTCCATGCCGTAGATGTTCCGCTCGAAGTCCAGCACGTGCGCTTCGATGCGCATCTTCTCAAGGTGGTCCTCGTCGGTTGAGCAGAAAGTCGGGTTGTGGCCGACGTTCACCAGGCAGGCGTAGGGGTCCTTGCCCACGAACAAGTCGGCCAGGTACACGCCCTTGCCCGGGAAGATGCAGCCGACGCAGGCCTCGATGTTGGCCGTGCGCACGCCCAGGGTCCGCCCGCGCTTGTCGCCGTGGACCACCCGGCCGTGCGTCGACGGCGGCCGGCTGAGGATCTCCCGCACCTCGGCCACATTGCCCTCCACCAGCAGGTTGCGGATGCGGGTGGAGGAGATGGGCTTGTCGCCGGCGGTGACCAGCGGCTCGGCCACCACCTCCATGCCCAGGCCCTCACCGAACTCGCGCAGGAAATTCACGTCGCCGGCAGCCTTGTGTCCGAAGCGGAAGTTGTCGCCGACGATGACCTTCACCGCCTCGACGTTGGTGGTGAAGAGCATCTCGCAGAAGACCGTCGGCGACAGCTGGGAGAACTCGTCGGTGAAGGGGATGATGAGCAGTTCGTCGACGCCCAGGTCACCGATGAGGTCCGTCTTGACGTTGAGCGGCGTGAGGATGGGCGGGCACTTGTCGGGGGCGATCACCGAGAGCGGGTGGGGATGGAAGGTGATCACCATGCTCTTGATGCCGCGCTCCCCGGCCTCCCTGGCCGCGTCGCCGATGATCTGCTGGTGGCCTATGTGTACGCCGTCGAAGGTGCCGATGGCGACGACCCGCTTGCCGTGAGGCACTTCGTCGAGGTCCCGGTAGACCCTCATGCGAAGACCACCATGGGATCGATGCGCCCGGCCTCGCGTCCCGGGCCGTAGACCGCCAGCAGTCGCTCGCCCTCGGCCACCCTCACGGGACCGGCGGCGTCGCCCTCCAGGGGGCGGCCGCTGAGCGCCATCTTCTTCTCGTTTTCCGCGATTTGCCTCACGGGAAGGAAATATAACGCACCGTAACAGGAAATGAAAGACGGCCCGGCGCCCGGCGCCGCCAGCAGCGGCCCTTCCGTCTCCAGCCGTTCGGTGGAAGCTGCGTCTTCCACCCGGAATCCGCCCACCGCTGTCCGCCTCAGTTCGGCGCAGTACGCAGCGCTGCCCAGCGACTCGCCGATGTCCTCGCAGAGGCGGCGGACATATGTGCCCTTGGAACAGGTGATGTCCAGCAGGGCCTCCTGGCGCCTGGCGTCGAAGGAGGTCAGCTCCAGCCGGTGTATGGTCACATCCCGCACCGGCGCCTCCACCGTTTCGCCGCGCCGCGCCTTGCGGTAGAGCCGCTCGCCGCCCACCTTCACCGCCGAATAAGCCGGGACCCGCTGCCTGATGGGACCGCGGAAAACCTCCAGCGCCCCGCGCAGGCCGGTCTCGGAGACCTCCGCGCCGGCGGCGCTGATCTCGCCGTCGCTGTCGCCGGTGGTCGATCGCTGGCCGAAGCGCACCGTCGCCCGGTATTCCTTGTCCAGCGGCAGGAAGAAGTCGAAGAGCCTCGTCGCCCGGCCCAGAAGGACCAGCAGCAGGCCGGTGGCGAACGGGTCCAGCGTGCCGCAGTGCCCGGCTTTCCTGATGCCCGTATGGCGGCGCACCCTGTCGATGACGTCGTGGGAGGTGAGCCCACGGGGCTTGTCCATGAGCAGCACGCCGCAGAGGGGGCCGCCGGGGCTGTCAGCGCTACTCGCCATCGTGCTCGCGGAGCAGTTCGTCGATGCGGAAACCCTTGTCGATGGAGTCGTCATAGCAGAACTTGAGTTGGGGGGTGCGCTTGAGGCCCAGCTGCCTGGCTATGAGCGACTGCAGGTAGCCGTGGGAACACTCCAGCCCGTCGAGGGTCTCCCGGCGCTTTTCCTCATCGCCCAGCACGCTGACGTAGACCCGCGCCGAACGCAGGTCCGGTGAAGTATCGACGGAGGTGACGGTCACGAAACCGATGCGGGGGTCCTTCAGGCCCTCGGCCAGGGCCTCGCTCAGCACCTCGCGCACCGCCTCGTTGACGCGCCTCATTCGCTGTACAGACATATCCTCTCAATCCCTTATCCCGACTATCTCGCGGTGAGCCCCCGCCAGCTCGAGGTCCCTCTCCTCGATCATCCGAGCCGCCATGTCCAGGGCCCGTTCGAGCTCGGACACGTCCCCGGCGCTGATGGAGATCAGGAGATGGGAGCGCTGCCAGAGGTCGTGGTAGCCGGTCTCGGCCACCGAGGCGCCCAGCCTGCGGGTGAGAGCGGCCTTCAGGCTGCGGAGCTGCTGGCGTTTGTCCTTGAGTGACCCGTTTTCCGGGAGGTGGATATCGGCGGCCAGTATCCCCACATAGCCGCTAGCTTCGTTTGACTTCTTTCGTCTCGAAGAACTCAAGGACATCGCCTTCCTTGATGTCGTTATAGTCTTCCAGGTGGATGCCGCACTCGTAGCCCTCTTCCACCTCGCGGGTGTCTTCCTTGAAACGCTTGAGCGAGGCCAGCTTGCCCGTGTGGACGATGGTGCCCTCGCGGACCAGACGCACCTGGGCGTTGCGGGTGACCTTGCCGCGCGTGACGTAGCAGCCGGCGATGTTGCCGATCCTGGACGCCTTGAACACCTGGCGTATCTCCGCCTCGCCCAGCTCCTCCTCGACGAAGGTCGGCTCGAGCATGCCGATGAGGGCCGCCTTGACGTCCTCGGTCACCTTGTAGATGACGCTGTAGGTGCGCACGTCGACCCCCTCGAGGTCGGCGACGGTCTTGGCCGCCGAACTGGGGCGGACGTTGAAGCCGAGCACGATCGCCCGGGAGGCTGCTGCCAGCATCACGTCTGACTCGTTGATGGCGCCGACGCCGGTATGGATGATGTTGATCTTGACTTCCTCATGCCTGATCTGCCTGAGCGCCTCTTCCAGCGCTTCCACCGAGCCGGCGACATCTGCCTTGATGATGAGGTTGAGGTCCTTGACCTCGCCCTCCTTGATGCGGTCGAAGACGTCATCGAGGGTGAAGGCGCGCCGGCGCGCCAGCGCCTCGGCCTTGATCCGGTCGGCGCGCCGATGGGCCAGGGTGCGCGCCCTGCGCTCGTCTTCCACCACGCGCACATGCTCGCCTGCCTGGGGCACCACATCGAAACCGAGCACCTCCACCGGTACGGAGGGAGAGGCTTCCTTGATCGGCTTGCCGCGGAAATCGCTCATCGCCTTGACCTTGCCCGAAGCCGGCCCGCCGACGATGGCGTCGCCGACGTGCATGGTCCCGCGGTTCACCAGGATCGTCGCCACCACGCCGCGGCCCGGGTCGAGCTTGGACTCGATCACCACGCCGCTGGCCTTGGCGTCCGGGTTGGCCTTGAGCTCCTGCACCTCGGACACCAGCAGGATCATCTCCAGCAGCGAATCGAGGTTGGTCTTCTGCTTGGCGCTGACGTCGACGAAGATGGTGTCGCCGCCCCATTCCTCCGGCACCAGTTCGTGTTCAACCAGCTCCTGCCGCACCCGCTCGGGGGTCGCTTCGGGCTTGTCGATCTTGTTGACCGCCACCAGGATGGGGACGCCGGCCGCTTTGGAGTGGTCGATGGCCTCCACCGTCTGGGGCATGACGCCGTCATCAGCGGCCACCACCAGCACCGAGACATCGGTCACCTTGGCGCCACGAGCGCGCATGGCGGTGAACGCCTCGTGGCCCGGGGTGTCCAGAAAAGTGATCCTCTTGCCTTCGTGCTCTACCTGGTAGGCGCCGATATGCTGGGTGATGCCGCCGGCTTCGGTGGCGGTCACCTCGGTCTCGCGGATGGCGTCCAGCAGCGAGGTCTTGCCGTGATCGACGTGCCCCATTATCGTCACCACCGGGGCGCGCGGCCGCAGGTCTTCCTCGCGGTCGACTATCTCCGGCTCCTCTTCTTCCTCCAGGTGGGCGATCTCGACCACGCGCTCCAGGTCGTCGGCCAGGGTGCTGATGGCCTCGTCGCTCAGGGACTGCGTGATGGTGGCCATCTCCCCGTAGGAC
Organism: Gaiellales bacterium; assembly: GCA_003599855.1. Taxonomy (GTDB): domain Bacteria; phylum Actinomycetota; class Thermoleophilia; order BMS3ABIN01; family BMS3ABIN01; genus SURF-19. The sequence continues at coordinate 3,873 of QZKG01000011.1, read as the reverse complement.
ATCAGGCGTTTGATGATGTCGGCGGTCGACACGCCCAGGGCGGCTGACACTTCCTTGACGGTGGCCCCGGAATTGACCTTGACCGGAGCGCCCGGCTCGGCAGGCGGCGCCTGCTCCACCGACTCCATCTCCACTACGGCGGTCGCCTCCCGGGAATCCTTGCGCTGCCCTTTCTGCTTGGAGCGCTGCCGGCCGGAGGGGACAAAACTGTGGCGCTTGGCTGCCGAGGGGTCGATGATCACCCGCCGGCGCTTGCCGTGCATCTCGGGCTTTGGCGCCGGCCGCTTGACCTGACGCTTCTGGGGCGCCTGGGCGCCAGCCTTGGCTTCCGGCGCCTTGCCCTCCTGCCCGGCTGCTGCCCTGGGGGCGGCCTTGCCGGTTGCAGCGGGCTTCTTCGCCGCGGGGGCGGCGGTGGCGGGGGCCTTTTTACCCTCTTTTGTGCCGGCCGGTTTCTTCGGCCTGGCGGCGTCGCCCTTCCTGGGCGCGGCGGGCGCGGCCTGCTTCGCGGCCCCGGCAGCCTTGCCGCCGCCGAAGACGCGTGCCGCGTCGGCCTCATCGACACCTGAGAAGTTGCCGCTGACCTCGACGCCAGCCGCCTTCAGCCTGTCGACCACGTCGGCGCTGGCCAGGCCCTGCTCTTTAGCTATCTCGTAAACCCTCTTCTTCGCCATCTTCGTTATCCGTGTCCGTTATGTGGTCAATAAAATCCTCGACGAGGCGCGGCGCCACTTCCCTGGCGCGCGACCTCCGCTTGAGGGAGTCCCGCTTCTGCGCCTTTTCCAGGCATTCCCGGGAAGGGCAGACCCATACTCCCCGTCCGCCGGCCAGCCCATCCGCATCCAGCGCCAGACAGGCGCGCCCGTCACTGCTAACAGCGAAACGAACCAGCTCGCGCGCGGCACGGCGCCGCCCGCATCCGGCGCACGTCCGCAACGGGACATGCCCGCGGCGGACCAAGGTTACTGTCCCTGGTCGGCCGCCGGGGCCGCCCCGGCGCCCTCGGCTTCCTCCGTTTCCTCCTCGGCGGCCTCTTCCCCGGCCGCCCCGGCGTCCTCTTCCTCAGCCTGTTTCTGGTGGGAGGGGATGCCGCAATACTTGCTGTCCGGCAACGCCGCATTGGGGCAGCGCTTGCCGCTAGCGGTCAGCGCGCAGCAACGGCCGGAAGTGTCCTCGACCTCTTCGTCGGTGAACTCGATGGACTCTTCCTCTTCCGCCATCTGGCTCTCACTCTTGATGTCGATACGCCATCCGGTCAGCTTGTTGGCCAGGCGGGCGTTCTGCCCCTCCTTGCCGATGGCCAGAGAGAGCTGGTCGTCGGGCACGACCACCGTGGCCGACTTCTCCTCATCGTCCACCAGCACTTCACGCACCATCGCCGGGCTGAGGGCCTTGGCCACGAAGCGTGCCGGCTCGTCATTATACGGGATGATGTCGATCTTCTCACCGCGCAGTTCGCTGACCACCATGCGCACGCGCGACCCGCGCGGCCCGACGCAGGCGCCCACGGGGTCGATACCATCTTCCCTGGACTCAACGGCGATCTTGGAACGGTAGCCGGGCTCGCGGGCAACGTTGCGGATGACGACCAGGCCGTCAGCCACCTCGGGTACCTCCAGTTCGAAGAGCTTCTTGATGAGCTCCTCGTTCCGGCGCGACACGATCACCTGCGGACCCTTGGTATGATCGCGCACATCGACGATCACCGCCTTGATGCGCGAGCCATGATCGTACCGCTCGTGCTCCACCTGCTCGCTTTCCGGGAGCAGCGCCTCGACCTTGCCGAGATCCACCAGGGTGTAGCGCTGGTCGCTCTGCTGGACGATGCCGCTGATGATCTCTCCGATGCGGCCCTTGTACTCGTCGTACATCATGTCTCGCTCAGCCTCGCGGATGCGCTGGAAGATCACCTGCTTGGCAGTCTGCGCAGCGATGCGGCCGAAGTCCTCCGGCGTCTCGAGCTTGACCTTTTCGATCTCGCTCTCGTCGTAGAGGGAGAGGTCGAAGCCGGCCTCCTCCTCGCCTTCCTCGCCTGCTGTAGTATCCGCCGCTTCGCCTTCAGTCAAAGACTCACCCTCAGCCGAAGCTTCACCTTCGCCTTCGGCGGCTTCTGCGGCTTCCGCCTCCTGCTCGGCCAGCGCTGCCGGACGCTCCGGTACTATCAGCTCATAGATGCTGATCTCCCCGTCCTCGGAATCGATCTCGACGCTGGCCAGCTCGACCGCGTCGGGCGTCTTCTTGTATGCGGAGAGGAGCGCGTCTTCCAGCGCCGTCAGCAGCACCTGGAAATTGATTCCCTTTTCTTCCTCCAAAGACCTGAGAGCGTCGACTATTTCCTTGCTCACGGTAAGCTCCTTTTTCGTTAATATGCCCAGCGGCTTTCACTGCCGCCTGCTTTTTTTCTTTTTGCCGTCCCCTGGCCCCGGTTCATCCGGGAACTCGAACAGCTTCTTCGCCCGGGCAACCTGGTCGTATGTCAATTCGATCACCCTGTCCCCCAGGTCCATCACGATGCCGTTTTCACCTGCATCAATCAAAAAACCGGTGAAGTTCCGCTGTCCTTGCACCGGGCCGTAAGTCTTTACATTTATCTTTTCACCGGCTGCGCTGAGAAAATGCTCAGGTTTGCGCAGCCTTCTTTCCAGACCCGGCGAGGAGACCTCGACCGCATGGTCCTTCAGATACCGGTCCAGCAGGCCGGTGACCTTCACGCACAATTCGTGGTCTACACCATCAGGGTGGTCGATGAATACCCTCAGGGTCGTGTTGCCCGACCCTCCGGTCACATCCACATCGACCACATCAACCTCCGGCATGGCTTCCGCCAGGACCGCTTCGATCTCCTCAGGTGTAGTCGTCTTCTTCACTGCAGTGGCAAAAAAAAGTGGGTTCCCCAAACCCACTCGTCCAGATACCTCGCAGTTGTCTCGTCAAAGTATATCATAAGAAAAAAAATAGGCGCAAGGTCGACTGCCGTCCCGGCGCCGTTGCGGAGTCTTGAAAATTCCTTCAATAAAAGGGACTTTATCACACGCGCCGGCGCTTTTGGCGACAGCCACCCGGTCAGGCGCGGGAAACGTAAACCGGACTCCTCTTTTTGGTGAACAATTTTATCAGGATGAACCCTGCCACGAAACCACCGATGTGGGCGAAATAGGCCACCCCGCCGTCGGTCTCGGCCACCAGGCTGGATGTCCCCGAGAACAGCTGCAGCACGAACCACAGCATTAGCACAACCACCGCCGGCAGCTCGATGAAGGTGATGAAGAAAAAGAGGAACACCAGCGTCGTCACGCGAGCGCGCGGATAGAGAAGGATGTACGCGCCGAGCACTCCTGCGATGGCGCCGCTGGCGCCCACGTTGGGTATCACCGAGGCCGGCTCGATGACGATCTGTGCCGCGCTGGCGATCAACCCGCAAAGCAGGTAGAAGACGACGAAGCGGACCCTTCCCATGGAATCCTCCACGTTGTTGCCGAAGATCCAGAGGAAGAGCATGTTGCCGCCGAGATGGAACAGCCCGCCGTGTAAAAACATCGAGGTTATCAGCGTCGGGTAGACGGAGAAGGTGCGGCTGTACCAGGCGTTGACCACTTCTGCGGGGACGCCGCTCAAGTCACACTGCGTGCCGCTGATCAGGCAGGGCGTCATACCATAGTTGCTGAAAAACGACGCCTGGCCACTGATGGTCCCCATTATCGGCAGTTCGATCAGCAGGTACACGAGGACGTTCACGGCGATGAATGTCACCGTGATCAGGGGAAAGCGCTCAGTAGGTATATTGTCCTTGAATGGCAGCATGGTTCCTGGTCCACCACGCGGCCAGAGTCACCGCGTCCAGCTCCCGTCCCTCCCTGCCCCCCTTGATCGTGCACT
>QZKG01000015.1 GCA_003599855.1 Gaiellales bacterium | reverse complement strand
AGGTCGATGATGCTCTGGAAGATGACGCGGTGGGAATCCCGGTAGAAATCATCGCGCCCGACCCTCTCGGCAGCGGCGACGATGGCGCTCTGGTTCATCATCATGGCGCCCAGTACCGACTCCTCAGCCTCGAGGTTCTGCGGAGGCAGGTGCCTTTCCATGGGTTAAGCTGGCTCCCCGTTCATTCGGCGGCAGCGACGATGACCTTGGCTGTCGCCTTGACGCCGGTGTGGACTTCCATCTCCACCATGTAGTCGCCGATTTCCTTGATCGGCTCCTCCAGGGCGATCTTCTTCTTGTCGATCTTGACGTCGCGGGCGCGCTGGATCTCCCTGGAGATATCAGCAGCCGTGACGGATCCGAAGAGCTTGCCGTCCTCGCCGGCGTTCACGTTGATGGTGACGACCGTCTTGGTCAGCATCTCCGCGATCTCCTCGGCCCGTTCGGCCTGCCGCTCCAGCCGGGCCCCCTCGGCCTCCTGGCGGCGGCGGACCTCTTCTATCCGCGCCGGCGAAGCCATCTCCACGAGCTTGCGCGGCAGCAGGAAGTTGCGCACGTAACCATCGGAAACGGACACGACCTGGCCTTTTTCACCCAGCTGGTCCACGTCCTGCAACAATATCACGTCCATTGTAGTTAGTCTCCTCTCACTTTTGGTCATTGATCCCGGCCTGGCCGCTCCCGCCGCTTAAGCGCTTGCGGAAGTCCATGAAGACATCGAATATCCCCACGAAACTGACCAGCGTGAACGTCAGCTCCAGGATCCCCAGGCAGATATAGGTCACGGTCCGGACCGCGCCTGATGCCTTGCGTCGCCGCAGGAACCAGGCGGCGATCGCCAGCCCCTGGATGAAGAACAGAACCGTGGACACGAACATCAGGTTCCCGCCCGCTTCCTCCGTCCAGGCGCCGGCTGCGCCGTCCAGGGCGTAAGACGCCAGGATCAGGGCCAGGCTGGCGATGAACAGGTATACATAGCCGAAATGGAGCCTGAGCTCGCTGAAGACGATATCCCGGGGGAAGGGCTGCTTTACCACGCGGAACAAAAGCCGCGAAAAGGCCACAGTGACTATGGACATCAGCCCCGCGATGACCACCAGGAGCGCCGGCATCGAGTATAGCGTGCTCTCGCTTATCCTCGATAATACCTCATCGCTGCTTCCCTCGGCCATACCCAGGGACTGGAAGAAGCCGCTCGTCTGCCTGGCGAAAGCTGCCGCGAACTCCTGGAGGACGGCGATCGGCCCCGCTTCAACGGTAAGCGTGTGGGCACCGAACCAGGCCAGGCCGATGCCGATGTACATCGCCATCAGCATCGCCAGCATGCGATAGATGCCAACGCCGGCGCTGAAGCCGGCCCCGGCAAAGACCCCGGCCACCGCCGCGAACAGGAACACCAGCAGCCCGACGGACGAACCGGTCAGCACTACCCAGGTAGTGCAGAGCGAGCCGATGGCGATGCCCGCCAAGGCCCCGGCCATGAAACCGTGCCGCGCCGTCAAAAGCGCCACCGGGATCGGCACGAAGGGCAACAGCAGGAGCGCGAAGTTCACCGCCTCCACCGGGACCACCTGCTCCGACACGGCCCCGATCATCAGTCCGAGGGCCGCGCAGAGGGTGACGGCCTTGCCGCCGTCTATTACCGCCTTTTTTGGAAAGCCGCCCATTTATCCGGTACCCGTCCGGACCAGCCTTACGGCTACCTGGCTACGTACGGCAAGAGCGCCATCTCACGAGCGCGCTTGATGGCCGTTGACAGCTGGTTCTGGTGCCGGCGGCACGTCCCGGTGACGCGGCGCGAACGGATCTTGCCGCGGTCGGAGACGTAGCGCTTGAGCTGGTTATAGTTCTTGTAGTCGATCTCGACTACCTTCTCCTTGCAGAAGTAGCAATAGCGCCGCCGCTGCGACCCTGCCCCGGACCGCCATGACGGGCGTTTGCCCTTCCTTGCTGGTTTTGGTGCCATTTGTCCCTTCCTGTCTTTTTCGTGTTTGCTATCTTCGGACGCCTGTCCGCGCCTGCGTCAGCAGTGGTCGCTCGGCTGGCCCGGGCGTCCGCCCAGGACGTCCGCTAGAACGGTATGTCGTCGTCGCCCCCGCTGTCTGGCGCTTCGAAGTCCGATGTGTCGGGCGTCAGCCCCGAAGGCGCTCCCGCCCCTACCGCGGCTTCGCCCCCTCCGGACCCTTCCTGCCGGCCGCCGAGGAACTGGACGTTCTGGGCGATGATCTCCACCTTGGAGCGTTTCTGTCCGTCCTTCTCCCAGGTCTGGTGGTCGAGCCGGCCGTCGATGGCGACCTGGCGCCCCTTGGCCAGGTATCGGCTGCAACTCTCCGCCTGGGCCCCCCAGACGGTGACATCGAAGAAGTTGGCCTTTTCCACCCACTCGTCGCCCTGCTTGATACGGTCGTTCACCGCGACGCCCAGCTTGCAGAGGGCGGTGCCGCTGGGGGTGTGCCTCAGTTCGGGGTCGCGGGTCAGGTTCCCTACCAGTACTACCCGGTTGATGCTGGCCATGGTTCGTCTCCTTTAACTCTCACTGGCTACTTTCTCTTTCAGGCTCACCGGCATGAAGCGGATCACCTCGTCGGTAATGCTGAGGATGCGCGTGATCTCATCGAGCGTATCCGGAGTGGCGGTGAGAGTGATGACATAGTAGAAAGCGTCGTTGATGTGGTTGATCTCGTAAGCGAGGCGTTTCTTGCCCCATTCGTCGACGCTCTCGACTGAGCCGTTGCCTTCGGCGGCGATGGATTTGATGCGATCCAGAATCTCCGCCTGGCGCGCGGCCTCGGCTTCCGGATGCAGCATAAGCATGATCTCGTAGTTACTCGTGGTACTCACCTCCTTCGGTCTAAAGCGGCCCCATGCGCGTTAACATGGAGCAGGAGTCTTCAATTGTGTGGGAAGGCTAGAGTATAGCAGATGCGCCGGACGGAAAGAATCCTTCAGCCGGCGGCGCGCCCGGCAGGGGCCGCGGCGCCGCGGTCAGCCCTCGGCCTCTCCGGCTTGCGGGACGCGCTGGTTGAAATACATGGCTGCCTGCACCCTGGAGCTGACCGAAAGCTTGCGGAAGATGCTGGAGACGTGGGATTTCACCGTCGACTCCGTGACCACCATCCGCGCGGCTATCTCGAGGTTGCTGGCGCCCTCGGCTATCATCTCCAGCACCTCCAGCTCGCGCCGCGAAAGGATATCCTCCGGCCGGGCGCAGCCCTCCCTGACCACGTTGATCGCCCTGCGGGCGGCGGCCCGCACGGCAGGGCTCCCGTCACCCAGCATCCTCTGGACCCGCGGCACCGCCGAGAGCCCCCCCGCCGCCGCCATGGTCATGATGACGTCCTTCCTCGTGCCCATATCCTCCGAATGCAGCATGGGCGCCAGCGCCGAGAGGGATCTGCTGCCGATTTGCCTGAAGATGCCGGTCAGGTAATCGCGCTCGATCCCATGAGCGTAGGCGAATGCCAGCAAACCCAGGCTGATGCGCCCCTCGCGGGCGATGAAATGATCGTAACGATAGCGCGCAGCCTCGGAGAGCGTCCGCCCCGCCTCCCTGAGCGCCAGCGTCTCGTCCCCCTGGGCGAAAGCTCGCCAGGCCCGGTGGAAACTCACCTGGGCGAGGATGAAGTTCGCCCGTGTCCTCAACGCCAGGGCCTCGGCTGCCGCCAGCTCGTCCTCGCCGGCCATGGACCCTGCCTCGCCGAGCCTCATCCTGTCGGCGCCGATGTTTACCAGGCAGGAGGCAGCCGGGTAGAAGGCGTTCTCGCTGCAGAGCTCAAGCGCCTCCCGGTGGTAGGCCAGGGCCTTGTCATGGTTCCCCAGGTGCCTCTCGTAGTTGCCGATGAAGACCAGCGGGTTCTCCGGACCGAGGAGGAACAGGTTGTCGCAGTCGTCGACAATCTCGCGGATCTTCCTGCGCCCCTCGCGGGACTGGTCCCGGTAGAGCATCACGCGGGCCTGGAGGGCCTCCACGTAACGCTCCCCCTCACGGTACTCCGCACCCAGCATCTCCCCGAACCGGCCCAGCAGGCTGGCTGCCTCTTCATACTGCATCGATTCGATGAGGGCGACGGCGCGGAAGCCCAGGACGACGAAGCGCGACAGCACCGGCGTCACGTGGCCCAGCCGCTGCAGCAGGCCGCCAGACAGCTTGAGGATGCCGTCGTAGTCGCCCAGATAGAACTTGGCGGAGACCATCGAGGTATCGATCTGCCGGCGGCAGGAGTCGTCCCCTTCGTCGCAAAGCTCGCGCGCCTCGCCCCAGAGGTTCATCGCCTCATGAGGGCGGCCCACCAGCATGTTGCTGAGCGCCAGCCGGTTGAGCGCGAACACCTTTTCGCCAGGGTCGTCCGCCAGCTCCACCATCTCGATGGCGGCCCCGATCGCTTCTTCATGCCGGTTGGTATAAAGCCTGGAACTGTTGACGGCATACGCGTTCAGGTACATGCCCCTCCGGTCTCCGGCCTTCTCGAATCCGGCCCCGGCCAGCGCCAGCAGGCGGTCGGCGGCAGCCTGTTCCTTGTCGGGGTCCAGGACGCGCGACTTGAAATAGCAGAGCCAGGGACGCTGCTCCAGTATCCGGTCGGGGATGTGGCCGAGCCAGTAAGCCAGGGTGCGGACCCGGCCCGATTCCAGCACCTTGCTGCCGATCTCCTCCACGACTGCCGCCAGCTCATCGTGCATGCCGGCCTCGATGAGGTGGTGGACGGCGGCTTCCGGCATCCCCTTGCGACTGAAGTGCTCCGCGTATCCCCGGTGCCGCTCGCGGATGCCGACGATGCCGATGGAGGCCTTGAGCCGCTCCACCAGGAACCCGCGGAAGAGGGGATGTATCCGGTACTGGTTGCCGAACCCGTCTCGCTGCACCAGGATGTTCCGCTGTGCCGCCTCATCCAGCAACCTGAGCACCTCTGTGCCCTCCGGCCCGGAGCCGGCCTGGTCCCAGACGTCCGGGTCGATCACCTCCACCAGGGAATTGTTCATGAGCATGTCCTTCAGTTCCTCGTCGAGGTGGGCCCAGACCTCCTCAGCCAGGTATTCATTGATGTCGCGGAAGACCGCCAGGGTGAGGTCCGACCGCCCGGTCCTCTTGTCCCGCTGGACCTGGTTGCGTATCAGGGCCAGGGCCGCCGGCCAGCCCCTGGCTCCTTCCACCAGTCGCTCGAACTCGCCGAAACCGATGCCGTCCGGCAACTCGCCGGAGAAATAATCGTTGACCTCGTCCTGGGTGAACCGCAGCTCGTCCGCGGATATCTCGCGCACTTCCCCCACCGTCCTGAGCCGCGAGAGACCCAGGGGCGGGCGGGTGCGGCCGGCGACGTAGAAGCTGACGCCTGCGGGCATCTTCCCGATCATGGCGCGGACAGCGTCGACGGCGGCCGCGGATGTTTCGATCAGGTGGAAATCATCCAGGAAAAAACTGAAGGGGCGCGACACCCTTTGCTCGAACTCCGCCAGGAAGGATTCCAGCAGCGCTGACGGCTCGATCTCGCTGGCCCGGCCCCCGCGGAAGAAGCCTTCCACCCAGGAATCGAAGTCCGGCGCCTGGTTGCTGACCCCCCTGATGAGGTGCAGCAGCAGGAAGTTGACGTCGCGGTCGCTCTTGTCCAGCCGGTACCAGACACAGGGCTCGGTGACCCTCTGCTGCAGTTGCGCCAGCAGAACGGTCTTGCCATATCCAGCGTCGGCGTCGACGCTGAGCAGGCGCATCCCGCCGTTGCTGTCAGCTGAACGGAACAACCGCTCGCGCTCGAACATCCGTTCGCAGTCAGGCGGCCTGAGTTTTGTTTCGAGAATCAGCCTTTCCATACTGTCAGCTAACCGGAGTAGCCTTTCCGGGCCGGGGGCGGAGGGGCGCCTCCCGGCATCAGGGCCCGTAAACCCGGATCATCTTTATGATAAGCCATTCGACCTTTGTTGTCATTTTCTGGTGGCCTGGAATTGAAAAGTCGTGAAACGGGTAGGTAGGTAATGCGCCGGCGCCGGGCAAGCGCCGCTGTAGGCTCTGATATATACTTACGGCGCAGGCGTCCGGCGCGCCAGCGAAGCGAAAGTCGTCGAGAGACGGGTGAGAAATGACCGGAAAGCAGTTCATCACATTCCTGAGCGACTTCGGGCTCACCGACGATTTCGTCGGCACCTGCCACGGCGTCATCAAGACGATCGCGCCGGATGTGGAGATCCTCGACATCACCCACGGCATCAAGGCCCACGACATACTCCAGGGGGCCCTGGTGCTGGAACAGACGCTGCCCTACATGCCCCCGGGGGTCATCCTGGCGGTGGTGGATCCGGGTGTGGGCGTCGACCGCAGGCCCCTGGCTCTCAGGACGGCCCAGGACCGGTATCTGGTCGGTCCGGACAACGGCCTGCTGTCCCTCGCCGCCGCCAGGCTGGGAGGCGTCGAGGATGCGGTGGAACTCACTTGTTCCAGCTACAGCCTGCCCCGGGTTTGCAAGACGTTCGAGGGCCGCGACCTGTTCTCCCCGGCGGCCGCCCACCTCTGCAACGGCGTCCCCATCGACAAGCTCGGCCAGCACGTGCCGGTGGGCGAGCTCGCGCAGATAGAACTGCCAGCGCCGGTGCTGGAGGCAGAAAGCGTCACCGCCACCGTCGTTTATATCGACTCATTCGGCAACATCCAGCTATGCCTCACCTCCGACGAACTGGAGGGCGCCGGCATCCGGCGCGGCCACGAGCTCGAGGTGACTTACAACGACGAGACCTGGAGGGTTCCCTTCGTCTTCGCCTTCGCCGATGTGGAGCCGGAGAGCCTGCTGCTCTACGAAGACTCTTACCAGCGGATCACCTTCGCGATGAACCAGGGCAATGCGGCCCATATCTTCCAGGTCAGGCAGGGCGACCAGATCAACCTGCGTCCGGCCTGAAGGACTCTGATCGTGTCCGGCGGCAGCGAAGAGACAAAGGGAGGACTGGTCCTGCTGTTCGGCTCGACCCACGATGCCCTGGCCGGCGAGGCGGTGATCCTTGAAGGTGGCTGCTGGTGCGACATCGTGGAGCGGCCGCCGGGGACGGCGGACGGCCTCTGCGGCCTGGCGGTGGAGGTTGACGCCGGCGACGAGGCAGGCATCACCGGGCTTTTGCAGAATGCAGGTATTGCGTTCGAAACCTACCGAAGGGACGGACAGGATGGAGCCTGACGACAAGACCGCGGCCGGAGCCGCCCGGGATCCCCTGGTGCCCTCGCCCTGGGATAGCCGGCTTTTTATCGCCCTGCGCACGAAAGGCCATCCCCGGCTGCTGGAAACACTGCTCAAGTGGTATTCCCGGGCCGGCAATTACGGCCTTTTCTGGGTGGGGCTGGCGGCGGCGGCCTGGATCGCCGGCGCCGGTTCAGGGCGGGGCATGTTCATCGTCACCCTGATGTTCGTCTACCCCACCCTGCTGGTCAACTTCATCGTCAAGCTGATCGTGGGGCGCCAGCGGCCCGTGTCGGACGACCCGCGGCTGGCACCGCTGGTGCGGGTGCCCTCCAGCCCCTCGTTCCCCTCGTCCCACGCAGCCATGTCGTTCGCGGCGGCGGCGGCCATGACCTTCTATTACTCGGCGCTGGCGCCGGTCTTCTACCTGCTGGCGTTCGTGATGTCCTGGACCCGCGTATACCTGGGCATCCATTACCCCTCGGACGTCATCGCGGGGATGGCCACAGGGTTCGCCTGCAGTCTCATCTGGTGGCTGCTGCTGGCCGGCTGGGTGCTGGGCTGACAGCCGGCAACGGCTCCGATGGACAAGATCCTTTCGACCGGGAGGCAACCAATGAAAAGGCTGGCAATGATTCTCACCCTGGCGCTGCTGCTGACGGCGCTGGCGGCGGGCTGCGGCGAGGAGGAGGCCGCCGACACCAGGGGCGACGTGGGCGCCGGCGAGGAACCCTACAGCGTGGAGATAGACCCGGCTGACTTCGTCGCCGGGGTCGACAACCCCTACCTGCCATACAGGCCCGGGACGACCTGGATATACGAGGGCGAGACCGACGAGGGTACGGAGAGGATCGAGGTGACGGTCACCGGCGAGACCAGGGAAGTGATGGGCGTCACCTGCGTGGTCGTTCGTGACCAGGTGCGCATCGACGGGGAGTTGGTGGAGGACACCCTGGACTGGTTCGCCCAGGACAGGGACGGCAACGTCTGGTATTTCGGCGAGGACTCCAAAGAGCTGGAGAACGGCGAGGTCGTCAGCGCCGCCGGCTCCTGGGAGGCGGGCGTCGACGGCGCCCTGCCGGGTATCGTCATGCAGGCCGACCCGGTGATCGGGGAGACCTACCATCAGGAATATTACAGGGGCGAGGCCGAGGACATGGCCAAGGTGCTGAGCCTCGACGAGACGGTCGAGCTGGCCCTGGGCGCTTACACCGGTTGCCTGCAGACCGAGGAATGGACCCCGCTTGAGCCCGGCATCGCCGAGCACAAGTTCTACGCCCGCGGCGTGGGCGTCATCCTGGAAGAGAAGGTCAAGGGCGGCGAGGGCCGCATCGAACTGATCGAGTTCAGGGAGGGATGACGGGAACAGCCCATGGCGATAGTGGAGCTCAAGATATCCACCGGCGGGCGTGACGAGTTCGTCGACGTCACCGGGAAGGTGCGGGCGGTGGTGGCCGCAAGCGGCGTGCGTGACGGCGTCTGCCGGGTGTTCGTGCCCCACACCACGGCGGCGGTCACCATCAACGAGGGCGCCGACCCCGCGGTCACGCGGGACGTCATCATGGAGCTGGACAAGGTCATCCCCCACAGCGACGGCTACGCCCACAGGGAGGGCAACTCGGCAGCGCATATCAAGGCTTCCCTGCTGGGGGCGTCGGAGATGGTCCTGGTCGAAGGCGGCAGCCTGGTGCTGGGGACCTGGCAGGCGGTCTACTTCTGCGAGTTCGACGGCCCGCGGGCGCGCAGATTGCTGGTGCAATGTACAGAAGGGTGAGGGCTGGAGAGGGATGTGGACAGCCGCCAGCCTCCCCAAGGGGGTAACTCCCTAATCAACAATTTATCAGAACGGTAATAAAAAAGAATCCCCCGAAAGTTGTATTTTGTGTAGAATCGCCCTACCCGATCACCGTCCAAAAGACGTACATCCATGACGGCATTATTATTCGCGACACTCGCAGCCATATTCACCATCGCCGGCGGCGGACTGCCCCTGGCGCGCCGCAACCTGGGCGCGCGGGGCCTCTCGCTGCTCATCGCTTTCTCCGCCGGCGTGCTGCTCTCGGCCGGCATCAACGAGATGATGCCCGAGAGTTTCGAACTGGCCGGGACCACAGCGGCCATCGGTGTGAGTGGGGGCTTCATCCTGCTCTACATCTCCGAGAAGGTGACCATGGTCCATTCATGCCGCGAGCAGGGCTGCGAGGTGCACCACTTTGGCTTCTTCGCCATCGCCGGCATCGGCTTTCACACGGCCCTCGACGGCTTCGCCATTGCCGTGAGCAGCGAGGTAGGGGCAGAGCTGGGGGCGGTGGTAGCCATCGCCGTGCTGGCGCACCGGTTCCCCAGCGGGGTCTCCTTCTCCGGGGTCATGCTGGCCTGCGGCTACAGCCGGGGCCGGGCCTGGGCCACCCTGGTGACCCTGGGGGTCCTCGCCATCGCCGGCGCCGCCATCGGGCTGCTGTTCGCGGATGTCTCCACGGGGGTGCTGGGCTTCGCCATCGGGCTCTCCGCCGGCAGTTTCCTCTACATCTCCACCAGCGACCTGCTGCCGGTGGCGCACGAGCACGGCTGGGGCGACTACGGCGTGCCGCTCTCCTTCACGGCGGGCTTCGGGGTCATGCTGGCGGCTTCGCTGGCTCTGGGCTAGAAGCCCCTGGCGCGCGCGTCGCAGCACACTGATGCCCCACTGCTAGCAGCCGCAGCCGGACACCTGGTATTTATAGAGAACCCGCTGGCTGACCAGGACCTGATGGTCCGACAGGACGCTGATATGGCCCCCGGCGGTATTGCGGAACTGGAGCGGCAGCACCTGGCCCTCCGGCACGGTGAAATAATCGTTGGCCTGGTTCGCCGGGTCGCGCAGCCGGCCGCCGTTCAGCGAAACGTACACTGTAGCGTCGCCCTCGCCCATGTTCACCAGCATGATCCAGTCGCCCCACATGGAGCTGGCCGTCCGGGAATCATACCAGCCGAACCACTTTTCGGCGTTGAGCCCCACTGGCGAGGGGAACAGCTGCCCCGGGATCTCCTCCATGCTGTCCCTGAACACCACCCGCTGCGAAACGTGCAGGCGGCGCCCATTGACGGAACGGACCTCCACCGGCCCGCCGGTCACTCCCGCGAACGCGGGCGTCACCTGGCCACCGGCGGGGATGGCGTTGCCGTTTGCCTCCCGGTAACTGGCTTTGAGCTGCCCGCTGATGTAGACATCCACGTCGGCGGGCGCGGAGTCACGGTTTGTTATCAGCAGCCAGTCACCGTACATGCCATTGGCGCGGCTGGAATCGTACCAGGGGAATAAGTACTGGCTGTTGCCCGCGGTGGGGTCGCCTATGGTCTCGTTGAAGCTCTCACGGAAGATGACCCGCTGGCTGGCGATCAGGGGCTGGCCGTTCACAGAACGCACCTCCACCGGCCCGTCCATCAGCCCCGGAAACGAGGGCGTCACGCGCTGACCCGGCTGGATCGCGGTGCCCTCGGCGGCGGTGTAGGCAGCCACGAGGCTGCCGCCGATGCGTATCTCCACGTCCGCCGGCTGGCTGCCCATGTTGGCCACCAGGACCCAGTTTTTCATCCCGGCGCTGCGCTGGTCGTACCAGCTGAAGATCCAGGTGTCCGAGAGGTCCTCCGCGGGGATCCCCGCGATCTCCGAGAACGAGTCCCGGTAGAGCACCCTCTGGCTGGCCATGATCGGCTGGCTGTCGAGGGACTCCACCTTGACCGGCCCGCCGGTGACGCCGGGTGCTGCAGGGGTGATGACCCCGGCAGCAGGTACCTCCCAGTAGTCGCGCTCAGGGTGCAGCGGGTCCCGGACCACGCTGGAGCCGATGGTGAGCCGCACGCGCGCCGTCTCCATGCCCCGGTTGTCGATGATGATCCAGTCGCCCTCGAAGCCCCAGGGTCGGTAGTTGTCGTACCAGGGGAAGTAGTAGACGGTGGACTGACGGGCCGCGGGCACACCGGGCGTCTCGTTGAAGTTGCCCTTCCAGTAACCGGCCGGGCTGTAGTTGCGCATCTCGTTGGCGTAGACGGCGATCCTGTCGCCGTAGCCATGGCCCGGCACCGCCCAGGTGCCGCCCAGGCCGCCGAGGGTGCGGATGCCGCGCACGTAGATATAGTAGTCAAGCAGGGCGTAGTGGGCGTAGACGCCGTCGTTCATGCTGGGATAGGACCGGCCCGGATTGCCGGGGCCGGTGGCGCCGATGCCGGCGAAGTTGTTCTGCCAGGGCTGCACCAGGCCGCCGTAACGCAGGAAGCCGGTCTCGTGGAGCATCTGGGCGAAAGCAAGGTCCGAGCGGATGCCGAAGCGGCTGCCCCAGGCGCCATAGACATCGGCGATAGTGGGATGGATGTGGTTCGGGTTGCGCGAGCGCAGCTCGGCTTCCATCTGGGCCGGGGTGATGCCGCTGGACCCGGCCAGGGAGTCGCCGGCGGTGACGGCCGCCGCCTGCCGGGACACCCCAAGGCAGGCCGCCAACACGAGCAGTAGGAGATGGCCTGCAATCAGCATCCGCTGGCGGAAAGACCTGCCGGACATGATGATTCTACCCCCTGGTCGCGGCCGGCGCGTCACGCCGCCGGCCCGCAGCTTGCATGGCTCTGATATCAGCTTAACCCACAGAGGGAGAGACCGCCAAAAAACCGGGTCTGGCAGGATGGAGAGCAGGCCCTAGCGCACCCACTCCACGGCTGTGACGCCGCTTAGTTCCCGGATGCGCTCGACGATCTCGTTGGCGGAGGCGCGCCGGGTGATGCCGATGGCCAGGGTCAGCTTCATCACCTTCTCCGCGGATCTGACGCTGGTGATCTGGCGCACGCGCATGTCCTCTTCCTCGAGGTCGTGGATGAGCTGGGCGCTGTCCAGCATGGCCGAGTCGATGCTGATGGTCAGCTTGGCGTCTTCCGGGTAGAACCAGCGCATCAGTATCTTCTCCGCCGGGCGGAAACCGCGCAGCACTACCAGGAGCATCAGTGAGACCGCCAGGGCGCCCGCCCAGAAGCCGGCGCCCACGGCCATCCCCATGGCGGCGACCACCCAGAGGCTGGCGGCCGTTGTGAGGCCCTTGACGCTGGAGCCGTGGCGCATGATGGCGCCGGCCCCCAGAAAGCCGATGCCCACGACTATCTGGGCGGCAACGCGGGAGGGGTCGAAAGAGTATGGCTGGCCGGCGGCTTCCGCCGAGTCGAAGAAAGGCTCGAAGCCGTAGAGCGACACTAGGGTGAAGAGGGTCGCGCCCATAGCCACCAGCGTGTGGGTGCGAAAGCCCGCCACCTGGCCCCGCATCTCCCGCTCCAGGCCCACCAGGGCCCCCAGCAGGGCGCCGATAACCACGCGGAACACTATCCCTTCCCAACCTATCATGGTTTGCGTTTTCGGTGCGGCCTGCGGGAAATCCTTGTCAGGGGGCTTGTCCGCGTGTATCGGTTCCTGCATGAAAAGTGGCAAGTGCCGCATGCAACTTCAGGAAACATGGGAAACAACGTCCCTGTTCACGTTCTTTAGGAAACATAGGAAACAACGTCCCCCTCACGTTCACATCTTGTTCACAATTGTTTCACGGGGTATTAACCTGCTCGGCGCTGGTCATTGCTACTATCGGGCTGAAACAAACCGATCCCATGGAGGCAAAATTGAGACTCAGGAAGTGGCAATTCATTATCGCAGCGGCGCTCGCCCTCGCGGCGCTTGCCGCGGCCATCACCGGCTGCGGCGGAACGACCGGCGACACCGGCGGCATGCTCCAGGTGAAGGGTTCCGATACTATGGTGAACCTCTCCCAGATGTGGGCGGAGAAATACATGGAGGAGAACCCGGCGGCCCAAATCGCCGTCACCGGCGGCGGCTCTGGCACGGGCATCTCGGCCATGATCAACGGCACCGCCGACCTGGCCAATTCTTCGCGCCAGATGAAGGATGAGGAAGTGGCAGAAGCCAGCAGCAAGGGCGTCGAGGTCGAGGAGCACAGGGTAGGCCTGGACGGCATCGCCGTCATCGTCCACCCGGACAACCCGGTGAAGGAGCTGTCGATGCAGCAGCTCTCGGACATCTTCACCGGCAAGATCACCGACTGGAGCCAGGTGGGCGGCGGCCCCGGCGCCATCGTCCTGCTTTCCCGCGAGAGCAACTCCGGCACCCACGTCTTCTTCAAGGAGCACGTGATGAACGACCAGGAATACTCGCCGCAGGCGCTCCTGATGCCCTCCTCCCAGGCCATCTTCGAGGAGACCAGGAACAACGCCAGCGCCATCGGCTACGTTGGGCTCGGCTACGCCCAGTCCGGGGTGAAAGCGCTCGGCGTCAGCAAGGACGGCAGCGCGGCGGTAGCGCCCTCGGTGGAGACGGTGCAGAGCGGCACCTATCCGGTGTCGCGCCCTCTCTATATCTACTCGAAGAAGGACGCTTCAACGCAAGCTGTGGAGTTCATCGATTGGATCAAGGGTGAAGAGGGCCAGGCGGTCCTGCTGGAACTGGACTTCGTGCCCCTGAAGGGCTGACAGGTACAGGAGTGAATTGAGGAAGTCGAAAAAACTCAGCGAGCTTCTCATCAGCAAGACCATCCTCGCCTGCGGCGTCTTCGCCATCGGCGTGATGCTGCTGATCTTCGTCTTCCTGCTCAAGGACGCCGTGTCGCTGGGTGGCAGCTACTCGTTCCTGGACTTCCTCACCGGCCGCAACTGGTACCCCATCTCGACGCCGCCGGTCTTCGGCGCCCTGCCGCTCATCCTCGGCTCCCTGCTGGTGACCGCCATCGCCGTGGTCATCGCCGTGCCCCTGGGAGTGGGCACCGCCATCTACCTGGCCGAGATCGCGCCCGCGTGGCTGAGGGAGACGATGAAACCCGCCATCGAGGTCATCGCGGCCATCCCCTCGGTGGTCCTGGGCTTCATCGGCCTGACGCTCATGGCTCCCTTCATCCAGAGCCTCTTCAACATAAACACCGGACTGACCGCTTTCACCGGCGGACTCGTGCTGGCCTTCATGGCCCTGCCGACGATCATCTCCATCGCCGAAGACGCCATCACCTCGGTGCCGCGCGCTTACCGCCAGGGCTCACTGGCGCTGGGGGCGACCCCCTGGCAGACCACCAGCCGCGTGGTGGTGCCGGCTGCCATGTCCGGCATCTCGGCGTCGGTGATGCTGGGCATCGGGCGCGCCATCGGCGAGACGATGGTGGTGCTGATGGTGACCGGCAACGCCGCCGTGATGCCGACTTCGCTGGACTCCATCTTCAAGCCGGTCCGTACGCTGACCGGCACCATCGCCCAGGAGATGGGCGAGACGGTCTTCCAGAGCCCCCATTACTACGCCCTTTTCGCCGTGGGGCTCATCCTGTTCGTCATCACCTTCATCATCAACTGGATAGCCGATGTGGTGCTCCACCGTTACCGGGAGGCGGAATAGGCCATGGATTCGAGGCAGCAACAGGCCGCGGCCGGCGCCGGGACCGGCGGCAGCGTCCCGCGGGGGCGGGGGCCCTCGGCGCCTAAAGGCCACAGGCGCCAGTACCGCAGCCAGAAGATCGCCCACGCGGTCCTGGCGCTGTTCGCGCTGGTCTCGGTAGGGCCGGTGGTCGCCATTATCGCCTACCTCTTTTACAAGGGCGGCTCCGCCATGAGCTGGGAGTTCCTCACCGCCATGCCCAGCAAGGGCATGAAGGCCGGCGGCATCTTCCCGGCCATCGTCGGCACCTTCTGGCTGATCCTCGGCACGGTGATCTTCGCCGTGCCGGTGGGGACCCTGGCCGCCATCTACCTCACCGAGTACGCCCGGCAGGGGCGGCTCACCCGCATCATTAGGCTGGCCATCGCCAACATGGCCGGGGTGCCCTCCATCGTCTACGGCCTCTTCGGCCTGGGGCTGTTCGTGCTGCTCATGGGGCTGGGCACGTCCATCCTGTCCGGCTCGCTGACCCTGGGCATCCTGGTGCTGCCGGTGGTGATCACCGCCGCCGAGGAGGCGCTCACGGCGGTGCCCCAGTCCTTCCGCCAGGCCTCCCTGGCACTGGGGGCCACCCGCTGGCAGACCATCCGCAAGGTGGTGCTGCCCAACTCGATCTCCGGCATCATCACCGGCACCGTGCTGGCGGTGGGCCGGGCCGCGGGCGAGACCGCCGCCATCATGTTCACCGTGGCGGCCTTCTTCCTGCCGGCCCTGCCGGATTCACCCTTCAGCCAGGCGATGGCCCTGCCCTACCACCTGTATACCGTGTCCACCCAGGTCCCGGGGATGCCCGAGGAGATGAAATGGGGTACAGCCCTGGTACTGCTCCTGTTAGTATTAAGCTTCACGCTGAGCGCGGCGCTGGTGCGCCTGCGTTTCCGCAGAAAGAAGAGATGGTGATGAGCACCGAGAGCTTGCTTGACGGCTGGAAGCCAACCGCTCCCGGCGACGTGACGCCACGAGAGGAAAGTAAAATGGAAGGATCGCCGGTAAGGATAGAAGGGGTCCGGGCCGCGGCGGCGCCCGGCACCGCCTCAGTCCGCAACAAGGTCGAGCTGAAAGACGTCAGCTTCTACTACGGCGACTTCAAGGCGCTGGACGATATCACCCTCGACGTCCCGGAGAACCAGGTGACGGCCCTCATCGGCCCCTCTGGCTGCGGCAAGTCGACGGTGCTCAGGCTGATCAACCGCATGCACGAGGAGATCGGCCACACCCGCGTCGAGGGCCAGGTGCTCCTGGACGGCAGGGACATCCACGACCGCGACGTCGACGTGGTGGAGCTGCGCTCCCGGGTGGGCGAAATCTTCCAGAAACCCAACCCCTTCCCCAAATCCATCTATGACAACATCGCCTACGGGCCGCGTCTCATGGGAGTCAGGAAGAAGGATGAGCTGGACGACATCGTGGAGCGCTCGCTGGTACAGGCGGCCCTCTGGAAAGAGGTCAAGAACAAGCTGGGCAACTCGGCCATGGACCTCTCCGGCGGCCAGCAGCAGCGCCTCTGCATCGCCCGGACCCTGGCGGTGCAGCCGGAGGTCATCCTCATGGACGAGCCCTGCTCGGCGCTGGACCCGGTGGCGACCCAGCAGATCGAGGACACCATCGAGGTGCTCAAGGAGGATTACACCATCATCATCGTGACCCACAACATGCAGCAGGCGGCGCGCATCTCCCAGTTCACCGGCTTCATGCTGGTGCAGGAGACAGGAGAGCCGGGCCGGCTTGTTGAATACGGTGCCACGAGCAAGATCTTCACCATGCCCGACCGCGAGGAAACAGAGAATTACATCACGGGGAGGTTCGGCTAGTCCGATGACCAGGCAATCATACCACGAAGGTTTGGAGCAGCTTAACGAGGAAGTACTGAGGATGGGCAGCCTGGTGGTGGAGGCGGTGGATTTCGCGACCCAGGCGTTCCTCAAGGGCGACCGGGCCCTGGCCAACAGCGTCATAGCCGGGGATGACGACATCAACGAACTGAGCCTGTGGATCGAGGGCAAGTGCCTGGCGCTGCAGGCGCAGCAGCAGCCGGTGGCCATCGACCTGAGGCTCCTGCATACTGCCCTGCTGGTGAGCCTGCACCTGGAGCGCATCGGCGACCTGGCGGTCAACATAGCCAAGATAGCCAAGCGCATGGACCGCAGCGAGGTGGCCGAGCCCTACATGGAGATCCTCAGGAAGATGTCCGCCCAGGCCCTCGAGGTGCTGCGGCAGGGGATCAAGGCCTACGCCGACCGCGATGCCGGGCTGGCCGACTCGCTGGCCGAGATCGACCAGCCCATCGACGACATGTTCAAGGACATCCTCTCCCGCCTGCTGAGCCATGAGAAAGGCGAGAGCGGGGAAGCGCCCTCGACGGAATGGGCCACCCACATCGCCCTGGCCAGCCGCTACATCGAGCGCATGGCCGACCAGGTGGTGGACATGGGCGGGCGGGTGTCGTTCCTGGTGACCGGGCAGCTGGACGGCAAGTACTTCGACCGGGCGGCCCCGGACATCAACAAGCGGTTCGGGGAGTAGCATGAAGGCGCCGGCCCGGTTCTGTTCGCTGGCAGGCTTTGCCGTCGAGGACACCGCAACTGCTGACGAGCGGAGGAAGTCATAAAGTGGATGGTATTGCGATTCTCTTTTTTATCATAGCCATCATCACCACCGGCGCCGCCGTGGCGCTGGCGGTCCTCTTCTTCCGGCTGAGCCTGGAGCGCAAGGAGATCACCTCCATCGTCCAGCCCGAAGGTACCGAAAGTCTCGCCAGGGCGGTGCGCAAACTGGCCGTGCAGGCGGCGGTCTGCGACGAGGTGCCGCGGCTCAAGAGCCGCTACGACCAGCTCCTCTTACAGCTCCCCATGTGCGTGCTGGTGCTCGACAAGAACCGCAAGATCATAGCCATGAGCGCCCGCGCAGGCACCGAGCTGGATGAGCCGCAGCGGGGCCGCACCCTGCTGGAGACCCTGGAGAACCACGAACTGGACAGCGCTGCCGCCACCGCCCTGCGGTCGGTAGAGCCGCTGGAGCTGGAAGTCCGCCTCTACGCCGGCGGGCGGCGCAGCTACGCGGCCAAAGTGGTGCCCTACCGCACCGAACAGGACCTGGAGTGCCTGGTGTTCCTGCGCGACATCTCCGAGAACATCAAGTTCGGCGAGCTGCGCTCCCAGTTCGCGGCCACCGTCTCCCACGAATTAAGGACGCCGCTGGCCGGCATCCAGGGCCTGGTGGAGAGCCTGCAGGACCCGGATATCAGCGGCGATGACTCCCGGCGCTTCCTGGAAAAGGTGGACAAGGAGACCCACCGCCTCGGCCAGCTCATCGACGAGATCCTCTTCCTGTCCTCCCTGGAGTCCGGCTCCGTCGAGGAGCTCAAGGGCGAGACCGATCTCTTCACCCTGGTGAACGAGCTCACCGGGCAGCTCAAGCCCCTGGCCGACCAGCGCGAGGTCACCATCAAGTCCAACGTGCCCGCCGACGCAATGCTGCCCCTCAAGGAGCGCATGGCTGCCACCGTCATGAGCAACCTGATCCAGAACGCCGTGAACTACAGCGGCATCGGTTCGCGCGTGGATATCGAGGCCGGCCGCGACGGCGGCCAGCTCAGGGTGACCGTCCGCGACGACGGCATCGGCATCGACGCCGAGCACCTGCCCCACATCTTCGAGCGCTTCTACCGCGTGGACAAGTCCCGCAGCAAGTCGCTGGGCGGCACCGGCCTGGGCCTCTCCATCGTCAAGCACATCATCGAGAGCGCCGGCGGCGCCATCACCGCCACCAGCCGCGAGGGTTTCGGCACCGAGATCAGCTTCACGCTGCCGCTGTAGGGCGGGTCAAGGGGAGGCCTGCTCTTCGCGCACTTTTCACCGCTATCCATGTCGGCCTGATTTTGGCCCCGATGCCGGAAACGTTATAATCCTATTCCAATCAGTACAGCACACGAACACCCACGGAGGGCTTCACATGAAACCAAGCGCCAAGGAAGACGAATACATCGCCCGGATGGAGTACGAGCGACTGAAGCAGATCGCCGAGGAAGAACACAAGAAGCTGCAGGAGCAGGAGAGGGAGGAGCTCAAAGAGCTCCACTTCATGCGCTGTCCCAAGTGCGGCATGGAGCTGATCGAGATAAAATATCATGAGATCCTCATCGACAAGTGCTCCGAATGCGAAGGGGTCTGGCTGGACAATGGCGAGATCGACGTCATCGCCAAGATGGAGAAGGGCGGCCTGGACAAGCTGTTCAGCGTGTTCAAGTAGGCAGGCTAGTCCTCCAGCACCTCGAACCGGTAGCCGAATCCGTAGTGGGTCTGGAGGAATGTCCGGCCGGGCGCAGCTTCTTCGAGCTTCTTGCGCAGGCGCCGCACGAAGACGTCCACCGAACGGTCGCCGTGGAGCATCTCATAGCCCCAGACCGCCTGGTAGATCTCCTCGCGTGAAACTGTCTTCGGCGCCTGCCGTACCATATAGTGGAGCACCGCCAGCTCCCGGGGGGTGAGCTCCAGCGGCCTGCCGTCGACGCTCGCCTTGTGGGCGCCGGGGTCGATGACGAGCGGTCCCGCCTCCACCAGCTCAGCCGCTCCGCGAGCGCCCGCCGCCGTCCGCGAGCGCCGCAGGTTGGCCCGCACCCGGGCGGCCAGCTCGGACATGCTCACCGGCTTGGTCAGATAGTCGTCCGCCCCCAGGTCCAGCAGCTGCACCTTGTCGAAATCGCTGGTGCGCGCGCTCATGACGATGATGGGGAGGTCATAACCCTCCTCGCGGACCTGCTCGCAGAGCTTCCAGCCGTCCATCCCGGGGAGCATCAGGTCGAGGACCATGAGGTCGGGGCGCTCGCGCCGGAGAAGCCTGAGGCCCTGCAAACCGTCGGCCGCCGCCAGCATGCGGTAGCCCTCCTTCCCCAGGTTATAGACGACCGCCTCGCGGATGCTCTCGTCATCCTCGATGACCAGGATGGTGCCGGCATGTTCGCCACGGCTGGACATGCCATGATTCTAGCAGAGAAAGCCTGGGAAGCCGGGGTGGTACGCTTCTCTAAAAAGGCAATGGAAGATTCCGAGTTATGAATCTTAACCTTTTGTAACGAATGAGAGAAAAGGCTTGGAATATAAGAACCTCATCCCTGGATCAGGCGGGCGTAACTCTTCGCCAGATCACCTATGTCTACGAGGTTGTTCTCGAGGTATTCCCGGACAAGCTCGTCATCGACCTTCCAGTACATGTGAACCAGCCGGTTACGGAAAGAGATCATCAACTTGAACTTCTCAGCAAGATCTTTACCGATGATACCTGATTCCTCCAAGACCTCGGCTACATCCCGGTAATCCGATGGCACGCGCATTCCTTCTGACGCGATAACATGGCTGCCGATATCAATGCAGCACTCGATCGCTACGATGAAGTTATACTTGGCCCCGTCCAGCGCCTTGCGATCCGCCAGGAATTCATCTCCTGGGACAGCAGCGTAATCTCGCAATATATCCAGGTATGCACTGAGATTCTCCAGCATCGATGCCAGTTTTTCCGGATTGATCATCAGAGGCCCCTTTCGGCGGCTCGCTCGACAAACGCGCGTTGCAGGTATCTGTGATGAGGAAGGAAATCGAAATAGAGGCTCCGGGTTTTCACCTCGAAGTCCACCCGCTGGTCGTCATTCCCGGAATACAGCAGTTTACCCTCAGCGAGGATCCGCCCCTTGACTGCAAGAGGGGCATCGTTGAGGAACCGGACGTCGATATGCTTCAGACCACTGCTGTTTTCCAGCTCCCGACCGATCTCGAGCATTTCCATGGCTGAGCGCTCCCGGCCATTTGCGAGCAGCAAGGCAATGTCGACGTCGCTGCCGGGCCGCGCCTGTGCCCGGGCATGAGAACCATAAAGATAGGCAGCGATAATACCGTATCGTGAGCCCAGGCCCGCAACCGCTTCCGAGAGTGTATTTTCCAATGATAAAGGCATGATCAACAACATTTTATCATCATGAACATTTCCTTTGTTACTCCAGGAATCCTTCCGGGCCGTGGAGCCCGTCATCTCCCGGCTGACAAAACCTGTCACTATTGATATCTTTATCTGACTATACAACTCGCTCAGGAACATCCTGTATTGTCATCCTGGATGACAGGTTTCGCTGGCAGCCTGAGTTGATTGTATATCCAGTTATTTTAATGAAACACAAACCCGAGTGGGGTTATCACTATGCAGAACATCGACATCCCGGAGTTCTCGGATGTCCAGGCAAAAAGACTCCGGAACTTCCTTGCCGACCCCGAGCGCCCTCAGGGAGTAATGGATTACTACCAGCTCGCCGGCTTCCTTCTCGCGGTCGGCTGTTCGCCCGAGATCATCATGCCTTCGGAGTGGATGCCCGTCGTGTTCGGCGGGAACGAGCCGGAATACGAGGACGAGGATGAGGCTCGTGAGATATTGGGTGCGCTCATGAGCCTGTATAACCGGGTCGCCGCAGAGATCGCCGGGGGAACGGCGCAACTGCCTCCAGCCCTCAAAATCTTCGAAGACCCCATGGCAAACCTGGAGCCGGAAGCACCGCTTTGCCGTTGGTCTAAAGGATTCGCAAGCGGGCACGCATGGCTGAACGATCTATGGACTGAGATACTACCAGATGAGCTGGATGATGAGTTCAACATCAATGTCTTTATCCTGACCTTTTTCGCCGGCCGCAGGTTCGCCGAGAAGTTCTTCCATGAAGCCCGCCACGAAGGTAAATCAAGCCTCAAGCCGAAAACCTTTGAGGATTTCACAGCCAAGATCCTGCAGCTGTTCCCGGACGCGCTGCAGAATTACGCGCTGATGGGCCACTCGGCCCAGCAGGCGATCATGAACCTGGACCTTGCGGCTACCCCTCCGCAACCCGGCCGCAACGACCCCTGCCCCTGCGGCTCGGAGAAGAAGTACAAGAAGTGCTGCCTGGACAAAGGGACTGCCGCCGGGCCCGCAAGGCCCACGACCGACAGGGTCTATCAGCTCAAGGTCACCCTGAAGGGCAGCAAACCGCCGATCTGGAGGCGTATCCTGGTCCCGGACACCGCCCTGGACAGGCTGTCCGATTACCTGCTCACGGTCATGGGATGGACAGGGGGACACCTGCACGCTTTCAGGATAAGTGACAAGCACTATGGGACAATCGACATCGGCTGGAGCCGTGATGACCTGGTAGACGAAAGGACAGTCAACCTGAGCGATGTCGTCTCCTCCCCGCAGAAGAAATTCACGTATGACTACGATTTCGGTGATGGCTGGGAGCACGAGGTCCTGGTGGAAGACATCCTCGATCCGGAACCGGATGCCTCATATCCGTTATGCGTGGCGGGCCGCCGCGCCTGCCCGCCTGAGGATGTCGGCGGCATCTACGGATATTACGAGTTCCTGAAAGCAATCACCGACCCCGGACATCCCGCGCACGAAGAGATGGTCGGCTGGATCGGCGGCGACTTCGACCCGAAGGCCTTCGACCTGAAACAGGCCAATGAAGACCTGCAATACATCGCAGGTCAGGGCAGTCTGCCTGTTTGATGCTGCCTGCGCCTGGGCCTCTCCTGACTTACCGCACTTATCATGCCTCAAGAAGATATAGCTGACAGCCTGGCAACACTGGTAAGAAGCTGCAGCCTCGAAATATTTGAACCAAAGACCAGAGCTACCAGGGTCAGACATCTCCATATGGTTTTTATATTCGCTATTGACTGCATGAAACGGGCAGCCTCGAGCGAGACAGCCGAAGAACGTTTCATGTTGGCGCACAACGCCGCCTGCTCTTTTGTCGAAACTGCCCTTCTTCTGAAGGGATACCGCCTTGCTCGCCAGGGCGATCTTGTTACCGTGCTTGAAGCAATGCCGCTGGTCCTTGGCGAGGAATTCGATGAGTTCACCAGCTATTTCTCATCATGCCTGCAGAAGAGGGAACAGGATGATTTCAATCTCTACGCTTCTGCTCCGGACGTCACCCCTGACGAAGCAGACGAGCTGTTGAACCTGGTGAAGGAGTTCAAGAAGCCGGTGCTCGGATGGCTGGACAGGAACGGCTGGTGGGAGGCGACGCGTTAAGAGCTGAGCTTTTCCAGATTCAGTCTCGATTCAATTTCATTTACTGACGAATCATCCTCAAAGTGATATTCTTATCGCCACCGTTTTATTTAGGTGCACGCGGCTTTTTTGGAGAGAGCAGATGCGGCCGAGGCACTCGCACTCATAGCAGTTGAAGACTGCGAGCAATATGCAGTCATCAAGCGAATTGATAAACTTGCGAATCCACAAAAGGGATTCCCTTGACTAAGCTTACTAACAATTCATTGATAGAAAGTGCCTACGCCCATTCAGCGAATAGAAGTGGCGCTAAGCAGAATTTAGTTTCGCATTTAGAAAACGTAGCCGGGCTTGCAGCCCAATTTGCCCGGTCATTCGGCGCCGAAGAAATAGCGTACCTGGTTGGCCTTTTACACGACATAGGCAAAGCACACCCAAATTTTCAGGACTATTTAAATGACAAAGGGTCTTCAATTGATCACAAGGGCGTCGGGGCTGTCATCGCAGAATCTTGTTTAGAGCCACTGGCTCTAATTGTTGCAGGTCATCACGGTGGCTTACAAGATTTGGCCGAGGTAAGAGCTTCTTGGTTACCTGAAAAGCGTCAAGCAATCGATGATGATACTGCATTACGAAAAATATTTGATGCTTTTGTATATCTAAACAAACAGCCTATTGCTATACCAGCATATTTACGCAATGAACTCGATGCCGAGTTTTTCCTACGCATGCTCTTTTCAGCACTAGTCGATGCTGACTTTTTGGATACCGAGCAGCACTTTGATCTGTCTTCATCCGAGTCGCGAGGTACAATAGTGTCGCTCAATGAACTATGGGAGTGCCTACGGTTAGACCAGGCCAAGCTTTCAGGACTTAAGAAAGATTCGGTAAATCGGATTCGCCATGAAATTTATGAGGCATGCCTTACCTCCGCCAGACAGATGCCAGGTTATTTCAGGCTGACGGTCCCTACAGGCGGAGGTAAAACTCGCTCTGGGATGGCCTTTGCGCTCAACCATGCTATTGAACACGATCTTGAACGCATAATCTTCGCCATACCCTATACAAGCATTATTGAGCAAACAGCCGATATCTATCGAGGCATTTTCGGTGCGGAAGCGGTCCTCGAACATCATAGTTCAGTGACTCCTGATGACGAGGGTGACGCGCTTGCTCGTGGCGTTACCTGGGCCAGACTCGCCGCGGAGAACTGGGATGCACCCATAATAGTGACGACCACTGTACAGCTATTCGAGAGTCTCTTTTCCAACAAGACCAGCAAGTGTCGCAAACTTCATAACCTGGCTAGGAGCATTATCGTGCTTGATGAGGCGCAGACCTTGCCTGCAAGCTTGTTGAAGACCATCTTGGATGGACTCAATCAGCTTGTGGAAAACTACGGCACCAGTGTGGTTCTCTGCACCGCTACGCAGCCAGCTTTTGAGTTTAGTCCAGAACTTGGCAACCTTTCGGATATTAAGGAAATTGTTCCAGACACAGCGAGGCTTTTCGACGCACTTAAGCGGGTGAAATACGAGAGCCCTCACAACAACGAAACCTGGTCTTGGCCTCGGGTCGCTGAGGAAATGTCGTCAGCAGAACAAGCTTTGGCGATAGTCAATACAAAAACCGAAGCCCTCGCGCTTCTCGCTGAATTGAATGAGCCAGACACTTTTCATCTTTCCACTCTCTTGTGCGGCGCACATCGGCGCGATGTTTTGGATGAAGTCCGTTCACGTCTCTCCTCGGGAGAACCATGCCGCCTTGTTTCAACCCAGGTAGTGGAGGCTGGGGTAGATATCGACTTTCCATTGGTATTGCGCGCGGTTGGTCCATTTGACCGGATCGTCCAGGCTGCCGGCCGTTGTAATCGGGAGGGAAGACTTACTTCGGGTCGAGTTGTTATCTTTATTCCTGATGGCGGTGGTTCACCACCAGGAGCATATCGCACCGGCGTTGATACTACGCTGAGTATTATGAATCAGCCCAGCTTCGACTTCGATGATCCCGCTTCCTGCGAAAACTATTTTAAACTCTTCTTTCAGACGGTCGACCACGACACGGGAAGAATTCAGGAGCTGAGAAAGAGCTTGAATTATCCGGAAGTGGCGGCGCGCTTCAGATTGATAGAAGATGATTCTGCACCAATTTATGTTACATATCGAGGGCTTGACGGGCAACTAAACGCTTCAGACCATCTTCTTTCAGAAATCGAGCAAAGTCCTGAGCTGCCGCGCCGCCTAATGCGCAAAGCTCAACCCTACCTTGTTAACGTACGCCGGCGTGAGGTTGAGCAATATTGCAGAGATGGTCTGGCCCGCGAGATTAAACCCGGATCTGGTTTTTATGTCTGGATGGGCTCTTATAATGTCGTCCAGGGTCTTGTAGCTGCTTCATTGGACCCCGATAAATTGGTCATTTGACCGTCATCTCTTCCAAAGGAAAAGGAGACGCTCATGTATGATGATGCACCACTTGAAGTCAAGGTCTGGGGCGAGCTCGCCTGTTTCACCAGGCCTGAAATGAAGGCAGAGCGGGTGAGTTATCCGGTGATGACTCCTTCAGCAGCTCGCGGCGTTTTGGAGGCGGTCTTCTGGAAGCCGGAGTTCGCCTGGCGGGTCAGGGAAATCCAAGTTCTCAATCCGCTTAGACACTTTTCCATACTACGCAATGAGGTAAACACCAAGATGTCTTTTTTAGCAGCGAAAAGTCGTTTAGCGAAAGGCGGCTCGTACTATGCAGAGGAAGACCGTGCGCAGCGGCATACCCTCGCCCTTAGAGATGTAGCCTACATTATCAAGGCTGACGTGAATCTTCGTCCCGATGTGGCTGAAGATCCGGCGAAATACCGCGACCAGTTCCGCCGCAGGGTCACTAAGGGTCGCTGTTATCACACGCCTTATCTCGGTTGTCGAGAGTTTTGTGCATTCTTTGGAGAGCCCGCTCATGACGAGAAGCCCATCGACATAAGCGATGACCTTGGGTTGATGCTCTTTGATCTGGTTTTTTCGGAAGATGGCTCCGGTAGAGGCATTCCCCGTTTTTTCCATGCTCGACTTGAAAATGGAATTCTAAAGGTGCCTCAAGAACTTTATTCAAGCCTTGACCAAAGGAGTGCTTGAAGATGCTTCTAAAAAGGTTGTGTGAGTATGCTGAGACAATTGATTTACCTCCGGCTATGTATCAGCGAACTTCAGTGCGCTGGATAATCGATATTGATTCGCAAGGAAAATTTCTTGGTCTCGTTGCCACTTCAAGCGGCGGTAAGCGAGACCGGGGCATACCAATGCTCGTGCCGCATGTTCTCAGGGCGAATAGCATCCGCGCCAAACTCCTTTGCGATAATGCTGAATATGTGTTGGGCTTCCCAAGAAAAGTCAAAGACCCCATCAAGCAATCAAAAAGAAAGGGGGATGCGCTCAAGAAACATGAAGAATTTAAAAGGGTTGTGCATGAATGCGCGAGCAACACGGGTGAGCCTGCAGTGAGTTCAGTATTGTGTTTTCTAGAAGACGAAAGACAATTGAAAAAAGTAGATCCAGAAGAAATAGCAGATGCGGACAATTTGACATTCCGTGTGGATGGTTCTCTGCCGGTGGCCAATCCTGCAGTACAACTATTCTGGGCGGATTATACGAGCACGGAACAGGAAAGCGAAGAAAATACAATTATTGAAGAGCAAGAATGTATCGTTTGTGGAGAGCCATGTCACCCACTTCCCCGACATCCAGTTTTAATTAAACGCATACCGGGAGGGCAGACCTCTGGAATGGCACTTATTTCAGCAAACACCAACGCTTTCGAGAGCTATGGTCTCAAGGCGTCGCTTATCGCGCCGACATGCCGGAAATGCGCTGAGTCTTATGCGAAGGCAGCGAATTCGCTATTGGAAGGGGAAAACACACACGTGAATATTGGCTCGTTATCTTATGTTTTTTGGACAAAGGAGGATGAGGGCTTTTCCTTCGCCAAACTAATATCCAGACCGGACCCGGGCGAGGTAAGAGTTCTTTTAACCTCGGCTTTCGCCGGCAAAGATGCGGTCACGAATCTGGACAAATCTCTAGAAGCATCCCCATTTTATGCAGCAGCGCTCGGAGCAAGTGGCGGGCGGGTCGCTGTTCGTGACTGGCTGGAAACCACCGTGGCAAACGCAAAGAGAAATCTTGCCCGCTACTTCGCTCTTCAGCAGGTTGTCAAACGCGATGGCAGCGAGTCAGAACCTATTGGCCTTTACGCACTTGCCGCCTCCACCGTGCGCGATCCAGCTAATGACATGGCGCCCAATGTGCCTAAATCTCTTTTACGCTTTGCTCTCAAAGGTGGGCCGTTACCCCATTGGCTCTTGTTTCAGGTAGTTAAAAGGAATCGGACTGAACAAAATGTTACCAGGCCAAGGGTGTCCCTTATAAAGATGGTGCTTTGTTCACAGAAAGAATCCGGATTGGAGGAAAAGATGGAACAACTTGACCCCGAAAACAGGAGCCCGGCCTATCTATGCGGCCGACTACTCGCAGTGCTGGAATCAATCCAGGAAAGAGCAGTCCCTGGCCTTAAAGCAACTATTGTGGACCGCTTTTTTGGAACGGCCTCTTCAGCGCCAGCGTCGGTTTTTGGCCGGCTCTTGCGCGGGGCACAGCCACACCTGGGCAAATTGAGGAAGGAACGCACGCGCACTTACGTCGCCTTGGAAAAACGCCTGGAGGAAGTGCTATCAGGCCTTGAAGGATTTCCCAAGACGCTCGCCCTGGAGGATCAGGCAGTTTTTTCATTGGGTTACTACCACCAAAGAGCTGCTGACCGCGCAGAGGCCATCATATACAAGGAGAGCAAAGAGCAGGAAGATAACTCAGAAGAATAACAAAAAGAGGAGGTTAAAAAAATGAACGCAATCATAAACGACGTCAATCGGCGGCAGGAATTTGTGCTTCTCTTCGATGTCAAAGACGGCAACCCCAATGGGGACCCTGACGCCGGCAATCTTCCCCGTGTCGATCCCGAAACAATGCAGGGTCTAGTCACCGATGTCTGCATAAAACGCAAGGTGAGAAATTTCGTTGACATGACCATAGGTAAAGAAGAGGGCATGAGGATTTATGTTCAGAATAAGGGTTTTGCTCTGAATGACCTGCATCAGGAGGCTTATGATGATTTGAAAATCAAATCCACTGGCACGAAACAGAAACGAGATGAGGTGGAGAGAACCCAGTCCTGGATGTGCAAGAACTTTTATGACGTGCGTATGTTTGGAGCCGTTATGACGACTGGCGTCAATTGTGGTCAGGTGCGTGGACCTGTACAGCTCAGTTTTGCCCGCAGCATCAATCAGGTCGTTCCTCTCGACATATCAATTACACGGGTAGCCATCACGAAGTCGGAAGACGCAAAGGTCGTGGAAACCGATGCGGCAGCCACCGGAGGCAAAAGAACCGAGATGGGCAGAAAGGCGCTTCTTCCTTATGGCCTTTACAAGGCATATGGTTTTATCACGCCTCACTTTGCCCAGGATACTGGTGTGTCAGAGGCTGATCTGGAACTCTTTTGGTCTGCTCTTCAAAACATGTGGGATCTCGATCGCTCTGCCAGCCGAGGAATGATGGCCTGTCGCGGCATTTATATATTCACCCACGAGAGCACCATTGGAAATGCGCCCGCCCACGAACTCCTTGAAAGAGTGAAAGTTACGCGAAAAGAAGATGTAGAATCCGCTAGGAGCTTCGATGATTACATTGTCTCTGTAAACGACAACAACCTGCCTGAAGGAGTAAAACTGAGCGCAATCGGTGTCTGACCGAGCCCATGGTCATAAGCAACGACAATTTCCAGCTACTGGAGCCTATCATGGTGTCGGCCTTGGAGCATTACAGTTACTGTCCCAGGCAGTTTGCTTTGATTCATGTGGAGCAGTCTTATGATGAGAACATTTTCACTCTGAGGGGAAGCGCCGACCATGAACGCGTCGATGAGGGCTATTCTACCGCTAGCCCTGATATCAGGGTCGAGAGTTCTTTGCCTATCTGGTCCGAGAGGCTCGGGCTTATTGGAAAGGCTGATATAGTAGAGTTCCACGGCGATACGCCCTACCCGATTGAATATAAGCACGGGCCCAGGAAAATGGGCGTGCATGCCGAGATGCAACTTTGTGCACAAGCTATGTGTTTAGAGGAGATGTTTGGCTGTTGTGTGCCAAAAGGATCTGTTTACCACTGCAGCTCGCACCATCGCCGCGAGGTTGTTTTTTCTGAAGAATTGCGTACAAGAGCTGAGAGTATGCTGGTGACCATGCGAGCTGTTCTTGAGAGCGGAGACGTGCCGGAGCCGGTAAACGACGCACGTTGCACCAACTGTTCGCTTATCGACCTATGTCTGCCACAAGCAGTCGGTAAGCGCAGGCGGTTAAGTCATATCGGCAAAGCCTTGTTTGAAGCTAACGAGGAAGAATGACAGCAGCTTAAAAACAAATACCCTTTACTGGAAAAGCCGATGAAGCAGTTGCTCAACACTTTGTATCTGATGACGCCGAATATGTACGCCCATCTTGATCATGAGACATTAAAGGTGGAAATGGATCGCGTACTAAAGTTGCAAGTGCCGCTTCATCATCTCGGCGGTATTGTTTGCTTTGGCAACGTCATGATAAGCCCTGGGCTTATCCAAAAATGCGCCGAGGATGGACGTACGCTCGTTTTTCTTGACCGAAATGGGCGCTTCAAGGCACGGATTGAAGGGCCCACGTGCGGCAATGTACTCCTCCGAATGGCGCAATATGAAGCACACACAAGGGCTAAAAAAAGAATGGCGATTGCGCGTAATATCGCCGCAGGCAAATTGCAGAACTCTCGAAGCGTATTAATGCGCGGCGCTCGCGAAGCCAAGAATCCTTCCGACGAAGCCAGCCTTAGGGATGCGAGCCATCACCTGGCCAAAATAATCAAACGACTGCCGGATTGCTCGGATTTAGAAGCTTTGCGCGGACACGAGGGCGAAGCAGGCCGTTCATACTTTTATGCATTCGATGCTATGATCGTGGCCGATAAATCTATATTCGCATTTAATGGCCGTAGTAGACGACCACCTCGCGATCCGGTGAATGCAACCCTATCTTTTTTGTATGCTCTTCTCTTAAGTGACTGTATATCCGCTGCGGAAGGAGTCGGTCTGGATCCCCAACTTGGGTTTCTTCATGCTGTAAGGCCTGGCCGGCCATCACTGGCTTTGGATCTCATGGAGGAGTTGAGATCGGTTTTATGTGACCGGGTGGCGCTTACGTTGATCAATCGCAAACAAATTACCGAAAAGCACTTCGAAGAACGACCGGGTGGCGCAGTGTTGCTAACAGAGAAAGGCCGAAAAAAGGCGATAGTTGCGTATCAGAAGCGAAAACAAGATGAAGTAACTCATGAAGTAGTAGACAGAAAGATGCCATTCGGCCTTGTTCCACACGTCCAGGCTCGCTTGCTTGCCAGGATGCTCAGGGGCGATATAACTGAATATCTTGCATTCAGATGTTAGGGGGAAATTTGCAGGTGCTAGTGGCATACGATGTAGTTACTGAACATGCGGCAGGAAGACGAAGACTACGAAAGATTGCTCAGACCTGCAAGAACTACGGTCAGAGGGTACAGAAGTCCGTTTTCGAATGCTCAGTAAATGATATGCAGTTCGAATCATTGTTAAGAGAGCTGCGTGACATCATGGATGAGGAAGAGGACAATCTTAGAATTTATCGCCTGCGTGAACCAAAAGAGCAATTTCTATCAGTCTATGGGAGGGACACGTATATTGACTTTGGGGAACCCCTGATTCTGTAAGTCATATATCTGGCTATGCGAACCAGTAGTGTTGGCGAAATGCTGGAGGTTTCGCGCTTTTACTTCTTTCCTGCATAGCGCCATTTTGTTTCTTTTTCTTAGTTAGAATACAAATATGGTAAAGCTGATTTGGGAGTCATTCGCGAAAAAGCTCTTAAAATAGCTCGATTACCAGGCGCTATATTCAGCACAGTAGCGGCCGCTCTTCGGAGCGGCCGAGGATTGAAACGATTGGGCCGGTGATGAGCATACCGACGCCTTCGACCCCGTAGCGGCCGCTCTTCGGAGCGGCCGAGGATTGAAACCTTTTGGGATTTGAAACTTATCCGAAAGCGATGCCTACGTAGCGGCCGCTCTTCGGAGCGGCCGAGGATTGAAACATATCTCTGCCTCCTGTTATTTGCGTCGATTGTTGTAGCGGCCGCTCTTCGGAGCGGCCGAGGATTGAAACTTACTGTACCCTTCGCCCGTGTGGATTAGCTTGAGTAGCGGCCGCTCTTCGGAGCGGCCGAGGATTGAAACAGATGATGCCTATGACAAGATACGGGTCGGCACGGGTAGCGGCCGCTCTTCGGAGCGGCCGAGGATTGAAACATACAGCGGCTCTTCTGTCGAATAATTGAGGCTCGTAGCGGCCGCTCTTCGGAGCGGCCGAGGATTGAAACATCCCCGGTCATGGCATCGTATCACGCGGCGATTGTAGCGGCCGCTCTTCGGAGCGGCCGAGGATTGAAACATACCCCGGTTATCATTAAGAAGGACGCCGGAACCGTAGCGGCCGCTCTTCGGAGCGGCCGAGGATTGAAACTCGTGGTTCCTGCTCCAGCCGCCAGACGGTTTGGGTAGCGGCCGCTCTTCGGAGCGGCCGAGGATTGAAACCCCGTCTGCGAGCGGGTGAACGGGTACGTCCGGGGTAGCGGCCGCTCTTCGGAGCGGCCGAGGATTGAAACAGAACCGGGGTTATCTGCCGAAACCCCGTCCCCAGTAGCGGCCGCTCTTCGGAGCGGCCGAGGATTGAAACTGATGGCCGCGTGGGCGGTTGGCAAGCTGGTGGAGTAGCGGCCGCTCTTCGGAGCGGCCGAGGATTGAAACGAGATAGCGCGGGGTGTATTGGATCGCCATCAGTGTAGCGGCCGCTCTTCGGAGCGGCCGAGGATTGAAACCTTAATCCAATACTGCCATGACGTAGAACAACACCGTAGCGGCCGCTCTTCGGAGCGGCCGAGGATTGAAACCGGTACGTGTTCGTGCCAGAAGCCGGGGAGAACCGTAGCGGCCGCTCTTCGGAGCGGCCGAGGATTGAAACTACCATACGCCGACGAGTGCATCCCTGAGTTAGCGTAGCGGCCGCTCTTCGGAGCGGCCGAGGATTGAAACAGTTGTTTCCGTATAGTAGTAATAATCCGGGCCTGTAGCGGCCGCTCTTCGGAGCGGCCGAGGATTGAAACCCGAAGGCCATCCGGACGCGGCCAGCCTGCTGGTGTAGCGGCCGCTCTTCGGAGCGGCCGAGGATTGAAACAGAATGCATTGGCGGCGCGTATGGTTCAGCCGGCGTAGCGGCCGCTCTTCGGAGCGGCCGAGGATTGAAACTCTGCCATCACTGGTTGACGGTTGCATCTACCACGTAGCGGCCGCTCTTCGGAGCGGCCGAGGATTGAAACGCGCCGCGTAAGTCGGCGTCGCATAAGCTCGCGCCGTAGCGGCCGCTCTTCGGAGCGGCCGAGGATTGAAACAACTCTTTGGTGTTAACGGTTATAGCGGTCATTTGTAGCGGCCGCTCTTCGGAGCGGCCGAGGATTGAAACGCTTGTCCGCAACTAGCCGCGCATGATGAGCAAAGTAGCGGCCGC
The DNA here is from genome assembly GCA_003599855.1 of Gaiellales bacterium. Taxonomy (GTDB): domain Bacteria; phylum Actinomycetota; class Thermoleophilia; order BMS3ABIN01; family BMS3ABIN01; genus SURF-19. Next base: position 2,315 of record QZKG01000015.1, on the reverse strand, counting down.
TCTTCGGAGCGGCCGAGGATTGAAACTCCCGGTGTGCGAATCGGTCGCTGGGGACGTGTCGTAGCGGCCGCTCTTCGGAGCGGCCGAGGATTGAAACAATGGTGATGCTGATGACTATATCAGCATCACCCCGTAGCGGCCGCTCTTCGGAGCGGCCGAGGATTGAAACCCGTCTCCGCGTGCCCGCCTTAGAGCAGGCACGCGTAGCGGCCGCTCTTCGGAGCGGCCGAGGATTGAAACTCTTAGATGGCGTGATAGAGCGTATCTACGATAAGTAGCGGCCGCTCTTCGGAGCGGCCGAGGATTGAAACGTAGTCCGTCGTCGGAGCAGGTGCCGCTGCAATCGTAGCGGCCGCTCTTCGGAGCGGCCGAGGATTGAAACAGCCACGATGAAGCCCACCTGGATATCCGTGGCCGGGCGTAGCGGCCGCTCTTCGGAGCGGCCGAGGATTGAAACGCTCGGATACGGGATAATAGATTTGGCATTGACACAAGTAGCGGCCGCTCTTCGGAGCGGCCGAGGATTGAAACGACGCGTGCGCTGATTATCTGGCACATACAGGCCCGTAGCGGCCGCTCTTCGGAGCGGCCGAGGATTGAAACAATCGGGAGATAACTATTACCGGCGATAGTTACTCCGTAGCGGCCGCTCTTCGGAGCGGCCGAGGATTGAAACCATACGTCTACTTCCCCGCGAACGTACAACTGAGGTAGCGGCCGCTCTTCGGAGCGGCCGAGGATTGAAACCCCCTAGTTCGGCGTATTCGCATGCTTCTTCTATTGTAGCGGCCGCTCTTCGGAGCGGCCGAGGATTGAAACAATTGTCGCGCAACGTTGATACCCGGACGTATTAGTAGCGGCCGCTCTTCGGAGCGGCCGAGGATTGAAACGCTACGTGGAGGATCTCGCCCTCGAGGGAAACACCGTAGCGGCCGCTCTTCGGAGCGGCCGAGGATTGAAACCGTATAATTCCAAGGTCAGAATGGGGCGCCGGCCCGTAGCGGCCGCTCTTCGGAGCGGCCGAGGATTGAAACATCTTGGTATGGGGCAGGAGCGCCCCGCTGCTGCCGTAGCGGCCGCTCTTCGGAGCGGCCGAGGATTGAAACGATACCTATGATCCCGCCCGCCCGATTCTGGCTTGTAGCGGCCGCTCTTCGGAGCGGCCGAGGATTGAAACCCGAAAACCTTCAAGCGTCCCAGAAGGCGGACGAGTAGCGGCCGCTCTTCGGAGCGGCCGAGGATTGAAACATGGTCATCCAGCTCCAGCTTGCCAACCCAGTTGAGCGTAGCGGCCGCTCTTCGGAGCGGCCGAGGATTGAAACAATGCCGCGCTGGAAGCTATGCAGGAAATGTGCCGTAGCGGCCGCTCTTCGGAGCGGCCGAGGATTGAAACTTATAACCTTTATCACACATTCTGAAGGGGAATCAAGTAGCGGCCGCTCTTCGGAGCGGCCGAGGATTGAAACATGGATGACTGCCAGTGCATCCAATATTCGGCAGCGTAGCGGCCGCTCTTCGGAGCGGCCGAGGATTGAAACATGATGGACTAATGCGGGACTAAGTCCGGGACTAGTAGCGGCCGCTCTTCGGAGCGGCCGAGGATTGAAACCTCAAAGATCGGCAGCGCCTGCGTGGCGGCGTAGGTAGCGGCCGCTCTTCGGAGCGGCCGAGGATTGAAACTACCATATAGGTAATCGGGCCTCAAACTACGCAAGTAGCGGCCGCTCTTCGGAGCGGCCGAGGATTGAAACAAGCCGCAGGCAATAGTACCCGACATCGACTATCGTAGCGGCCGCTCTTCGGAGCGGCCGAGGATTGAAACTATAACATGTACCCCCGGCACGTGGACGTGGACAGGGTAGCGGCCGCTCTTCGGAGCGGCCGAGGATTGAAACACGGTCTATATGTCGAATAACGTCCCGAATACGGCGTAGCGGCCGCTCTTCGGAGCGGCCGAGGATTGAAACAAGCATGAAGGAAGCGTCGGGCTACGCCCAGGACGTAGCGGCCGCTCTTCGGAGCGGCCGAGGATTGAAACACGACGTAACGCTGGACAGCGGCGGGGATGACGAAGGTAGCGGCCGCTCTTCGGAGCGGCCGAGGATTGAAACAGGATCACATAGCACGCTGGCAAGGACGTGAGCACGGTAGCGGCCGCTCTTCGGAGCGGCCGAGGATTGAAACCAAATATTGCCCTCATAGTACCGCTCCGCATAGTAGCGGCCGCTCTTCGGAGCGGCCGAGGATTGAAACGCTGACATGACAACTGCTGCGCTACGTATTAGTCGTAGCGGCCGCTCTTCGGAGCGGCCGAG
>QZKG01000014.1 GCA_003599855.1 Gaiellales bacterium | reverse complement strand
GGTGAGCTGTCCCGTCACCGGCCTGCCCCAGGGCGTCAACAACTTCAGCGTCGCAGTGGCTGACAATGCCGGCAACAGTGCCAGCGCCAACGGTTCCTTTACGGTGGACACGGTGGGGCCGCAGGTGTCGTCGCTGACGGCCTCGGCGCCGCCGGATTCGGGGACGGCTAACATCGCCGCCACCTTCGGCGATGCCGTCAGCGGGGTGGACACGGGATCGGTGCAGCTCCGGGTGGACGGCGGCCTGGTATCCGGCTGCACAGTCACGACGGCCAGCCTTTCCTGCGCCGTCACCGGGCAAGCGGTTGGCAGCCATTCCGTGGAACTCACGCTCAAGGACAACATGGGCAACCCGGCTAGCGCCAGCACGTCTTTCAACGTGACTGACACCCGGGCGCCCTCCATCTCTGGCATGGCGCCGTCGGGACTGATAGCCTCGGCTGATGCCGTGATATCAGCCTCATTCTCGGACCCCGCTCCCGGCAGCGGAGTCGACGCCGCCTCTGTGGCGGTCAGCCTGAACGGGTCGCCCGTGGGCGGGTGCGCCGCCAGCGCCGCCGGGGTCAGCTGCTCCGTCAGCGGGCTCCCCGACGGCCCCCATGATGTCCATGTGGAGGTGAGCGACAATGCCGGCAATAGGGCGGCAAGCGACTGGTCGTTCACGGTTTCGGCTTCCGGTCCGGTCATCGGGAACCTGGTCCCGGGTAACGGGTCTACCTACCAGAACCCCAAGGTCGCCGTGTCGGCGCGGGTGACCGACGTGGACGGGGTGGATACGGGCTCCATCAGGTTCTACTTCGAGGGCGTCGATGTGACCACGCAGATAGTGGGCAACGGTGACGTATATACATACAACGCCACGGGGCTTGCCGACGGCGCCTACACCGTCCGGGTGACGGCCAGCGACAGCGCCGGCCATCCCGCGGAGCAGACATGGACTTTCACCGTCGCCTCGCCCGAACTCAGGCTGGCCACCGGCCAGGTCTACTGGGAGAGCTATGCCGCTTACCTGGACCGCCTGCTCACCGTGGACTACCTGATGTCCAGCAGCGGTTCCGGCAGCTGCATGAACGGCAGGGTAACGACCGCGACGGCCACCAACGGCGTTACCCCCCTGGGACCGCTGCCGGTGAACCTGGGGAACATGGCGCCGGGCACCAACCAGACCTACAACGTCTTCTACATCGTCCCCCATGGGGTGAGCAACTTCCGGGCAACCAGCTACGCGGCCTGCGACGGCGATGCCGGTCTGGTCTTCATGTTCCCGTACCCGCCGCCGCTGTAATTTCACCATGCCGGGCGCCGCTTCACGCGTCGCTCACGGCTCCAGGTGTATCCCCGACCGTTTGCCCATCGAGGCGTCTATGCCGCCGGAATGCTGACGGCGGATAGCGGCAAGCTGTTCCGCCAGATCCCTCAGCCGGGCGGCCACCTCCGCCGCGTTCCAGCTCTCGCCAGCCGCCTCGACCGCCGCCGCCTCCGCCGTCAGCCTCTTCTCCAGCTCTGCGTATTCGAGCATGGCGCACCTCCTTGCCGCCGGGCCAGGGCCGCCATCAGCGGCCGCCACCGGCGTTGTTGGCACTCCGGAAAAAAACTCTCTACATTTAATACAAGCAACAACTTATCCGATACACGGGCTGTTTAAACCGGACGGCGGCTGTGGTCGCCGGCGGAGCCGCGAGAGCGGAGCTCCGCCCGGCCTTCGGCGCCGCGCGCGGATGACCCATGGAGGGCCGTACTTGTCAAGCAGTAAAGAAGTGCTAAAACATTCGACCTACCTGTTGGCTGCCCGCCTGTTCGTGCGGCTGGCCTCGCTGCCCTTCATGCTCTACATGGCCGCCAGGCTGAGACCGGAGCTCTTCGGGACCTTCACCTTCGTGCTCGTCACCGTCGAGATCCTCTCCTCGCTGGGTGACGTCGGGCTGACCCGCTACGGCGCCCGGGCGATCATCAGGGCCGACATGGGGAAGGACCGCCTGGCGGGCATCTTCTTCTCGATCCAGGTGATCACTTCGGTGGTGCTGATGGCCCTGGCTTACTCGGTGCTGTTTATCGCGGCGCCGGACGGCACCAAGAAGCAGCTGTTCATGATAGCTTTCCTGGCCCTGTTCTTCTCCTCGTTCATCTATACGACCGAGACCCTGTTCACCGCCGAGAAGCGTTTCGGGGCATCCTCCGTCTTCCAGGTGCTGGGCAAGGCCGTCTACCTGGCGCTCGGCCTGGCGGCGCTGGCATCCGGCTACTCGGTCCTGGCGGTGATGGCAGCCTACATCACCGGCATGGCCGTCGAGTCGGTCCTGCGCATGGCCTATATGTGGAGGAGGGTGACACAGTTCTCTGGGGGTTACACCGTAGCCGAGTTCCGGGACGTGGCGCTGGGTACCCTGCCCTTCGCCGTATCGGGGGTGGCGGTGCTGCTCTACTACCGTGCCGATACCATCATCCTGGGCCTGATCAAGAGCGATTTCGAGGTGGGCATCTACAGCGCCGCCTATTCCGTTTTCACCTTCTTCTTCTGGATCCCGGTCATCGTCAGCCGGACGCTCATGCCGGGCCTGATCGAGCGCTACAAGCAGAATCCCCGCGAGAGCCTCCGGAGCAGCGTCAACTGGTTCAGCCACATGACGCTGCTGGGCGTCGCCATCGCCTTCTCCGTAACGGTCATGGCGCGCACCTTCATAGATATGCTGCTGCCCGAGGGACAGTACGAGGAATCCATCCTGGTGTTGCAGATCCTCATCTGGTCGATACCCGTCCTGATGATGGTGAGCGTGACCCTGAACACCCTGATCATGGCCGGCCAGGAGAGGGTGGGGGCGAGCATCACCGTTATCACGACGGTGGCGATAATCGTGCTCGATCTCGCCCTGATACCAGCCTACGGTGTGAATGGCGCCGCGGTGGCCATGGCGGCGGCCACAGCCCTCTGGGCAGGGCAGCTCGTCTGGTTTGCCCGGCGCTCAGCCTGGATGGAGCTGGGGAGTCTTACCAGTCTCCTGGCGGCGCCTCTGACAGCAGCAGTAGCCGTCACGGCTGTGGGGCTGACCCTCTACCGGGTCAACGCCTTCCTGGCGCTGGCAGCAGGCCTGGCCGCCTGCGGTCTGGTGGCCATGGCTGACTACCGCTCGCGGGAGCCTGCCTTGCCGGAGCGCCCGGCCCCCGTCCGCCCGTCAGATGACTATCCGGCGGCTGAAACGGTTGCGGGCCAGGATGACGGCGAGCCCCAGTGAAGTGAGGAAGGCCAGCGGCGCCACGAGGATCTCGCTGACCGCCGGGGGCAGCGGCAGCATCCTGCCGAGCAGGGTGACCATCACCATGTGCGCCGCGTAGACGCCCAGGGTGTAGAGGCCCCAGCGGGCGACCACCGTGCCCTCGCCCAGGCCCGGCCGGGCCAGGGCCACGAACATGAACCCCAGGGCGAAGGGCACCGTGCTGAAGATGTAATAAGGGCCCGGTGACGGCTGCCCGTATTTCTCGATGATGAAGAAGGCCTCAGCCAGCTGGGCTGCCAGGCCGGCGCCCAGCGTCGCCCAGGCCAGGCGGGGCGAGGGGCGCCAGCTGCTTCTTGCCAGGGCCGCCCCGAGCGCCACGTAGAGGGTCGAGACGAAGGGTCCGTTCCTGGTGTTGAAGCCCACCTCGATCCCCACGGGGGTCAGTACGTAATAACGGGTGACGATCGTGAAGAGGTACATGGGGATGGCGACCAGGAAGACCTTGTTGGCGATCCCCAGACGGTCGAAGACATAGACGAGCGTCACCGCCATCGCCAGGGAGACGAGGAACCAGAGGTGGAACGACGTCCCCTGGGTCAGGAACTCGTAGCGGTTGGACATGATCCAGTCGTAACGGCCTTCCAGGTAATGCCGGTAGGCTCCCCAGGGGCCCAGCTCCTCGACCTGCGCGGCGGTCAGTGAGAGCGGCAGCAGCAGGTAGACGGTCGACCAGCTGACGAACACCAGCAGCAGCCGGCGCATGTATCTGGCCCAGCGGCCGGGGGCGCCCAGGCCCAGGGGCCGGGAGGCGAAGAGGTAGCCGGCGACGATGAAGAAGAAGGGGACAGCGAAGCTGGCCGCCTGGTTAACCCCCTCGTTCAGTGACCAGGACAGTTCGCGGAACGGGTGGGCATGGTTCGCGATGACCATGAAGACAGCGACGACGCGCAGCAGGTCGATGCCGGCTATTCTCTTTTGGCTCACAGTGTCGTTCAAAAATGGGGGGCGCGAAGGCTGGGGACCATGCCTGCGATTTTGTGGTACGCTTATTTTAACATCTAACCGTTATCACATGGCGAGACTCGGAAGAACAGAACTGGAGGTATTCAACCTGGGACTGGGGGGGATACCGATCCAGAAAATATCACCCGGTGAAGCGAGCGACGTTATCAGGGCGTCCATCGCCGGCGGCATCAACCTCGCCGAGACCGCCGAGGGTTACGGCGACAGCGAGGAGAAGCTGAGCGAGTTCCTCGCCGTCGACCGGGAACGCTTCGTCATCGCCACCAAGTCACCGCGGCGCACCGCCGATGGCATGGCGGCAGCCATCGACCAGAGCCTCAAGCGCCTCAAAGTCGATTACATCGACATCTACCAGATCCATAACCTCATGAGCGAAGAGGCCATGCGGCAGGTGTTCGGCGCCGGCGGGGCGATGGAGGCGCTGCGCGCGGCCAAGGCCGCCGGCAAGATCCGCCACATCGGCATCAGCGGCCACCGTCCGTCGGTGCTGGTCAAGGCGCTCAGGACCGACGAGTTCGACACGGTGCAGGTGCCTTTCAACGCGGTCCACCGCGAGGCGGAGGAGGAGCTCATCCCCATGGCCAGGGAGATGGACATCGGCATCATGGCCATGAAGCCCATCTGCGGCGGCATGCTCGATACGCCCTCCCTGGGCATCCGCTACTGCCTCATGTCCAGTGCCGACATCGTGCTCTGCGGCATGAAGAACGTGACCGAGGTGGAGGAGAACCTCGCCACCGTTCGCGGCTACAAGCCCCTCGACGATGACGAAGAGGAGCAGCTCCTGGGTGAGGGCAGCCAGTGGGGCGACCAGTACTGCCGCCGCTGCGACTACTGCCAGCCCTGCCCCTCGAACGTCCGCATCCCCAAGATCCTCTGGCTGGCCAATTACCACCGCCGTTACGGGGCCCACGACCCCTGGACCGAGGAAGAGTACGCGGCCATGGAGATAACGGCCGCCGACTGTGCTGAATGCGGCGAGTGCGAGGAGGTCTGCCCCTATGAGCTCCCCATCCGCGACATGTTGAAGGAAGCCGACCGGGAACTGGCCATCTCCGGCAGGGAGAAGGCGAAGCGCCGGCTCAAGGGCGCGATCAAGAGGGTCATACCCATCCGCAGAGACACCCACTGAAAAGGGCCGGCCGCGGTGGTCAACTTCAAATCAGTCATGCGCCATTCCGGCTATCTCTTCGGGTCGAAGCTGCTCTCGCGCGTCATCTTCACTGTCTTCTCCCTTTACGCGGCCGTCCGGCTGGGCCCGGGGCTGTTCGGGACCCTGGCGTTCACCCTGGCCATGGTGGAGCTGATAAACTCCGTCGGCGATGTCGGCCTCACCCGGTATGGCACCCGCGAACTGGTGCGCCACTGGAACGACCGGGCGGTCATCGGCGGCGAGATCATGGCGCTGCAGGTGGGGACCTCGGTGGTCTTCGGCCTGGCCGCGGCCGCTGTCATCCTGGCAGTGGGCCCGGGGGGCGGCAAGACGTCGGTCCTGCTCATCGGCGTCGTTTCAGTGGTAGCCTGGGGGGCGGTGAGCGCCACCGAGTCCCTGCTGGTCGCCAACGAGAGCTTCCTGGCCTCGGCGCTCTTCAGCCTGCTGGGCAAGGTCCTCTTCGCGGCGGCGGGCGCGGCGGCCATCTCCGCCGGACTCGCGGTGGAGTATGTGCTCCTGGCATTTCTGGGCGCCGTCCTGGTGGAGGCTGCCGTCCGCGTGGCCTGGACGTCTGCGAGCATCGCGCGACCCTCATTCTCGTTCAGTCTCAAAGATCTGGCCCGCATGCTCAGGGCGACGGCGCCTTTCGCCGTCAGCGCCCTTTCAAGCATCGCGGTGCTGCAGGCAGGCACCATCATCCTCGGCATCCTCGACGACGATGAGGCCGTGGGCATCTTCAGCGTGGCCTTCTCCCTCTTCCTGCCGTTCATGTGGGCCCCCGTGATCCTGGCGCGGACCATGTTCCCCGGCCTGGCCGGGATGTACATGAAGGACAGGGTGGCGGCGCGGATGAACAGCTGGCAGTGGTACCGCCTGATGGCCATGGCAGGCATACCCGTCGCGGCCCTCGTGAGCATCCTCGCCGAGCCGGCCATGGCTTATCTGCCTGAAAGCTACAGCCACAGCGCCGACATCCTGGCGGTGCTGATCTGGGCGCTGCCGCTGACGCTTCTGTCCGCCGTGGAACTAAACATCCTTCAGATAACAGACCGGGAGAGGGAAGGGGCCCGCATCAACCTGATGGCGGCCGTGGTGACCATCGCGCTCGACTTCATTCTCATCCCCCTCATCGGCCCCCTGGGGGTAGCCCTGGCCATCCTTGCGGGCGCGCTGCTCAGGGAAGCGCAGATCTACTTCCAGGTCTTCCGCCATTTCATGAAGAAGCACATGTACGTCCTGTTCCTGCGCCCCCTGGCTGGGGGCGCGGTGATGCTGGCGGTGGCCTTCGCGCTTCGGCCGCACAACCCCTGGGCGGCGGCCGCGGCCGGGGCGGCGTCGTACGTGGTGGTGATGGTCGTTACCGGGGCGGTCCGGCCCAACGAAGTCAGAAGACTGATAAGGGGATAGCCTATGTGTGGAATCGCGGGATGGGTCAGGAAGGGCGGCCTGCGTGACGGCGATGCGGAGCGCGTCGAGCGCATGGCCGAGATCATCAGGCACCGCGGGCCCGACGACAGCGGGGTCTGCCGGGGCGGGAGTTACGCTTTCGCTCACCGGCGCCTGAGCATCATCGACCTCGAGGGCGGCCACCAGCCCATGGCCAACGAGGACGGTGACGTCTGGCTGGTCTATAACGGTGAGATCTACAACTTCCAGGAGTTGCGCGACGAGCTCGTCGCCCAGGGTCACGCTTTCCGGACGCGTTGCGACACCGAGGTCATCATCCATCTCTACGAACAGCACGGCGACGCCTGCGTCACCCGCCTGAACGGCATGTTCGCCTTCGCCATCTTCGACGAGCGCCGGGAGCGGCTGTTGCTGGCCCGTGACCGCGCCGGCATCAAACCGCTCTATTACAGCTTCGATGGCGGTTCGCTCGGTTTCGCCTCGGAGGCCAAGGCGCTGGTGGGGACCGCGCCGGCGGGCTCGGTGAGGCCGGACCCCCGCTCCATCATGGATTTCTTCTCCCTCAGCCTCGTGCAGGAAGGCAGGACCGCCTTCGAGGGGGTCAGCGAGCTGAGGCCGGCCCACACCCTCGTCTGGGACCTGGAGGGGCGTCCCGCCGCCAGCCGTTACTGGCGGCCGTCCTATGCGGACAAGACCGCCCTCACCGGCGAGGAACTCAACGGCGCCGTGGCCGCCCTGCTGGATGACGCGGTGCGCTCGCACCTGGTGAGCGACGTGCCCGTGGGCACGTACCTGAGCGGCGGCCTCGATTCGAGCCTGGTCTCGGCCATGGCCCGACCGTACCTGCCCGGAGGGCTCAACACCTTCTCCGCGGGCTTCGTCGGCAGCGAGAAGGTCGATGAGCGCGAGTACGCCCGCGAGGTGGCGGCCGCCATCGGCTCCATCCACCACGAGGTTGAGGTGGGCCCTGATGACTTCCTGGCCAACCTGAAAAAGATCATCTGGCACATGGACGAGCCGACGCTGAGCCCGGGCGTCTACCCTTACTACTTTCTCTGCGGCCTGGTGGCGGACTCGGTGAAGGTCGTCCTCGGCGGGCAGGGGAGCGACGAGCTCTTCGGCGGCTACCCCCGTTACCGCATGGCGCTCCTGGAGGAGGAGATGAAGCGCTCGCTGAAGGGCGGGCGCCTGCTCGGGCTGGTCACGGCCACCGGTGAGTACCGGCGACGCTATGGCCTGGGCGGTCTCAAGAACGAACTGCTGCGCCTGGGCGCCTCGGACGAGAGGCGCATCTACGAGATCGTCAGCGGCTTTCACCCGCGCCTGCTGGGGCGGCTGTTCTCCGACCGCCTGCGCCGGGAGGCCGACGGCTACGACCCCATGGCGACCTTCGTCGCCTCGCTGGAGGGCTGCGACTCGGACAACCTCATCGACCGGATGCTCTACAACGATTTCCACAACATGCTGGCCAGCATCCTGAGGACCGAGGACCGCATGAGCATGGCGCACTCCATCGAGTCGCGGGTGCCCTTCCTCGACTACCGGCTGGTGGAGCTGGCGGCGTCCATCCCTCCCTCCGCCAAGGTGAGCGGCGACGAGCCCAAGCTCGTCCTCAAGCGTGTCGCCGCGGGCCTGGTGCCCGAGCGGATCATCACCCGGCGCAAGCAGGGTTTCTCGGCCCCCATCGACAGCTGGTTCATGGGCGCGCTGGGGGGCGAGGTGGAGACATACCTGCTGGGCCCGGAATCGCTGTCCGGCGGCTACTTCTCCCGCGGCTTCTCCGAGAGGCTGCTCAGGCGCAGCCGCGAGAAGAGGAAAGACATCTGGCGGGTATGGTCGATGGTGACCTTCGAGACCTGGCTGAGGATGTACTTCGGTGTATAATGGATAAGCAGTGAGCGATGGCGAAAAGACTATCCAAAAAATGGGCGAACTACAGACGCCGATACCATTACCTGCGCCGCACAGTCGAGCCTCCTAACGGTCCTCTTTATCTCAACGTCGAACCGACCAATGCCTGCAACCTGAAGTGCTACCACTGCAGCATCGACGGCAGCCGCAAACGCGGCATGATGGACCTGGAGCTGTTCCGGCGGGTCATCGACCAGGCCTGGGACGCGGGGGTGTACGAGGTGGCGCTTTTCCTGGGCGGCGAGCCGCTCCTGCACAAACGGCTGCCGGAGATGATCAGCTACGTCCACGACAAGGGTCTGGAGTCGCGGGTGTACACCAACGCCTGCCTGCTGACCCGGGAGCGCTCCGAGGAGATCCTCGATGCGGGCCTCGACTTTTTAGGGGTGAGCATCGACGGCGACAACAGGGAGGAGTACGAGGCGATGCGCGTGGGCGCCGATTTCGACGAGGTGGTCGCCAACATCATGGCCTTCCTGGAGCTGAAGAAAGAGCGGGGGCAGGACAGGCCCTATGTCTCCTTCCAGATGATCAAGCTGAAGGAGAACCCGCGCCAGTTCATCGACCCGGCCTTCATCGCCCGTTTCGACGGCCTGCCCGTCGACGAGTTCTCCTTCCGCAACCCCCATGACTGGCGGGGCGAGAAGGAAGGCGAGATCAGCGTGGACACCGGCGAACGATACTACCCCTGCCAGGTGTTCTGGTCGGCCATGAGCGTCGCCTGGGACGGCCGTGTCGTCGGCTGCAGCGCCGACCTCAACGGCCGTCAGATCTTCGGCGACCTGAGCCGCGAGACGATCATGGATGTCTGGAACGGTGAGGAGATGAAGCGCCACCGCAGGCTGCTGAAGGAGAGGCGCTATGAGGAGCTGCCCCTGTGCGCCAGCTGTCACGCGCTCTGGTACAATGGCAAGGACATGCGCCTGTCACTTTTGTCCCAGCTTCCGCCCTTCGAGCAGCTGAGGGCTTTTGTTTACAGGTTGAACCCGAAGAAATGGCGTCAGGAGAGGGAGAGCCGGAGCCCCGGCGCCATCAGGTCGAGAAAACAGCCGGATTGACAGCCGACTAGAAAAGAGGGTGCCGATTCATGAGTGGTATCGCGGGGATCCATAACCGGACAGAAACCCCGGTGACGGCGGCGGAGCTGGAGCGCCTGGGGGCGACCATAGCCCACCGCGGGCCGGACGACAAGGGCCTGTTCACCGGCAAGCAGGTGGGACTCATCCATTACCTTTTGCGGATACCGTCGGCGGTGTCGGTGCCGCAGCCGCTTACCAGTGAGGACGGTGCGGTCACCATCGTCTGCGACGGGCGCGTGTTCAACCATGCCGAGCTGCGTGCGGGGCTGGAGTCGCGGGGACACCGGTTCAGCACCGCCGGGGACGTCGAGGTGCTGGTGCATCTGTATGAGGAGCAGGGAGAGAAATTCCTGGACGGCGTCAACGGCATGTACGGGCTGGCGCTCTGGGACGACCGCAACCGCAAGCTCATCCTGGCGCGGGACCGTATCGGCGTCAAGCCGCTCTATTACGCCGACACCGGCGACTCGTTCATCTTCGGCTCCGAGATCAAGGCGGTGCTGGCCGATCCATCCGTCAGGCGCCGGGTGAACGCCAGGGCCATGAGCGACTTCTTCGGCCTGTCCTATGTCTTCGACGGCGAGACGATGTTCAGGGACGTGATGGCTCTGCCGCCGGGATGCATCTGCGTGGTAGACGGGTCCGGCAGTCCCAGGGTCTCGACTTACTGGGACATGTATTTCGAGCCGGACCATGCCTGGGACGAGGCCGAGACCGCCGCCCGGGGCCTGGCCATCCTCAAGAACGCCGTGGAGCTGGAGTTCGCCGACGTCGATCCCATCGGCATCCACCTCAGCGGCGGCATCGATTCGAGTTTCATCACCTCGCTGGCGGCCGACATCGACCGGGACCGCATCATCGCCCTCTCGGCCGGCTTCCGCGAGAAGGAGTACGACGAGCGCAACTTCGCCCTCAACGCCGCCGAGAAGGCGGGCGTGCGCTACGAGGAGATCGAGGTCTACCCCGAGGCCGACACCTTCCTGAAGACGATGCTGGAGGTCATCCGCTTCGTCGACGAACCGACCGTGAGCCCCGGCATCCATTCCTTCTACATCCTCAACGAGTTCACCGGCAGGAAGGTGAAGGTGGTGCTGGGCGGCCAGGGCAGCAATGAGCTGCTGGCCGGCTATAACCGTTACATCATGGCCGACATGGGGGACAGGTTCGGGCGGGCTGTCAAACGCCTCAACCCGGTGGCCGCCGCCGGGGTCGTGAGGGAGATGAAGGGCTTCTTCGGGCCGCAGCCGCTCAAGAGCCTGTTCCTGGAAGCGGGCAAGCCATCGGCCCGGCGGGCGCTCAGGATAGCCAGCACCTTCGCCCCGGCGGAGAAGATGAAGCTGTTCTCGCCGGCGGTCGTCTCCGAGCTGGGCGGCTACTCCACCGAACAGCGTTATATCGACGGCTTCATCAACGCGCCGGCGAGCACCACCATCGACCGCATGATGTACCTGGACATGAAGAACATGATGCCCAACATGCTGCGCATCCTCGACCGCACCTGCGCCGCTTTCGGCGTGGAGGCGCGGACGCCGTTCCTCGACCATCATTTCGTCGAGTTCGCGGCGAGCCTCTCCGACGACGCGGTGCTGAAAGGGACGGAGTCGAAGTACATCCTCAAGAAGATGGGGGAGGGGATCCTGCGGCATGACACCATCTACCGCGACAAGTCCGGCTTCGCCGCGCCGGTCACGCCCTGGCTCCAGGGGCACCTGCGGCGGGAAGCCAACGAGACCCTGCTGTCGGAGCGCGCCCTCGACCGGGGATATTTCAACGCCGACAACCTCAAGGCGTTCATCGAACGCCACGAGCGCACGGGCAAGGGTGTCTGGCAGGTCTGGATGCTGCTCATCTTCGAACTTTGGCATCGCGACTTCATCGATTCCTGAAACGAGCGGCCGCGGGAGTGACGCCCGGCGCAGCAGCAGAGCGCCCGGCGGCTTGCGCGGCCGCGGCACGAGGTGGCATTACTTTTGGATGAGGCAGTGAAAAAACCGAAACTGGTGCTGGTCTCGCCGAACCCTCTGGGGGACTGGGGATATTCGGTGGAGATGCCGCTGTCTATCATGGCCGTAGCCGCCCCGGTACACGCCGCCGGCTACGAGGTCGTCCTCTTCGACGAGCGCCTGCACGAGGACGCCGACGAGGAGCTGCTCGCTGCCGCCGAGGGGGCTCTCTGCGTGGGCGTGAGCACCATCACCGGCGACCAGCTCAAGGGCGCCATCCGTTTTTCCCGCCGGATCAAGGAACGTTACCCGGAGATGCCGGTCATCTGGGGTGGCTACCACCCGACCCTGCTGCCGGAGCTCACTGCCGCCGAACCCTACGTGGACGCCGTCGTGCGGGGGCAGGGGGAGAAGACCTTCCAGGAGATCGTGGCCCGCCTCGAGGAGGGACGGGGTTTCGACGGCATCGCCGGGGTGACCTGGCGCGATGCTGCCGGGACCATCGTCAGCAACCCCGACCGCCCCATGGCGAGCCTGGACGAGTTCCCGCCGGTGCCCTACGAGCTGCTGGACATCGAGCGTTTCTTCCGCATGAACCGGGGCCGGCGAGCGATCCAGTACCTTTCCAGCCAGGGCTGTCCCTTCAAGTGCGGCTACTGCGTCGAGCCCAAGGTCTTCGGCAAGTGGAGCGGGCGCTCAGCGGAGAAGGTGGTCGACGAGCTGGAGGAACTGGCGCGACGCTACCGCCTGGAGCACGTCAGCTTCGCCGACGCCAACTTCTCCGCCAACCTCAAGCGGGTGCGCGAGATCTGCGAGCTGCTCATCGAGCGGGGCATCCGGATCACCTGGACGGTGACCGGCAGGGCCGACCAGGTGGTGCGCATCACACCCGACATGTCCCGCCTGATGAAAGACGCGGGCTGCGCCACCATGGAGATCGGCATCGAGTCCGGGTCCCAGACGATCCTCGACATCGTCGACAAGCGCACCACTCCCGAGAAGGCGCTCCGCTCTAACGAGATCCTCAGGCAGGCCGGCATCAAGGGCGTCTACGCCTTCATGGTAGGGTTCCCCAGGGAGCTGGACGTGGAGGGCGACGAGATCCGGCAGACGCTGTCACTGATCAAGAGGCTCAGGGCGGTGCACCCCGACGTGGTCACGGTCACCTTCTTCGCCACGCCCTACCCCGGAACGCCTTTCTACGAGATGACCGGGGGTCTCGACATCCCCAGGCCACAGACCACCGAGGAGTGGGCTTCCTGGGAATCCACCAGCGTCAGCACGCCCTGGATCACAGAGCAGGAGAAGGACCTGGTGGAGCGCTGCAACAATTTCTATTTCCCCTTCGCCTACCTGAACCAGCAGAAGCGCGAGCGCATGCGCCGGCTCAGGTGGAAACTGGCGCTCTACCCGCTGCACTGGCTGTCGCTGCTGCGTTGCAGGTTCGACTATTACGGGTTACCCTTTGAATGGCTCATCATGAAACGGCTGCTTCAGATGAAGCGCCTGCGCCGCGTGGGCTCGCAGATCGACGCCCTGCGCGGCTACTGATTCTCAAAAATCAACAGGGAGGGGCTGATGGCAAGAGCAGTGAGGGCCAAACTTATCCTGGCGGCGATGCTGGTCCTGGTCCTGGCGGCCGGGGCGCTGGCGCCCATGTCCCTCGGACTTCAGGATGGCGGTGACGCAGCGAATGGCAGCGCGGCCGGAGAGTTGAAGTTCCTCGCTGACTTCAGTCAGGATACCTATGAGGCCGGCGGGAAGCCGCTTGCGCGCGATGACATCAGGATAACGGGGGCCGCGCGCGTCATCCCCGGCGAAGGCCTGGCCACCTACAAGGGCGGGGTCAACGAGGTCGTTGACCCCAGCTTCGAGGGCGAGGGCTGGGAGCTGGGAAGCGGGGCGGCCATCGTCCGGGAGACGGCAAGCCGGGGGGAGAGTTCCCTCAGGGTGAGCGGCGAGAGCGCCTCCGGCGTCTTTGCCGCGCTCCGGGAGCCGGTGCCAGTGGCGGCGGCCTATCGTGAGTCCACTACCAAGTTCGTGGGAGCGGTCCGCGCCGTCTCCTTCGACTGCGACTGCTCCGGGCTACAGGCCGGCGCGCTCAGGGTCAGGATCAGCGCCCTGGGGGAGGGCGGCGAGGTCATCGGCGAAGCCGCCACCCAGGTGACTGCCGCCACTGACGGCTGGCAGCGCATCCGCGACCTGGTCTTCGACCTGCCGGCGGGCACGGCTTCCTATAGCCTGGAGGTGGCCGGGGAAGGCTTCACCGGCGCCTGCAGCCTGGACGGCTTCCTGGTGGAGCAGAAGGATTATTACACGCCCTATTTCGACGGCGACGACGAGCTGGGCGCATGGGTGACGGCGGCGACGCCGCAGAACTTCTACGTCGAGCCCAACAGCACCGGCGCCCGCATGCTGGTGAAGGGGGCGCTGCTGGCGTTGTTCGGCGCCACGGCGGCGGTCGTCTCGGTTTACGTGCTCGCCCGGGGCATCGTGCGCCGCCGGGTGGCTTGGATCATCCTCGGACCGGTGGTGGGGCTGCCGCTGCTGGTGTTCGCCGCGGTCTCGCTGGGTGCGGTGCGGATACCCGGTGGCTGGCCGCTGAGTCTCACCTTCCAGGGATCGAGCCTGGAGGTGGACAGGACCTACTTCTACCGGGTCAGCTCGGTGGACGCCGAGGGCAACGAGAGCCCCGCCTCCATCGAAGGCAGGGCGAAGACCGACTGGGTCAACCGCAAGGCGGTGCTCACCTGGGATGAAGACCCCGGCGCCGTGAGATACAGGGTCTACCGCGGCGAGGCTTCCCGCGGTGAGGATGAGTATGTCGAGATCGATGCCGGCACGGGCATGTTCATCGATCGCGGCGAGGAGATGGACGCGGGAGAGCCGGTGGTGGCCCTTGAGGACACGGCCGCGCCGCACGCCTCGCGCTCGCTCCGGCCGGACACCGACGTGCGGGTGAGCAACGAGCTGGTGGGCCTCGATACCGCGTCTGATTTCTGGGTGGCGGGCGAGCTCGAACTGGGTTTCCCCGACTACGCCGCCTTCCGTCCCTGTTCGCTGTTCGAGATCGGCAACCCGTCTGAGGAGACCAACTTCGCGGTATCCCTGCGCTACGTCCCCACCTGGGGTGACGACGGGCCGCACATCCTGCCCATCGTCAAGCGCAAGGACCAGGCGGAGGCCGACTTCGGGCGCGTGCGCCTGCCGGACCTGGAGGAGGGGGCGGTCATCCGTTACCTGGCCGCGCTCACGCACGAGCCCGCCGCCGGCCGCCCCGCCGGCATGCACCTCTGGTACCGTATCGACGGGGGTGAAGTGCATTACGTCCATGTGGAGCATGAGGCCGACCTGACCGATGATGTACTGATCATCATCTCGAAGCGGTATTATCTGGATTACTTCAGCAACAACAGCGTTGCCCCCGCCTTCGCCATCGTCCAGGGGACGGTGGGCCAGGGTGACGTAGACACCGTGATGGGGCCGGGGACGGTCCCCCAACAGCTGCGCCAGGCCGGACTGTAGGGCGGCGGCATACACAAGGAAAGGCTTATGAGCAAGAAGGTAGCGCTGGTATTCCCGCGCCTCAAGCGCGAGAGCAACGTCTGGGCCCCCCTGCCCCTCATGGCGATAGCCGGTCCCGTGCGAGAGGCCGGGTATGAGGTGGAGCTGGTGGACGGGCGCGTCATCCATCCTCACCTGCCGGAAATAATCGAGGCGGCGCGGGGAGCGCTCTACGTCGGCCTCTCGGTGATGACCGGCATGCAGATCAGGGACGCCGTGGCGATCTCGAAGGAGATCAAGCGGACCCTGCCCGACGTCCCGGTGGTCTGGGGCGGCTACCACGCCAGCATGCTCCCCGAGCAGACCCTGGCGGAGGACTACATCGACATCGTCATCCGCGGCCAGGGACAGGTGGCGGCCGTGGAGCTGGCGCGACGGCTCGAGGCGGGGGAGGAGCTCGACGGCATCCCAGGCATCTGCTTCAAGCGCGGCGCCGAGCGGGTGATCGGCGAGTACCCCAAGCTGGTGGACATCGACCAGTTCCCGCCGACGCCCTACGACCTCATCGACATCGAGAAGTACATGGTCCCGGACCTGGGGCGGCGCACGATGAAATTCTTCTCGTCCCAGGGTTGTCCTTTCGGCTGCGGCTTCTGCGCCGAGACCTCCATGTATGGTCGCGGCTGGGTCGGCTTCTCTGCCGGGCGGGTGGTGGACGAGATCGCCGACCTGGTGGAGAACCACGGCGTCGACGCCCTGGACTTCGCCGACACCAACTTCTTCGTCAGCAAGAAGCGGGTGCGGGCCATCTGTGAGGGCATCATCGAGCGGGGCCTGGACGTCAAGTGGGCCGCCGACGTGCGCACCAAGCAGTTCATCGAGTTCCCCGACGACCTGCGGCGGCTGATCCACAGGGCCGGCTGCCGGCGGCTGCTCCTGGGGGCCGAGTCGGGGTCGCAGCAGGCGCTGCAGCAGATCGGCAAGCAGACCTCGGTGGAGGACACGCTGCACGTGGCGCGGCTGTGTGACCGTTTGGGCATCATCGCGCGCTTCACCACCATGTTCGGCTTCCCGGGTGAGCCCGAGAAGGACATCGAACTCACCCTGAGGATGATCGAGGGCATCAAGGCGGTCAACGAGGATTTCGAGGTGCACGGGTTCTTCTTCGCGCCCTACCCGGGCGCGCCCATGTATGACGAGGCGATCCGGCTCGGCTTCACGCCGCCCGACCGGCTGGAGGGCTGGGCCGACTTCGACCTGACCGAGCTGCACACTCCCTGGGTCAACCCGGCCTACAAGGAAAGGGTCGACATGGTCATCGACTTCTACATGCCTTTTGCCTCGCCAGGGCCCGAGCTGAGGGAGAAGATGGAAGCCGGGGGCCCGAAGGCCCTCGCTTACAACCTGATGCACCGGCTGGCCTCCTGGCGCGTGGGCCACCGCAACTTCGACTACCCCATCGAGTACCGGATCAAGAAGCAAAGGGCGAAACGGCGGTAGCGGTGGCAGGGAGCATGGGAGAGACAACCGCATCCGCCGCAGAAGAGGTCGGTACCTGCGCCGTCTGCGGCGGGACTGCCGCGACGCCGGCCTGGACCGCCAGGGACACGCTGCTGGGCGGTCCCGGGATTTTCAGTTATGTCCGCTGTGACACCTGCTCGACCCTGAGGATGTCGCCGCGGCCTCCCTTCGAGGCGCGCCGGCAGGCCTTTGCTGACGAGTACCCCCTCTTCGACTGGGCCCTGGGGCGCAAGCAGGCGGACCCCGGGGAACGCATCAGCCGTTTCAGCGCCCAGATCGGCCAGGTAGTCCGCCGCCAGCGGCCGGGACGGCTGCTGGACGTGGGCTGCGGCGACGGCTACTTCATGCTGGGCATGGAGCGCCGCGGCTGGGAGGTGAAGGGCATCGAGCTGCATGAGGGCGTCGCCGCCTACGCCCGGGAGCGCCTGGGGCTCGATGTCGTGGCGGGCGCCGAGCACGAAGTCGAATGGGGCGGCCCGTATGACTGCGTCACGCTCTTCGGCGTCATCGAGGACGTGGACGACCCCGGCGCACTCATCGAACGCTGCTTCGCGAACCTTTCCGACGGCGGCCTGCTGGTGGTCCAGACCCATAACATCGACTCCTGGGAAGCGCGCTTCTTCAAGGGTGACTGGTTCAACACCGAGGCGCCGCGGCACGTCTGGCATTTCACCCCGTCGACCCTCGAACGGTTGCTGGAGAAGCATCGATTCAGACAGGTCGATTTGCTACACTATGGTAGTTCGTACGTGACCGAGCGCAGCATCGAGAACCGGCGCGGCCGGGAGTTCCCCGGGACGTTCCTGGACCGCTTCCTGCGGAAGGCGGTCATCACGCCGGCAGCACGCCTGCTTCCCCGGATCGGTCAGGGAATCATGATCGAGTCATATTGTCGAAAGGTGACGGTGTGAGAGGAAGCCGCCCATGAAATTCGTCCTTTTCTTCCCTCTTACCAACAAGAACAACAAGCACAAGGTGAGCCCGCCCCTGAGCCTGCTGGCCTGCGCGGCGCCGCTCCTGGAGAAGGGCATCGAAGTGGAGGTCATCGACGCCCGCGTGGAACCGGATTACCGCAACCGGGTCATCGCCGCCATGAAGGAAGCCGACGCCCTCGGCATCAGCTCCATGACCGGCTACCAGATCGCCGACGGCCTGGAAGTGTCGGCCGCCGTCAAGCAGGGTTTTCCGGACAAGCCGGTCATCTGGGGCGGCTACCATCCTTCGCTGCTGGCGGACCAGACGGCCCGGGACAGCCGCCTGGACCTGGTAGTGCGGGGCCAGGGGGAACAGGCCTGCCTGGACATCGCCGCCTGGCTCGACGGCAGGATGGAGCTCGAGGGGATCGAGGGCATCACCTGGAAGCGCGGCGCCGAGGTCGTCCACAACCCGGACCGCAAGGTCGCCGAGATCAACGACTTCCCGCCGTTGCCCTATGACCTCGTCGACGTGGAGCGCTACATCGAGTTCAACCGCCGCTACCACGGCGACGAACACCGGTCGATCAGCTACGTGTCCAGCTTCGGCTGCCCGCACGAGTGCGGCTTCTGCTCCAACCCTGAGGCCTACGGCCGCAAGTGGAAGGGGCTCAAGGCAGAACGGGTCATCGCCGAGGTGACCGGGCTCGTGGAGCGCTATGACCTGGAACGCGTCTTCTTCGACGACAACAACTTCTTCGCCTCCAAGCGCCGTGTGCGCGAGATCTGCCGCGGCTTTCGCGATTCCCCCCGCAGTTTCGAGTGGTTCGCCACCATCAGGCCGACGCAGGTGCTCGCCTATGAAGACGAGGACCTGACGCTCATCCGCGACAGCGGCTGCACCAAATTCATGATGGGGGCCGAGTCCGGCGACGACGAGATCCTGGAGCTGATCAAGAAGGGCAACGAGGCCGGTGACGTGCTGGCGGCTACCAGGCGCTGCCGCGAACACGACATCCAGCCTTCCTACGTGTTCATCTTCGGTTTTCCCACCGAGACCTGGGACCAGATGCAGGTGACGCTGGACTTCATGAAGCAGCTCAAGGAGATCTATGCCGATACGCGCACGACCACGCTGTTCTTCACGCCTTACCCAGGGACGTTCCTGACCCGGCTGGGCGTCGACCAGGGTTACCGCATGCCCGATTCACTGGAGGAGTGGGCCGTCTACGATGCCCGTTCGGTGGAGACGCCCTGGATCACCAAGGCACAGAAGGAGCGGGTCAAGCGCATCGCGGATTTCTACCTGCCCTGGGCTTATCCCAACCAGCTGGCGCGGGAGAAGGTCGCCCGCAGCCGCATCAAGCCTTTCTACCATCTGTTCACCGCAGTATGCAGGCTCCGGGTCGGCCATAATTTCTACGGGCTGCCCTGGGAGCAGAAGCTGGCCAGCAGGCTGGGGCTGACCTGAGGCCGCCGCGACCCATGGCTGTCTTGAGTGACATACCGGGTGAAGCTGAGCAGGTCTCCTGCGCCATCTGCGGCGCAGACAGCAACCGGCAACTTTTCATGGCCCGGGACAAGGTCTTTTACGGTGACGGCCGGGAGTACCCGGTGGTGGAGTGCCGCCAGTGCGGCCTTGTCTACCTCAACCCCCGTCCCGGCGGCAGGGCCAAAGCGGCCTATTACGAGAACGAATACCCGTTCTGCATGAGCGACGGCTGTAGCCAGCCGCTCGCCCACTACCAGCCGGTCATCGACCGCCTGATGGAGCGTGACCCTGGCCGCGTCCTCGACGTCGGCACAGGCAACAGCCCATTCCTGCCGGAGATGAAGCAGCTCGGCTGGGAAGCCGCCGGCACCGAGGTTGCTGAACCGCTGGCTGACCATTTCCGGGAGCAGCACGGGATCACGCTGCACATCGGCGAGCTGGAGGACATCGGCTTCGAGGATGACAGCTTCGATGCGGTGACGGTGATGGGCGTGCTGGAGCACGTGCCGCACCCGCGGCGGTTCCTGGAGGAGGTCAGGAGGATTCTCAGGGACGGCGGACTTATGGCCCTCTGGTGCTTCAACCGCGGGCTGGAGGCGCGCCTGCTGGGCAGGTACTGGCTCGGCTTCGATACGCCGCGGCACTTTTACAGTTTCTCGTACGATACGATGCTCAGGCTCCTTGCCGAAACTGGGTTCGAGCTCAAGGGTTCGCTTTTCAGGCCGATCAGCTATGCTAGCTATAGCGGCGTCTGGGCTTACCAGCGGGCCCGTAACCGGCTGCGCGCGCAGCATGAGCGCATGCCGACCTACAGGCTCCACCTTCCCGCAGCGCTGGAGCTGGTGAGCAGGCCCCTGGGACGGGCGCTCGCAGCCCGGATGGAGAGCTCGAACATGTTCCTGTTCGCCGAGGGGCTGGCGGGAGGGGGCAGGCAGACGACAGTAAAGGAGATGGAAGCCAGAGTATGAGCGACAGGATGAAGAGGTATGATCGCAGGGGCAAGAAGAAGGTGGTGCTGTTCTTCCCGACACCGGCATACGGCCACTACCGCATCGAGCTGGCGTTGGCCATCGCCGTGGTGGCTGCGCCGCTGGAGGGGGAGTACGACCTGGTCCTGGTGGATGAGCGGGTAACCCCCGACTACGAGAACGAGGTGCTCAGGAACCTGGACGACGCCGTCTGCGTCGGCATCAGTTCGATCACGGGATACCAGATCAAGCGCGGCATCGCCATGGCCGACAGGATCCGCCGGGCGGCGCCGGACGTGCCCATAGTCTGGGGCGGTTACCACCCGTCGCTGTTCCCGGAGCAGACCTGTGAATCCCTGGCCTGCGACATCGTCTGCATCGGCCAGGGTGACGTGACCTTCAAGGAGATCATCGAGAGCCTGACGGCGGGCAAGCCCCCGGAAGAGGTCCTGGGCTGCGCCTACTGGACGCCGGAGGGGATCGTGGTCAACGAGCCGCGGCCGCTGACCAATATCAACGAAGTGGAGCGGGCGCCGTATCACCTGCTGGACGTCAACCGCGCCATCGGGCTCAACATGAAGGAGAACCACGAGTCGATCCGCACCACCGAGTTCCATTCCAGCCAGGGCTGCCCCGGCAAGTGCGGCTACTGCGCCGACGCCCAGCTTTACAAGCGCCGCTGGACCGGCCTCGATGCCGAACGGGTGGTGGAGGAGGTCACCGAGCTGGTGCGCACCTACAACCTCGACCAGGTCAACTTCAGCGATGCCAACTTCTTCGCCAACCAGAAGCGGGTCAAGGCCATCTGCGAGGGTTTCATCGCCAACGGCCTCAAGATCCGCTGGGTAGCATCGGCCAGGCCCGACACTTTCCACCGCTACAAGCCCGAGGTGCTCGAGCTCATACGCGAGAGCGGCTGCAAGCGCGTCATCGTCGGCGCCGAGTCGGCTTCGGGACCGGTGCTGGAGCTGATCAGCAAGGGCGCCACCGCCGAGGACCACCTCAAGACAGCGCGGGTCTGCCGCGACTACGGCATCGGCGGCACCTTCACCTTCATCACCGGGTTCCCGCACGCGCCGGGGACCCCTCCCGAGGAGACCACCCAGGACCTGCTCGATTTCATCGAGAAGCTGAAGCAGATCCACCCCGATATCCGCACCAAGATCTTCGTCTTCACGCCCTATCCGGGGACGCCCCTCTACGACCTCTCCGTCCAGTACGGCATGAAGGAGCCGCGCTCCCTGGAGGAGTGGGCTGACTACAACCCGGCGACGATGATGGAGAGCCAGTGGGTGGAGCCCTGGGAGCGCCAGATGATCGAGAAGGTAAACGGGTTCTATCTGCCCTTCGCCTACCCAAGCTCCTACATGCAGCAGCATTTCGCCAGCGGCCCGAAGAAATGGCCCTTCAGGCTCGTGCACGGGCTTGCCCTCGCCAGGGCCAGGACAGGTTTTTACCGCCTGCCGCTGGAGTGGGTGCTGTTCAAGACCTTCAAGAAGGGGACCTTCGAGCCCATCGCGTAGCCGCTTCCGCCCCGCAGGGTTGGGAGTTTGGCGCTTCGGGTTGGTAGAATATACCCAGCAGGCTGATTCCCGTGATCGACAGAGGCAGGCCTGCTTGCGAGCGGCCGTCGGCCGCGCCCGTAACGGAAAGGCAACGGCATGTCCGTAAAAGGAAAGGTAAAGACGCTCGTCAAGGGCGGTAGCGCCAAGGCGCTCATAAAGAACAAGGCGCTCAGGGGAGAGGAGATCGTCACCGGCTTCCCCTCGCGCATCAACGTAGAGCCCACCAACCAGTGCAACCTGCGCTGCAACATGTGTCCGCGCAAGGACCTGACCCGCCCCGTGGGCGAGATCGACATGGGCCTGTTCGGGAAGATCGCCGATGAGATCTCGCGGCACGCGCCCGCCGAGGTGAGGCTGCACAAGGACGGTGAGCCGCTGATGGCTCCGCACATCTTCGACCTGATCGACCACATCAAGACCGTCGCGCCCAGCACCCTGCTCAACATGGACACCAACGCCCTGCTGCTGGACGAGGAGAAGGCCGGGCGCATCCTCGACTCGAAGCTCGACGTGCTCCTCTTCAGCGTCAACGCGGCCACCGCCGAGACCTACAGGCAGGTGCGCGGCTCGACCAAGTTCGACCAGGTCGTCGGCAACATCGAACGCTTCCTCGCCATGCGCGCCGAGCGCGGCTACGTCTGGCCCAAGGTCAAGGTGCAGCTCATAGTCATGGCGGAGACCAGGGACGAGATCGGGCTGTTCAAGGAGAAATGGGGCTCGCACGACGTCGACGTGCTGCTGATACCGGCGATCAACTGGGGCGGGCACCGGCCCGAGGTCCAGAGCCTGATGCAGCTGCCCGGAAAACGCTACCCCTGCACCTACCTGTTCAACTCGTTCTCCATCAACTGGGACGGCAAGGTCAGTTTCTGCAACGTCGATTTCAACCACCTGGGCATCATCGGCGACCTCAACGAGCAGAGCATCGAGGAGATCTGGCAGGGCCCCGGGATGGAACGCTACCGCCGGCTGCACAAGGAAGGCAGATGGGACGAGATCGATCTCTGCCGCGACTGCAACTACTGGGCCTACACGCGCAACGTCTGGTACCAGGCGCCGGGCAGGGGCTGGTTGTGAGCCAGGGGAACGCCTGCGACATCTGCGGGGGCCGCCACCAGGACCTGCTCTTCATGGCCAGGGACCGCCTCTTCGGCATCGAGGGCGAGTTCCCCCTGGTCAAATGCCAGGAGTGCGGCCTGGTTTACATCAGCCCGCGCCCCGGCTTCGAGGAGATGGGGCGTTTCTACCCCCAGGAAGATTACGACCTTTACAACAAGGCGGCGGGCATGACCGAGAAGAGCATGGAGGAGCTCGGCCGCCTGCAGGGTCCGCGCAAGGGGCGCATCGACAGGTACCGCACCGGCGGCCGCCTGCTGGACATCGGTTTCGGCGGCGGCGATTTCCTCCGCTTCATGAAGGAGTGCGGCTGGGATGTCTCCGGGGTGGATTATAACGACAGGATGGTGGAGCTGGCCAGCCAGGAGCTGGGCATCGACGCCCGCGCCGGTCAGCTGGAGGACGCCGGCTTCGATGACGCGAGCTTCGACGTGGTGACCCTCTGGGGAGTGCTCGAGCACGTGCAGAGCCCCCGCGAGACCATCGCCGAGATCCGTCGCATCACCGCCGACGGCGCCCTGCTGGTGATCTACACCCAGAACGCCGCCGCCCCCGAGGCGAGGCTGCTGGGGGAGGACTGGTTCATCTACGAGGCGCCGCGCCACCTGTACAGCTTCGACGAGCATAACCTGACCAGGCTGCTGGAGTCCGAGGGCTTCCGGGTGGCTGAGGTGGTATACGAGACCCCGCTTTATTATTGCCAGATGAACTGGCAGTATCTCAAGGAGCGGCGGCTGGGCCGCAAGGGTGACGTGGTACACGCTCCCTCCGTGGCGGACCGGGCCGCCGTCAAGGCCCTGTCCCTCTACCGCCGGCTGGTGGATGGCACGCCCTGGTCCTCCGCCATGACCGTTTTCGCCGTCAAGGGCGGCGCGGCGGCCCGGCCGGGGGCGGCCGGAGCCGGCGAGACCAAGGAAGGCAGCGATGCAGCTTAATACCCTGGGGAACACAGGCCTTGAAGTGTCCCGGCTGGGACTGGGCGGCATACCGTTCCAGTACATCAGCCAGACCGAGACCAACGACATCATCCAGGCGGCGCACGACGGCGGCGTCAACATGATCTACACCTCGCGCATGTACCGCGACAGCGAGCACAAGATCGGGCTGGCAGCGCGGCGCTTCCGCGACCAGGTCGTCCTGGGGACCAGCACCCACAAGCGCAAGAAGAACGAGGCCCTGGGCGATATCCGCAAGAGCCTCGAACAGTTCAACACCGACGTCATCGACGTCTATTCGCTGCACAACGTCCTGACCCTGTCGGTGCTCAGGGAGATAATGAGCCCCGGTGGCGCCTACCACGCCCTGGACGAGATGCGCAGCGCCGGCTACATCCGGCACGTGGGCATCAGCGCCCACCAGGTGGAGACGGTCATGACGGCGCTGGACCAGGCAGCCTTCGATGTGGTGGAGTTTCCGCTCAACATCGTCGACCGCGAGGCGGCCGAGGGCCTCATGGAGACGCTCAGGGCGCGAGGGGTCGGCTTCGTCTCCATCAAGCCGATGATCTTCGGCTACGCCGCGGACAGTTCCCTGGCGCTGCGCTACGTCTTCAACCAGGGTCCGGACAGCACCATCGTCGGCACCTACAACCTGGAGGAGCTGCAGCAGAACCTCGCAGCGGAAGCGGACGGCAGCGGGGTGAGCGAGGAGGAGCGGCTGGCGGCCATCGCCGAGTCGGAGAAAAGGTGTTTCAAGGTCTTCTGCCGCCGCTGCGAGACCTGCGTCACCTGTCCCCAGGGGATCGACATCAGGCAGATGCTGCGCTGGTATGAGTTCTTCGACCGTTACCATTCCTGGGACTGGGCCCGGGAGCGCTACCGCGGGGTGCGGCCCAGCCTGGAGGCGTGCGACAACTGCGGCGTCTGCGAGCGCGAGTGCCCGTACCACCTGCCGATCAAGCGCGAGTTCGCCCGCGCCCGCATAGACCTGCTGCCACGCAACAGCCTCCGGCGCATCTACCAGAAGAAACTGCTGGGCGGTTAAGGCTGCCGGCGTGATGTCTGTCGGCGCTGACAAGGAGGCCATCGCCCATGACCATGCCGCCAGCAACCCCGACCGCCTGTTACGGCTGGTGACGCGGGCGGCCCTGTCGCTGACGGTCGCTGCGGGCATGCTCCACCTGTTCAACCTGGTGGGCTGGGGCCGCTGGCAGCTCGGACCGTTCATGCTGACGCCCTTCCGCGCCGCGTTCATCGTTTCCTGGCTGCTGCTTATCGCCGGCATGGTCCGCCAGCGCCGGCTCCCCCGCCTGGACGCCCTCGATGCGGCCGTCATCATCTTCGCCCTGGCTTATGCCGGGCGGGCGCTTTTCACCCCTGAGACCTTCGGCATCGCCGCCAACTGGCTGGTGACGGCTGCGGGCGTCTACTTCCTTGTGAAGCTGGGGGTGAGGGACCGCGCTGACCTGCGCGCCGTGCTCATCAGCATCGTGGCTTCAGCCGTGGTGATCGCCGCCTTCGGCCTGGTGGAGTACGCCGCCAAGGCCAACCCGCTGTTCGACTCGATCGAGGTGACCGCCATCGGCGCCGACAGCCGCATCTCCGCCAGCGGGCAGTTCTACCGGGTGCGCAGCCTCGTGGGCCATCCGGGTTTCACCGCGGCGGTTCTGACGGCTGCCGTCCTCCTGGCGATGCTCCTGCTCTGGCGGCGTCCGGTGGCCATGGCCGCGACCGTCGCGGCCCTGCTGGGCTCGCTCTTCCTGACTTTCAGCCGCGGCTCCTGGCTGCTGGCGGCGCTCATCTTCATCCCCCTTGCCCTGGTGCTCTACCGTTCTTCGGTGAGGCGTTATCTGCAGTGGGCGGCCCTGGCGGCGCTGGTGGCAGCGGCCGTCCTGGCGGCGCTCTACTGGACCAGGGGCGAGGCTTACATCGATTTCACGGGCTCGGTCCAGGAATCGGGCGTCCGCTGGTCCCGGGGCACGGGAGCGGCGACGGTCATCAGCGAGGAAGGGATCATGCCTCAGGAATATTACGTGTACGCCGACGTCGATGCGCAGACCTTCGGCGAGGCCCCCGGCGCCGCGACGGTCGTCGTACACTACCGGGACGAGGGCCTGGGCGTGCTGCGGGTGGACTACCTGCCCGCCAGTCGCGAACCCGGCGAGACGGACGACTGGCGCATCCTGCCCAGGATCAACAAGACCGACACCGGCAACTGGACCAACGCCGCCTTCTATCTCGACCAGCCGCTGTTCGAGGGCCATCCCTACAACGCTGACATCAGGGTGGTCGACGAGGACAACAGCTCCGTCATCAGCCGCGTGGAGGTCCACGCGGGCAGGATGGACCCCGTCTCGCAGGTGGTGCACCAGTGGGAGGCGCGCTCGGCTTCGCTGTCGACGCGATTCGAAACATACCCCCTGGCCTGGGATACCGCCCGGGCCAACCCCCTGGGCGTCGGGCCGTTCAACAGCCCAGGCACCGACCACCACGCCGTGGACAGCCTGCCGCTCACCTGGCTCATGGAATTCGGCTGGGCCGGGGCGCTCATGGCGGCCGCCCTGGCGCTTTTGGTTGTGCGTGAATCATACAGGGTCGCCACAGCGCCCTGGGCGCCGGCCAGCGTCATCTTCCTCGCGGCGCTGGCGCTCATCCTCCACGGCGGACACTTGATGATTCTGTATGATAAACCGAGTATAGTCATGCTGAGCGCCCTGGCGGCGCTGTATTCGTTGACCAGGGCGGCCACGCCGCGTGGACCGGCCGTCGAGGCAGGTTTCAGTGACTGCTACCTGTGATCCGCGTTAAGCCATGAAGATGAACAACGAAAAGGGAACTGTGGTGACGGACGGCCGGGGCGGGCTCGCGAACCCGGGGCCGTCAGCTTCCGCACGACTGTCGCCGGCGGCGTTCCTGCTCTTGCTGGCGGTGAGTGCCGTGGCCGCGGTAGCTGCCTCGCACACCTCGTTCAGCGCGGTCATCGGTCTTATCATGCTGGCGTTGGCCCTGGGCGCGACCTTCAACTACCCCCGGGTCGCCCTCTTCGTCTTCCTGCTCTACACTTCGTCGATCCTGGCGCCGGAGCACTTCTACTACTATGTCGACCCCAACTTCGTCTACTGGGGCGCGGAGCTGTTTTTGCTGGTGCTGGTAGCCGGCGCCATCCGCCAGCGGGTGCGCGAGGCGCCGGGCGCCTTTCACGACTACTTCACGTCTCCTGTCGCCGTGTCGCTGACTGTGCTGGGGAGCGTCATCTCGATCAAGTCCATCGTCTTCCTGGTGGAGATGGGTTTCCCCCAGTGGGCCTTCTCCCACGTCTACACCTTCAACCGCAGCCTGGGTTTCTTCGCCCTGTTCGTGCCGGTATTTTTACTCTTCAACAACAGCAGGAGGCAGCGGCTGTTCTTCTACGGCCTGTACGGCATCGGCGTCTTCGTGGCCCTCAGGGTCCTGCTGGAAGCGGTCATGCCGGACCTGGCCATCTTCGAGTGGATCGGCCTGAGGCAAGCGCTGGCGGTGGAGTTCCCCAGCGTCGACCCTACCGTGCTCAGGCTGCGGGCCCCGGGCGGCTCGATAGTGCAGATCTGCTTCTGGCTGGGAATGATGAACCTGGTGCTGCGCCCCTGGTCTGTCCGCCGCCTCGCGCTGCTTGTCCCCGTCACCCTCCTGATGCTCACGGTGATCCTGCTGGAGTTCAACCGCAGCTATGTCATCCCCATCCTGGGGCTGATGGTGGTGGCGATGCTGCTCAACCAGAGGGGCGTGCGGCTCAAGCTGGCGGGGCTGCTGGGAATGATCGGAGTCGGGCTGGTGCTGTTCTCCATCGCCACAGGCACCACCGGCAGCTACGTCGACGCCATCAGCGAACGTTACAGTTCGGCTTTCGCCGAGGAGACCTTCACCAGCCTCAGCCTGAGCAGCAGGAACGTCGAGAACGATTACGCCTGGCAGAGCATCCGGCGCGAGCCGGTGTTCGGCATCGGCATCGCCGAGCTGTACCGGCCGCCGATACCCGGCATGCTCGACAACCTCCGCTGGTACATCCATAACGCCTACCTGTGGTACTGGGTCTATTTCGGTTTCATCGGGCTGGCGGCGCTCCTGATAGCGGTGGCGGTCGCCGTTGTCAGGGGGTTCTTCAGCTGGCGGCAGGTCAGCGACCCGTTCCTGCAGGCGGGGCTGCTGGCGCTCGTGTTCACGCTCCTGACCCTCTCGGCTGCGAGTTTTTATGCACCGCGCTTCTATGAATACGGTACCGTGCCCGTGATCGCCGTGACCATCGGGATGATCGAGGCCATCGTCGCAGCCAGCCGCCGGGCGCGACTGCCCGGCGGGGAGCCGGCGGAGTCCGCGGCCGCCCCGGAAGGCGGGGATGACGGCCGGCCATGAGTGAGGTCAGGCGGGTAGCCCGTAACATCTCCTACCTGTTTGTCTACCAGGCGCTGAGCCGACTGCTGGGGCTGGTGATCAATGTCGTTCTGGCCCGCAAGCTTGCTGACGCCGGCTACGGACGCTATTCGGTCATACTCGTCGTGGTGATGATCGCCGGCATGGCTGCCGATTTCGGCAGCGCCAACATCATCGTCCGCGAGGTGAGCCGCCGCCGGGAGAAAGCCAACCAGGTTCTCGCGTCCGCTCTGCTCCTCAGGGGGCTGACCACGGTCATGGTGGCGCTGGCGGTGCTCGTCATCCTACTGGCGGGCGGGGTCGGCGGCGACTACTTCCTGCCCCTGATGATCGCCACCCTTTCGATCATCCCCACCTCGCTCTCCACTGCCATCGAGGCCGGCTTCCAGGGCTTCGAGCGCATGGATCTGAGCGCCCTGGCTGATGTCATCTTCTCCCTGGTCCTGACCGCAGCCGGCGTGGCGGTGCTCTACTCCGGCGGCGGCATCGCCGCCATGACCGTGGTCTACCTGGCCGCCAGCTGCGTCCGGCTCGGCTATTCATCCCTTTTCTACAGGCGCCTCGACCGGGAGCGCGGCGGCTGGTCCGTGACGCGGGAAAGTTTCGCCCACCTGGCGCGCGAGTCGTTCCCGGTGCTCTACTGGCAGCTCATCAGCCTCGCCTACTACAAGGTGGACATCCTGCTGCTGGAGTGGCTGCGCGACGACGCCGAGGTGGGCCGGTACGCGGCGGCTTACAAGCTCTTCGAGATACCGGTCATGTTCGGCTGGCTGGCGGTCCATGCGCTCCTGCCGGTGATGTCGCGCTTCCAGAACACATCGAAGGAGAAGCTGTTCACCCTTTTCGAGAAAACCCTCAAGTACATCTGGGTGACCGGCCTGGGCGCCGCCATCATGATGGTGGCGCTGTCGGCGCCGGTCATCCGGCTGCTCTTCCCGCCAGAGTTCGAGCCTTCGGTGGACATCCTGCGGGTGCTTGGCCTCGCAGTCCCCTTTATGGTGGGGACAACCCTGTTCGGCAACCTCTATATCGCCCTGGGCGTGCAGGGCCGCATGGCCAAATGGTCGCTTTTGTCCCTGGCGGCCAACGTCGGGCTGAACCTGCTGTTCATCCCGGCGTACGGGGCCATCGGTGCGGCCATGACCACGCTTTTCGCCGACGTCCTCAGCTTCGTCGTCTTTTACGGTTTCTGCGCCTACTTCCTGCGCGGGGTGCGCCTGCGGGAGGTGTTCGCGGCGCCGCTGGCCGCAGCATTCGCCTCCCTGACAGTCTTGAGGTCTTTATCCGAGTGTTGCGAGCTGCAGGCGCTCGCCGCCGCCGGCGCAGCAGCCGTCTATATCGGATCGCTGCTTCTTTTTCGGGTAATATCGAAGGATGACATGGGTTATTTTCGCCAGCTGCGGAACGGCGGGGGAGGGACCGCTTGAATCCGGCGGCCGATACCGGCATGGCTGATGAGTCCCGTGCGCCTGCCGCGCCAGTCTGGGTCGTCCTCGTCGTGTATGACTCTTACGGGGATACCCGCGACTGCCTCGAGTCGCTGGCGGTTGCCACCTGGCCCGATCTGACGGTGGCTGTCGTGGACAACGGTTCCGGCGACGGCTCGGGTGAGCGCCTGAGGGACGAGTTCCCCGGCGCCGTCCATATCCGCTCGGAGGAGAATCTCGGCTTTGCCGGCGGCTGCAACCTGGGCATCCGGGCGGCGCTCGCTGCCGGCGCCGCCTACGTCTGCCTGCTCAACAACGATACGCTGGTGGACCCGGGTTTCATCGAGCCGCTCGTGGCGCGGGCAGAGGCCGAACCGCGGGCGGGCATCATCGGCGGCAAGATACTCTATGACGGCTCCGATGACGTTATCTGGTTCGCCGGGGGCGAGGTCGATCCCAGGCGCGGTTTCACCAGCCACCGGGGGCAGGACCAGGCCGACGACGGCTCCTTCGACCAGCCTGGCCCCGTGGATTATGTCACCGGCTGCCTCTTCTTCGTTCGCTCGGAGCTCTTCGGGCGCATCGGCCTTTTAGACGAGCGCTTCTTCATGTATGCCGAGGAAGTCGACTTCTGCCTGCGCGCCCGGCGGGCGGGCGTCACTTGCTATTACGAGCCTGCCTCGGTCATCCGCCACCGGGTTTCGCGCTCCATGGGCGGGGCCTACCGGCCGCGCTTCTACTATTACCAGACGCGGAACCTGCTGGAGGCCTACCGTCTGGATGCCGCCGCGGGACGCTGGTCGCTCACGACCCTGAGGCTGTGGCGCTACCTGGTGCTGGGCCAGGGCCTGACCCTGGCGCGGGCCCACCGGCTGCGGGCGCTGCCGTACCTGGCTGCCCTCTGGTCGGGCTTCTTCGACTACATGCGGGGGCGTTTCGGCGCGGCCGGCGCGCCAGCCGCGGAGAGGGGCGGGGAGTCGCGATGAAGATTCTCGTCTGCTCGCCGGTGATCCCGTACCCCGCCACCTCGGGGCTCAAGATCCGCGTTTTCAACCTGGCCCGGCAACTGGCCCGGGAGGACCAGGTGCATCTTTTCTGCCTGAGCGAGGAGCCGGCCACGGAAAGTCAGAAGGAGGCTGTCAGGGAGGCCGGCCTGGGGCTGACGGTGGTCAGCAAGCCGGTGAACAGCCTGGCCGAGAAGCTTTCCATCTACGCGCGCAGGATGGCCGGCGGCGTGCCGCCGGAGTTCATCCTCTCCTGGGAGCGGGATATCTTCACGGCCCTGGCGCGGCTCGGCCGCGAGGGCTTCGATGTCGCCCTGGCGGAACACCTCTTCATGGCGCGCTACTCCCTGGTTATCGACTGCCCCAGGGTCCTGGTGCTGCACAACATCGAGTCCGACCTGGCCCGCGCCCTGGCGGCTACCTACCCGCAGCCTCAGCGGGCCTTCAAGCGTGCGACCGCCGCCTGGTCCCATGGTTACGAGAAGCGGATGCTCTCCCGCATGCAGGGCGCGGTGACGGTGACGCTCGCGGACCGTCAACGCCTGAGCCGGATGGCGCCCTCACTGCCGGCGGCGGTGGTGGAGAACGGTGTCGACTGCTCCAGCTACCGGGAGCTCCTCGACGCCCCCCGCGAGGCGGCCCACCGCCTGCTCTACATCGGTCTGATGAGCTACGAATCCAACATCGACGCGGTGGGCTGGTTCGCCCGCGAGGCGCTGCCGCTCATCCGCGAGCGCTATCCAGACACGGTCTTCACCATCGCCGGCGGCGACCCAGCCCCGGCGGTCAGGGCGCTGGCGGCCCTCGACGGGGTGGAGGTCACCGGCTTCGTCGAGGACGTCAGACCGCTCTACCGCGGCCATGACATGCTGGTAGTGCCCCTGCGCCATGGTGGCGGTTCCCGGCTCAAGATCCTGGAGGCGTTCGCCGCGGGGACGCCGGTGGTCTCCACCAGCAAGGGCGCCGAGGGCCTGGCTGCGGTGGATGGCAGCCACCTGCTCATCGCCGATGACCCCGCTGCCATGGCGGCCGCGGTCAGGAGGCTGTTCGACGATCCAGCCCTGGCAGATGCATTGCGGGAGGAGGCCGCGCGCCTGGCCGCCGACCGATACGACTGGCCGCGGCTGGCCGGCGCTCTCCGCGGGTTCCTCTCCGGCATAGCAGGGAGGCCATGATGGCAAAGCGCGGGCCCAGGATATGGCTGGCCGTCTTCACCGGCAACAGCGGCCTGACCCACTACAGCTTCTGCCTGGCGCGGGCGCTAGCGGCCGCGGGGGCCGAAGTCACCCTGGTCACGAACGCTAACTACGAGCTCGATGCCTTCCGGGCTGATTTCCCGGTCGTTAAGCTCTTCCGCCGCTCCCGCATGTATCCGGTAGACATCCTGAGGTTCTGGCGCCGCTACCGGGACGACCGGCCTGACACCGTCCACTACCAGGCCTCCCTCAAGTTTCCCGCTTTGGAGCTTATCCTGTTAAAATTACAGAGGAGAAGAGGCACGAGGCTGGTGTACACGGCGCACGACTGGCTGCCGCACAGGCGGCGCAGCTACCACTCATTCCTGTT
The DNA here is from genome assembly GCA_003599855.1 of Gaiellales bacterium. Taxonomy (GTDB): domain Bacteria; phylum Actinomycetota; class Thermoleophilia; order BMS3ABIN01; family BMS3ABIN01; genus SURF-19. The sequence goes on along the minus strand of QZKG01000014.1, from coordinate 4,140 downwards.
CAGGCTCTACTACCGCCAGTTCGACCGCATCATCGTCCATTCGCAACGGGGAGCAGACTTTTTGACCGGTGAACTGGGAGTCGCGCGGGACAGGATCAGCGTGATCCCCCACGGTGAATACGGCTTTTTCGACATCGACCCAGGGCTCGACCGGGAGCGGGCGCGGGAAGCGCTCGGCCTCGACCCGGACGTCGTCTGGTACCTGTTCTTCGGCCATATCGACGATTACAAGGGCCTGGACATCGCCCTCAGGGCCCTCGGGCGCCTGCGGCGGCAGGAGGACGGCGGCCCGGCGGTGGGCCTGGTCGTCGCCGGCAACCCAGGCAGTCAGGGTTTCGACCGCTACGCCAGCCTGATCGAGGCTGAGGGCCTTGCCGCCCGGGTGAGCCTCCACCTGGGACATGTCCCCGTCGTCGATGTACATAAGTATTTCAAGGCCGCCGACGCGCTGCTGCTGCCTTACCGGGAGTCGTCGACCAGCGGCCTGGCGCACGTGGCCATGGGCTTCGGGTTGCCGGTGATCGCCAGCGATATCGGCGGCCTTCCGGCGATGGTGGAAGAAGCGGGCGCCGGCATCATCATCGAGCCCGGTGACGAGGCGGGGCTGGCGGCGGCCATGGGACGCCTGGCCGCCGACGAGGCGCTCAGGCGGCGCCTGGGCGATGCCTGGAACAGCGTCGCCGGCAAGTATTCCTGGGACAGCATAGCGGCGCAGACCCTGGAGACCTACGGGTCGCTGGCACCCGGCAAACAAGGGGCGATGGAATGAAGATAATGCAGATCAACAAGTTCTGGCGGGTGCGCGGCGGCAGCGAACGCTATGTCTTCGAGCTGTCGCGCATGCTTGAGGAGCGGGGGCACGAGATCATCCCCTTCGCCATGCAGGACGGCGACAACGAGCCGTCCCGCTACTCCTCGCTCTTCGTCTCCCCGGTGGAGCTGGCCGACCCCTACCGGATGTCGCTCATCAAGCGGATCGGCGTCGCCTCCCGCATCCTCTACTCCAAGGAGTCCAGCAGCCGCGTTTCCGTGGTGGCGGACCTCTCCGACCCGGATATCGCCCACATGCACAACATCTATCACCACCTGTCGCCGTCGATCCTGCCTCCCCTGGAGGACCGTGGCGTGGGGACGGTCATGACCATCCACGACTACAAGCTCACCTGCCCCGCCCTCAGGCACTATAACCCGGAGGGCATCTGCGAGCGCTGCCGGCCGTTGCACTACGGTTCCTGCATCCGGCTCAAGTGCGTCAAGGATTCCCGCGGGGCCAGCGTCCTCTGCGCGGTGGAGATGTTCTTCCACGACCTGAAGCGGGCTTACGTCGACGGCATCGACCGCTTCGTCGCGCCGAGCCGTTTCGTCGCCAAAAAGCTGCTGGACCGTGGTATCGAGCCGGGAAAGGTGCAGGTGATTCCCAACTTCGTCGACACTGCGCGCTGGAGCCCTGATGGCGGCGGGGGGGACTACGCCCTCTACAGCGGTCGCCTCTCCGAGGAGAAGGGGGTGGAGACGCTGGTCAGGGCGCTGGCCGCCCTGCCCCATGTGCGCCTCAAAGTGGTCGGTTCAGGCATGCTCAACCACAAGGTCCGCGCCCTGGCGCTGGAACTGGGGGCCGACAACATCGAGTTTCTCGGTTTCCGCAATGAGGATGATGTGCGGGAGCTGGTGCGCCAGAGCCGTTTCGTCTGCATCCCGTCGGAGTGGTTCGAGAACGCGCCCATGTCGGCGCTGGAGGCTTTCGCCTGCGGCAAGCCTGTCATCGGCAGCGACATCGGCGGCATCCCCGAGATGGTGCGCGAGGGCGAGACCGGCCTCCTGGCTGCCCCCGGCAACGCTGAAGAACTGGGCGCGGCCGTGGAACGGCTCTGGAACGATCCGGAGCTCTGCCGCGAGATGGGCCACGCGGCACGGGCCATGGCCGAGGAGGAGTATGCGCCTCAAGTGCATTATGAGAAGATCATGGAAACCTACAAACAGGTGAAGAGGAAGTAGCCATCAGCAAGCCATACGACGCCGTCATCGCGGTCACTTACCGCTGCAATGCCCGCTGCCTGATGTGCAACATCTGGCAGAGCGGGGACAGCTCAGACCTGGATCCCGCCCTGGTGGAGAAACTGCCTGCTTCGCTCAAGTACGTCAACCTGAGCGGCGGTGAGCCCTTCCTACACAAGCGCCTGGAGGACATCGTGCGGGCGGTCAGGACGAGTTGCCCGTCGGCGCAGACGATCATCTCCACCAACGCCCTGCTGGGCACCGCCAGGATGCTCGAGCGGATGGAGGAGATCAGGTCCATCGACCCCGGCATCGGCGTGGCGGTGTCGCTGGACGGCATCGGCCCGGTGCACGACCGCATCCGGGGAATCGAGGGCGCTTACGACAAGTGCCTGGCGTTCATCCGGGGGCTGCAACAGGCGGGGATGACCAATTTGCGCCTGGCGTTCACCGTTGTGGACGACAACGTCGACGATTTTTACAGGGTCTACCAGCTTTCCCGGGAGCTCGGCATCGAGTTCACCTGTGCGCTGGCCCAGGAATCCACCCACTATTTCCAGACCACCGGTGTCGGCAGGGTCGACCTGGAGAGGCTGAGGCGCCAGGTCGACATGATCGCCGCCAGCGAGCTAAGGAGCCTTGAGCCCAAGCGCTGGGCGCGGGCGTATTTCAGCCGCGGGCTGTACGAGTTCGCCGCCGGCGACGGCCGGCCGCTGACCTGCCGCGCCGCCGACGATTTCTTCTTCATGAGCCCCGACGGCAGTATCTACACCTGCAACATCCTCGACCTGCCCCTGGGGAACCTGCGCGAGGATTCCTTCGAGGCCGTCTGGGATTCGACTGCGGCCGCCGAGGCCAGGCGCAAGGTGGCCTCCTGCGAGATCGGTTGCTGGATGGTCTGCACCGCGAGGTCGGCGATCAAGCGTAACCCCGCCAGGGTGGCGGCCTGGGTGGCCTCCGGCAAGGTCAGGGCTCTCCTGGGCCGCGAGGTCATGAAGTGATCAGATGAGGATCGCGGTGATCGGCACCAAGGGAGTACCGGCCCGGTTCGGCGGGATCGAGCGGCACTGCGACGAGCTCTACCCGCGGCTGGCCGACCGCGGACACGATGTGACCATCTTCGTGCGCGGCTGGTACTCGCCCGTCAGGGGCCCCTACCTGGGCCTGAACCTGCGCGCCGCCCCCACGATAAACGCCAAGGGGATGGACGCCTTCATCCACACCGGCGCCGCTTCTCTGGCGGCCCTGGGAGGCGGCTTCGACATCATCCACTACCACGGCATCGGGCCGTCGCTGTTCAGCTTCCTGCCGCGCCTTTCCCGGGCGCGGATAGTCGCTACGGTTCACGCGCTGGACTGGCAGCGCGACAAGTGGGGCAGCGGGGCCCGGTCGATCCTCAAGGCCGGGGAGCGCGCCTCCGCCGTCTTCCCCCATCGCACCATCGTCGTGTCGCGGGAGCTCAAGCGGTATTTCCGCGAGCGCTACGGGCGCGATACGGTCTACATACCCAACGGTGTGGATTTCGTCAGCCGTCCCCGCGCAAGCCGGCTGGTGCGCGACCTCGGGCTCGAACCGGGAGGCTATATACTATATTTGGGACGGCTGGTGCCGGAGAAGGGCTGCCACGACCTGATCGAGGCATATCAGTCGTCCGGCCTGGACGCGCCGCTGGTGGTGGCAGGGGGTTCGAGCCATTCCGACGATTACGTGGATATGTTGCACAGCATGGCGGCGGGCAATCAGCGTATAATATTCACCGGGAACGTCGAGGGAGAGCTGCTGAGCCAGCTGTCCGCCCATGCGGGGTTGTTTGTTCTCCCGTCCTATCTCGAAGGACTGCCCATCGTGGTCCTGGAGATGTTGTGGTATAAGGTTCCGGTGCTGGCCAGTGACATCGGCCCAGCGCGCGAAGCGCTCAGGGAGGGCGAGTTCGGCCGGCTGTACAGCACAGGCGACGTCGCGGATCTGGCGGAGAAGCTGGCAGGGGCCTATGGCGAGCGTGAGGCGATGCGCCGGCAGGCCGAGGCGGGGCATGAGCACGTCAAAGTCGAGAACGATTGGGACAGGATTGCCGAGCAGACTGAGGAAGTTTATCGCGATATCACCGGCCCCTGACGCCCCCGGGGCGCAGGCCGTGGCATTGAC
>QZKG01000034.1 GCA_003599855.1 Gaiellales bacterium | reverse complement strand
TGCCTGAAGCGCCCGCCGCACCCCTGGAGACAACCAGGCCGGCCGCAGTCGATCCGTTCGCGGTAGCTGAGGAGCCGGCGGCCATCGACGAGCTTGACGGCGAATTGCCCGCCGCGCCAGCGCAGGCCCAACCGGCTGAGCAGCCGAACGATCTTGCCGCGATGATGGGTCTCGCGGTCGAGCCTGAGGAAAAACAAGCCGCTGACAAGGGCGACAGCGGGTTCGACCTGGAGCATATTTTCGGCCAGCCGCAGTCGCAGCCGGCTTCTCAACCGGTGGACGAGCTGAACTGGGACGAAGCAACTCCGGTGAGCTCCAGGCCCGGGCAGCCAGAGGACTTTGAGTTGCCTGAAACAACCCCGTCCGGAAAGCAGGCTGCACTGGTAGTTATGGAAGATTCTCTACTCGATGATCTGGCCGGCCCGGTACCGTCCGCCCAGAGCAAAACTTCCCCGGCGGAGAGCAGCTCAACTGACGACGATAGCGGACTTGATTTGGACGATATTATCGATCAGGCGGGTGTGGCCGGACCGGCGGTCAAGCCACGGGCGGCGGCTCCGGGCGCGCCCAGGGCCAGGGCAAGAGCGTGACCCTCATCGCCATCGAAGGCATCATCGACCCCCAGGTGGGCGGCTTCGTGACCCGCGGCATCGAGCAGGCCGCCTCCGACGGGGCCGGGGCGGTGCTCATCACCATCGATACGCCCGGCGGCCTCGACGAGCCGATGCGGGAGATCGTCAAGAGCATCACCGCCTCGCCGCTGCCGGTCATCGCCTATGTATCGCCCTCCGGGGGCCGGGCTGCCTCGGCCGGGGCCTTCATCTGCATGGCCGCGGACGTGGTGGTGATGGCGCCCGGCACCAACATCGGCGCCGCCCACCCGGTGGTCTACGGCGTCGACCTGTCCAGCGCCGAGGGCGAGAAGGTGCTCAACGACTCGGCCGCCTACCTGCGCTCGCTGGCCGAGGCTTCCGGCCGCAACGCCGACTGGGCCGAACTGGCGGTGCGCCAGTCGCTGTCGCTCACCGCGGACGAGGCCGTCGATCAGGGGGTCGCTGAGTTCAAGGCCGACAGCGTCGCGGCCGTGCTGGGGGAGGTGGACGGCTTCACCACCGTCTCCAAACAGCTGGTGGTGGACACGGATGGCGCCACCGTCACCGAGGCGGCGATGAGCTTCCGCGAGCGCTTCTTCCACCTGGTGCTCAACCCCAACATCGTCTACCTGCTCTTCCTGCTGGGGCTGCTGGCCCTGGCCTACGAACTGGCCAACCCCGGCATCGGATTCGGCGCCATCGCCGGTTTCAGCGCCCTGGCCCTGGCCGTCTACGCACTCTATATACTGCCGGTCAACTATGCCGGGGTAGTGGTCATCGTCCTGGGCATCGCCCTGCTGAGCGCCGACCTCTTCTTCCCCAGCCACGGCCTTTTAAGCGGCAGCGGCGTGGTGAGCCTCATCGTCGGCTCATTCCTGCTGTTCGATTCCTCGGCCTCGTTCCTGAAGGTGTCACCGGCGCTCAACCTCACCCTGGCGGCCCTCACCGCCCTGTTCTTCATCTTCGTCGTGCGCGCTGCGGTGTCGGCCCGCCGCCTGCCGGACCAGTCGGGCAGGAACGCCATGATCGGCGAAGTGGGCTACACCCGCAGCGACCTCGACCCCATGGGGCAGGTCTTCGTCCATGGCGAGATCTGGAGCGCGGAGACGGTCGACGGGGAAGCGATTCCCCAGGGCGAGGAGATCGAGGTGGTGGGCATCAGCGGCCTGATGCTCAAGGTGAGGAGGACGGTGTGAGGGCAGAGTCGGCCAGGCGTGGGAACAGCCATAACAAGGCAAAAAAGGCAGGAACGTCCCTTTCAGGAACTGCTTAACTCAGGAAACTTAGGAAACAACGTCCCTTTCAACCAGGACAAGGAGGCAGTCATGGAAACCACCGGCGCGCTGGTGTTGATACTCATCTTCGTCGCCATCGCCTTCTTCATGTCGGCGATCCGCATCGCCAAGGAGTACGAACGGGCGGTCATCTTCCGCCTGGGGCGCCTCATCGGCCAGAAGGGCCCGGGGCTCTTCATCCTGATACCGGTGATCGACCGCATGGTCAAGGTCGACCTGCGCATCGTCACCATGAACGTCCCGCCCCAGGAGATCATCACCAAGGACAACGTCCCCGCCAAGGTCAACGCCGTGGTCTATTTCAAGGTAATCGAGCCCACCAAGGCCATCGTCGAGGTGGAGAACTACATCATGGCCACCTCCCAGATCGCCCAGACGACCCTGAGGAGCACCCTGGGCCAGTCGGACCTCGACCACCTGCTGGCCGAGCGCGACAAGATCAACCAGCAGCTGCAGATCATCATCGACGAGCAGACGGCCCCCTGGGGCATCAAGGTCGTCACCGTCGAGGTCAAGGACGTGGAGATCCCCCAGACGATGCAGCGGGCCATGGCCAAGCAGGCCGAGGCCGAGCGCGAGCGCCGCGCCAAGGTCATCGCCGCCGAGGGCGAGTTCCAGGCCTCGGAGAAACTGCACGAGGCCGCCAGTGTCATCTCCGACCAGCCGGTGGCGGTGCAATTGCGCTTTCTGCAGACGCTTGTTGAAGTGGCCTCGGAGCACAACTCCACCACCATCTTCCCCGTGCCCATCGACCTGCTCTCGCCCTTCGTGGAGAAGGCGCGGACGGGTAAGGGCAAAGATCCGGAAAGCTAGCGGCGGCAGGACCCCATGAGCCCTGAAGAGATCATCACCACCGCGGTACTGGTCGCCGTGCTGGCGCTGTCCGCGTACTTCCTGCTCGTGCGCGACGCCCGCGGGACGCCGCCGGGGCTCCCCCGCCACCAGGGGGAGTACACGGCCTCCCGCCCGCTGCTGCTGGTGGACCGGGACGGCCACCCGCTGCCCCAGTGGGGCGCCCTCGACACGCTGGCCGTGGTCCTCATAGTCGTAGTAGGCGCTTTCGCCGCACAGGTGGCGGCCTTCGTCGTGCTGGGGGTGGCCACCGCCATCGTCGACCCGGGCTTCGACATCGAGACCTGGCTCGACACCCCCACCGGCGTATCGTCCTTCCACGTCATCTTCTGGGCCGTTGAGGTGGGCGGCCCGCTCCTCTACCTGCGCGCCCGCGGTTACGCCTTCGACCGCTTTACCTTCGGCTTTCGCCCCACGCGCTTCGGCTACGCGCTGGGCATCTGGATAGCCACGATGTTCGGCTGCTACCTGGTCATCCCGGCGACCTACACCTCGCTGGTGGAGGCGTACGAACTCTTCGAGCTGCCCCGGCAGGAGGTGGTGGAGCCCTTCGGGCTCACCTGGGGCGGCTTCGTCATCGCCCTGATCACCGTCGCCATCGCCACGCCCTTCGTGGAGGAGTTCCTCTTCCGCGGCGTCATCCACCGCGGGCTGGAGAAGCGCCTGGGCTTCTTCCTCGCCGCCATCGCCTCCTCGACAATCTTCGCCCTGGCCCACCTGCCCCACTGGGGGCTGATGCCCATCCTCTTCTCCATCGGCTTCGGCTTCGCCCTCATGCTGCGCGTCACCGGCTCGCTGTGGCTGCCCATCGCCGGGCATTTCGTGGTCAACACCGTCGCGGTCATCGTAAACTTCCGGGAGCTTTTCTAAGAGATTCCGAGGCAGCATTAGCGACGGCGATCCCCCCGGGCCGCCAGCGTCAACAGGTGTAGCTGGCAAACCCCAAGCCGGGGATGCCCTAAGAGGTAAGCCGGTCGAACGGAGGGCTACGCTGCTGCCTCAATCAAATGTTTACATGTACATGGGCAGAGGCGCACCCCACCACGTCGCATAATCCGCCTCCGAATGAAAAAGGCAAGAGAAAATAGAGGGACACCATACCTATTTAGACGATTCCATCCTTGAAATGAGTATGGTGTCCCCTTATTGGTCTCGGCACGCTCATATATTTGCGATTGATGGGACTGCGCCTGCATTCGGCTTTGTGGCCGCGGGCGTTAGCGACAGGAATGCCCCCGGGCGGCCAATCAGAATAGAAGAGCAGAATCCTTCGTCGCTCAATCTCGTGAGGAAGCGGCCGGAGGCTGCCGTGGCGCCGGCTGTCGAAACCGGATTTATCCGATTACAAACCGTCTGATTAAGCCAAAAAAATGCGGTTTTACGGTTTGTAATTCCCCGGCGCTTTCAATATAGTAATGCTCGGCAAACGAAGGTCTTGACGACTTGCTTCTAAGGGGAACCTTTATAAGCGCACCGGTTGTGGTGCCCGGCCCGCGACGCCGGGTCGGTCAGGTTCCTTCTTTTCATGCCGGGAGGATATTCAAGGGGGCTTTATGTGGCCAGGACACTGGCAGGAAGTTGCTGCCTGCCCGCAGGACAGGAGTGAAGCTTGACTTCTGATTATGCCTACAGCTATCTGTCTGTCGCCGTCCTCGGCCTTGCTGATATCGCTTTCGTCCTCGCCGTCCTGGGGGTATCCCGGCTCGTCCAGCGGCGCCACGCCTACCCCGAGAAGCTCACCCCCTACGAATGTGGCATCGAGCCAACCGGGGACAGCTGGAGCCCCTTCGCCGTCCGCTACTATATCTACGCCCTCCTCTTCGTCATCTTCGATGTGGAGGCGGTCTTCCTCTACCCCTGGGCGATGGTCTACCGCGACCTGGGGATGACCGGCTTCATCGAGATGATGATCTTCATCTTCGTCCTGCTGCTCGGCCTCTTCTACGCATGGGGCAAAGACGCCCTGGAATGGACCTGAGATGTCGGTACTGGAGCGCTTCGACCATCCCAACATCCTCACCACCACCACCGACTGGCTCTTCAACTGGGCCCGGGCCAACTCGCTCTGGCCGTTCACCTACGGGCTGGCCTGCTGCGCCATCGAGATGATGGCGGCGGTCATGCCCCGCCACGACATGGCCCGCTTCGGCATGGAGGCCTTCCGCGCCACGCCGCGCCAGGCCGACGTGATGATCATCTCCGGCACCGTCACCGACAAGATGGCGCCGGTGCTGGCCCGCCTCTACAACCAGATGGCCGAGCCCCGCTGGGTGCTGGCCATGGGCGCCTGCGCCTCCGGGGGCGGCATGTTCTGGGATTCCTACAATGTGGTGCAGGGCGCGGATATACTCGTGCCGGTGGACGTCTACGTTCCCGGCTGCCCGCCGCGCCCCGAGGCCCTCATCTACGGGATGCGGCTGCTGCAGCAGAAGGTGCGCACCGACACCCAGGTGGGCGGCAGGAGGCGGCCGCCCGTGGTGGCGCCGCTGACGGTGCCGCTGCCGGAGGGGGACAAGCAATGGCCGTAGCCAGGGAAGAGCTGACAGCCGAGGCCGCCCTGGAGCGGGTCGAGGAGCTGGCGGGAGAGCATATCGAAAGCATCGCCATCGAGGAGGGCGGGCGGCTGCTCATCCGCCTGGCGGGCAAGGAGTTGCCCATCGTCTGCCGCGCCATCCGCGACGACGCCGAGCTTTCCTTCAAGTACCTGGTCTACGTCACCGCCACCGATTTCGAGGACCGCATCGAGGCGGTCTACTTCCTGCGCTCCATCAACCACCAGCTGACCGCCGACCTGCGGGTGGACCTGGACCGCGAGCGCCCGACGCTGCCCTCGGTTTCGAGCATCTGGCGGACCGCCTGCTGGCACGAGCGCGAGACCTACGACTTCTTCGGCATCATCTACACCGGCCATCCGGAGCTGAACCGCATCCTCACCGGCGTCAAGGGCGGCGTGCACCCCCTGCGCAAGGACGAGCAGCCCCACCGGGTGCGCCGCCAGGAATGGAAATGGGACAAGGCCTCGCCGCCGCTCCGGCTGCCCGGCGAGCCCGACCGGAAGACGCGCTCATGACCGTCAGGCCCAGGATAAAGACCGACCGCCCCTACTTCCATCTCGAGGAGATGGTGCTCAACATGGGCCCCCAGCACCCGTCGATGCACGGGGTGCTGAGGCTGGTCCTCAGGCTCAACGGCGAGCTGGTCATCGACGTGGACCCGGCGCTCGGGTACCTGCACCGGGGCTTCGAGAAGCTGGCGGAGAACCGCACCTACTACCAGTACCTCTCCATGCTGAGCCGCTGCGACTACCTTTCGGGCATCTTCATGGAGTGGGCTTACGTGCGCGCCGTGGAGGACCTGATGGAGATCGAGGTCCCCGAGCGCGCCGAGTACCTCCGGGTCATCGCCGGCGAGCTCAACCGCATCGCCAGCCACCAGATTTCCATCGGCGACTTCCTGCTCAACCTGGGCACCTGGACGCCCTTCTTCTGGACCTTCCGCGACCGCGAGGACATCCTCGACCTGCTGGAGATGCTCACCGGCCAGCGGATGATGTACAACTACATGCGCGTGGGCGGCGTCAAGGAGGACCTGCCCGACGGCTTCGAGTCCGCCTGCCGCTCCTTCCTCAGGACTTTTCCGAAGATGGTGGACCAGTACGAACAGCTGGTCACCGACAACGAGATCTTCCTCACCCGCACCCTGGGCATCGGCGTCTACGAGCCGGACGAGGCGGTGGACTACGGCCTCACCGGGCCCAACCTGCGCGGTTCAGGCGTGGCCTGGGACCTGCGCAAGGCCGAGGGCTACTCGGTCTACCCCAAGCTCGATTTCGAGGTGCCGGTGGGCCGCCATGGCGACTGCTACGACAGGTACAAGTGCCGCATCGAGGAGTTCCGCCAGTCGGTGCGCATCATCGAGCAGGCCCTCGACGGCCTCCCCGGCGGGCCGGTCAATGTGAAGACGCCGCCGATGCTGAGGCCGCCCGCGGGCGAGATCTACCGCGCCGTGGAGTCGCCCCGGGGCGAGTGGGGCAACTACTTGGTCTCCAACGGGGGCTTGAGGCCCTACCGGCTGAAGCTCCGCGACCCGAGCTACGTCGCCATCTCGACGCTGCCCCGCATCCTGCCGGGCAACAACATCGCCGACGTGATCGCCATCGCCGGCAGCCTCGACCCGATCATGGGGGCGGTGGACCGATGAGGGGAGCCATGCATGGCTGAAATAATCGAACTTATCGTACGCTTCATCGTGGCGCTGGTCATCGCCCTGGCGGTGATCCACGTGAGCGGCCTGGTGTTCCCCTTCCTGCTCAGGCGCCTCTGGGGCTTCATGGGGGACCGCCTGGGCCCCAACCGCGTGGGGCCCCAGGGCATCTTCCAGCCCATCGCCGACGGCATCAAGCTCTTCACCAAGGAGGACATCACGCCGGCCAGGAGCAACCGCTGGCTCTTCCTGCTGGCGCCGGCCATCGCCTTCACCACGCCCATGCTGGTGCAGGTGGTCATCCCCTTCAGCGAGTCCTACACCATCGCCGACCTCAACATCGGTCTTCTCTACCTGGTGGCCATCGGCGCCTTCGCCGTTCTGGGGATGCTGGTGGGCGGCTGGGCCTCCAACAACAAGTATTCCCTGGTGGGCGGCCTCAGGGCCGCTGCCCAGATGATCTCCTACGAGATCCCGCTGCTGCTCACCATCATCGTGGTCGCCCTGCTGGCGGGCTCCCTCAGCCTCGACAGCGTCGTGGCGGCCCAGGAGGGTGTCTGGTTCATCCTGGTGCAGCCCATGTCCTTCCTGGTCTTCATCATCGCCGGCGTCGCCGAGCTCAACCGCACCCCCTTCGACCTGCCCGAGGCCGAATCGGAGCTGGTGAGCGGCTACATGACCGAGTACAGCGGCATGCGCTTCGCCTTCTTCTACGGCCTCATCGAGTGGGGCAACGTGACCGTCTGGGCGCTGACTGCGTCGACGCTGTTTTTGGGCGGCTGGCGCGGCCCCTTCATCAGCGGCCCCGCCTGGCTGGTGATCAAGGTCTGCATCTTCGCCTTCCTGATCATCTGGTTCTTCTCCACCTTCCCGCGCCTGCAGGTGGACCAGCTGATGACCTTCGCCTGGAAGATCCTCATCCCCCTGAGCCTGGTGAACCTGACCGTGACCGCCTTCTTCATCGTGCTCATGCCGGACAATTATCTGTGGCCCATAGCCATCTTCAGCTGGGTGATCATGATCGCCTTCGTGCTGCTGATGCCCATCGTGGTCAAGCGCCTGCTGCTCAAGAAACGCCTGTATACCCGCCTGACGGACTATGGCCCCTGGGTCATCAGCCGCACGGCCAGCATGCGCTCCCAGTATTACCGGGGCAATTCCAAACAGACCAGTGACTGAAGCCATGACGACAACTGAATCAGCCGGGGCCGCGCGATGATCGGCCTGCTCAAAGGGCTCCAGGCCACCATCAGCCACATGCTCACCCGCAAAGTGACGGTCCAGTATCCCGAGGAGCGGCGCCACCTGCCGGAACGCAGCCGCGGGCTCATACGCCTGCGCCTCAGGGACGACGGCGTGACGCCGCGCTGCATCTCCTGCACCTTCTGCGAACAGACCTGCCCGGGCACCGCCATCAAGGTGTCGTTCAAGGATTCCAAGCCCGGTCAGATGATGACCTTCGACGCCGGCGCCGGCCCCATGCTCGCCTGGGTCAGGCCCGGGAGCCAGACGCTGGAGCTGGGGGACTGGCTGAGCGAGGGGGACGGCCCCCTGCCGCCCGCCCGCGGCAGCTGCCTGGCGGCCTCGCTCATCGACGCCGAGACGCTGACGCCTAAAGTGCTCGCGCGCATGGCCAGCAGGAACGGCGTCTGGCTGAGCCAGACCTTCGCCGTGGCCAGCTATTACGACCAGCTGGGGCCCGGGGCGCCGGGGAAGACCGAGGCGCTCGAGTACCCGGAGGAGTACGTCACCGTCGAAGGCTGCCCCCCGGTGGTCCTGGGCGGTTTCGCCGCCGGCGACCCGGCCGACATCGGAGCCTACGGGGCGGCCGGCGGCTTCCGGGCGACGGTGGAGCAGTTCGCCTCCATGACCCCGGCGGAGCTGGTGGAGGAAATCACCATCAGCGGCCTCAGGGGGCGGGGCGGCGGCGGCTACCTCACCGGCGCCAAGTGGCGCGAGGCGCTGGAAGCCGAGGCGCCGCGCAAGTACGTCATCTGCAACGCCAGCGAGGGCGACCTTGATTCCTACAAGGACCGCGTCATCCTGGAGAACAGCCCCTTCCGGGTCATCGAGGGCATGATGGCCGCCGCCTGGGCCATCGGCGCGCGCGAGGGGATCGTCTATATAGAGTCCCGCTACGCGCGGGCGGTGGAGCGGCTCGAGGCCGCCATCGCCGCGGCGCGGGAGGAGGGGCTGCTGGACGCCCCCATCGAGGGAACCGGCTTCGAATTCTCCATCACGGTCCTGGCGGTGCCGGACGCTTACGCCGGCGGCGAGGAGACGGCGCTTTTGGAAACCATCGAGGGGCGGCGGCCGATGCCGCGGGTGCGCCCGCCGTACCCGTCGAGGAGCGGCCTTTACGGCCTGCCCACCATCGTCGAGAACGTGGAGACCCTGGCGGCGCTGCCCTGGATCATGGCCAACGGCGCCCGCGAGTTCCAGCAGATCGGCGCCGAGCACGCGCCCGGCACCAGGCTCTTCGCCCTTTCCGGGGCGGTAGCGCGGCCCGGGCTTTACGAGGCGCCCATGAACTGGAGCCTCAAGAAGCTGGCCGAGGCGGCCGGCGGCCTCACCGCCGACGCCCGCGCGGCGCTCATCGGCGCTCCCGGCGGCGGCTTCATCTCGCCTGGCCTCTTCGACATCCCGCTGGACTTCGATTCCATCGCCGAGACCGGGGGCAACCTGAGCTCCGGCACCATCCGCGTCATCGGCGACGGGACCTGCATCGTCCAGCTGGCGCGGGAATGCCTCTCCTGGTCGGCCTCCCAGGCCTGCGGCAAATGCGTACCGGACCGGCTGGGAACCCGGCGCCTGCTGGAGATAGTCGACCGCATCTGCAACGGCAAGGGCACCGAAGAGGACCTGGCCCTGGCCCAGGAGCTGGCCCACGACATCGCTGACGGGTCCCTCTGCGGCCTGGGGCGGGGAGCCGTGAGGCCCCTGCTCACCGGGCTCGAGTTCTTCCAACAGGAGTTCAAGGACCACATCGGCAAGGGCGGCGCCTGCAAGTCCGGGAGGTGCGCGCTCAAATGATGAAACGGCCCCAGATATTGCCGCCCCTGAGGGACGCCGACCGCGGCCAGCTGGTCTCGCTGACCATCGACGGCCATGAGGTCAAGGCCCACAGCGGCGACACCATCCTCGAGGCGGCCAAATCCGTCGGCATCAGGATCCCCCACCTCTGCATCCTCAAGGAGCTGGAGCCCTACGGCGGCTGCCGGGTCTGCGTCGTGGAGGTGGAGGGCGAGGACCGCCCGGTGGCCTCCTGCGCCACCTACTGCGCCGAGGGCATGGCGGTCACCACCACCAGCGAGCACCTGGAGCGCCTGCGCAAGACCTACCTGGAGCTGATGCTCTCGGACCACAACGCCTACTGCCTGCCGCCCTGCAAGTACGGCTGCCCCACCAACGTCGACGCGCCCGCCTTCATCGGCCTCCTGACCACCGGCAACTACGAGGATTCACAGCGGGTGCTCAAGGCCAACCTGCCTTTCCCGGCCATCGTCGGCCGCATCTGCCCCCACCCCTGCGAGGGCCATTGCCGCCGCGGCGCCGTGGACGAGCCCATCTCCATCCGCCTGTCGCACCGGTTCGTGGGCGACGTCGCCATCAGCAAGGGGTTCTTCCCCGAGGAGCCGGCGCCCGCCACCGGCAAGCGCGTGGCGGTCATCGGCGCCGGCCCCGCGGGCCTCACCAACGCCTATTACCTGGCCCTGAAGGGCCATGCCGTGACCATCTTCGAGGCGCTGCCGGAGCCCGGCGGCATGCTGCGCTACGGCATCCCCGAGTACCGCCTGCCCAAGCGCCTGCTGGACGCCGAGCTGGAGCCGCTCTGGAAGATGGGGGTGGAGCTCAAGACCAACACCGCCATGGGCCCCGACTGCTCCATCGACAGCCTGCTGGCGGAGGGCTACGACGCCGTCTTCATCGGCATCGGCGCCCACGAGAGCAACAGCATGCGCGTCCCGGGAGAGGACCTGAAGGGCGTGCTGCCGGTGGTGGAGTATTTGCGCGAGGTCGCCCTGGGCAACCCGCCGGACATCGGCGACAGGGTGGCGGTCATCGGCGGCGGCTTCTCGGCCATGGACGCGGCGCGGGTCTCCATCCGCCTGGGCGCCAAAGAGGTCACCGTCATCTACCGCCGCACCCAAAAGGAGATGCCCGCCCACGAGATCGAGGTCCGCGACGCCCAGGAGGAGGGGGTCAACTTCGTCTTCCTCACCACGCCGGTGGAGGTCATCGGCGAGAACGGGCAGGTCACGGGCGTGAAGTGCCAGAAGATGGAGCTGGGCGAGCCAGACGAGAGCGGCCGGCGGCGGCCCCAGCCGGTGGAGGGCTCCGAGCACGTCATCGAGCTGGACTCGATCATCCCGGCCATCGGCCAGTCACCCAAGATTTATTTCGACGACGCTGAGAGCGGCGAGTCACGGCCGCTTTTCGATGAATCCTGCGGCATCGACGCCACCAAGTGGAAGACCATCGACGCCAACCCGGTCACTTTCCAGACCCGGCGCCCGGAAGTCTTCGTCGCCGGCGACGCCTTCACGGGCGCGGCGACGGTGGTGGAGGCCATCGGCGCCGCCAAGCGCGCCGCCTGGGCCATGGACGCCTGGCTCTCCGGCGCGGACATGGCGGCGTATGAGGCGGAGGTGCCGCCGGCCCGGCCGGAGATGCTGGCGATCCCGGCCTTCCGCCAGGAGAAGGTGGAGCGGCAGCAGTCGCCCCAGGCGGCCGCCGCTGAACGCAAGGACAATTTCCGCGAGGTGGAGCACGGCCTCTCCGAGCAGGCGGCCACGCTGGAAGGCCGCCGCTGCCTGCAATGCATCTGCGAGGGGGTCGAGACCTGCAAGCTCAGGCGCTACGCCATCGCTTCGGGCCTGACGGTGGACGAGGGCAACCGCTTCGCCATCCTCAAGGCGGAGGGCAACCGCTTCCCCGGCAACCAGCATATCTACGGGCGCGACACCCGCCACGCTTTCGTCAAGCGCGACCCCAACCGCTGCATCGCCTGCGGCCGCTGCGTGCGCGCCTGCAAGTACATCACCGGCTCCGGGGTCTACGATTTCATCGGGCGCGGCTCGGACATGGTCGTCTCCACGCCCTTCGACGCGCCGCTCTACGAGACCGACTGCGTCTCCTGCGGCCGCTGCGCCAGCAAATGCCCCACCGGGGCCCTGTTCCTTCGGGAGCGGACCCTCACCGACTGGCAGCTCGACCTCACCCGCTGTATCTTCTGCGGCGACTGCGTCGAGGTCTGCCCGGCGGGGGCGCTGGCCCAGACGCCCGACTTCGAGCTTTCCACCTTCGAGCACGGCGCCCTCAGGCGCAACATGCTCGCCGAGGCCCGCGGCCAGACGCCGCCCGAGCCGCGGCCGCCGGCCGCCCCGGGCGGGAACGGCAAGGTCAAGGGAGGCGCTGATGACTGAGTTCTCGCCCACCGCCTTCTACATACTGGCCTTCATGGTGGTGGTTTTCGCCATCGGCGTGGTGTCCTTCAAGAACCTCATCCACAGCGCCCTGTCGATGGTGCTCTGCTTCATCGCCGTGGCGGGCATCTACATCCTGCTCCACGCCGAACTGATCGCGGCGGCCCAGGTGCTGATCTATGTGGGCGCCATCTCGATCCTGATCATCTTCGCCATCATGCTCACCCGCCACCGCACCGGCGACCTGAAGCTCTTCTTCAGCCGCCAGTCGTGGCTGGCCCTGGTGTTCGTGGCCGTAGCCACCATCGTCTTCACCGCGGTGCTGGGCAGCGCCAATTACCGCTCCGAGAGCCTGGCGCAGAACCCCGAGGACGAGAAGATAGCCGAACTGGTCTTCAACAGCTACGCCTTCCCCTTCGAGGTGGTCTCGCTAGTGCTGCTGGTGGCCATCGTGGGCGCGGTCCTCCTGGCCAAGAGGGAGAAGCAATGACGCCGCTGCAACACTACCTCATCCTGGCGACGGTGCTGTTCTTCATCGGCGGCTGGGGCGTGCTGGCCCGGCGCAACATCATCCTGATCATCATGTGCATCGAGCTGATGCTCAACGCCATCAATATCGCCCTGGTGGCCTTCTCCAACTACTCGCCGCACGGGGCCGGCCTCGGCGAGGTCTTCGTGTTCTTCGTGTTCGCCCTGGCGGCGGCCGAGGTCGCCATCGGCCTGGCGGTGGCCATCGCCCAGTACCGGCTCCGGGAGAAGCTCGGGGTCGACGAACTCCACGACATGAGAGGATAGATGAAAGCAGCCGTCGTACTGATACCGGTCCTGCCGCTCGTCTCCTTCATGGTGACGCTGCTGTTAGGCAAGCGCTACTTCGGGGAGAAGAGCCACTACCTGCCGGTGGCCTCGGTGGCGGTCTCCTGGCTCTTGTGCATGTTCCTGCTGGTGCAGGTGGAGCGGGGTCAGACCCTCGACTGGAACGCCTACTCCTGGATCGCCGTGGGCGGCTTCCAGGTGGATATCGGCTTTTTGGTGGACGAGCTGGCGGCGGTGATGCTGCTGGTGGTCTCCACCGTGGGCCTGATGGTGCACGTCTATTCCATCGGCTACATGCACGGCGACCAGGGCTACTACCGCTTCTTCGCCTACCTCAACCTCTTCATGTTCTCCATGTTCATGCTGGTGCTGGCCAACAACTACCTGCTGCTCTACGTGTTCTGGGAGGCGGTGGGGCTCTGCTCCTTCCTGCTCATCTCCTTCTGGTTCCCCAAGCTGAGCGCCTCGGCGGCGGGCACCAAGGCCTTCCTGGTCAACCGGGTGGGCGACTTCGGCTTCAGCCTCGGCGTGATGCTCATCTTCATCACCTTCGGCACCCTGAGCTACGCCGGGGTCTTCGACAGCGAAACAGCGGTGGGCGGCGGCATGATGACCGCCATCTGCCTGCTGCTCTTCACCGGCGCCGTGGGCAAGAGCGCCCAGTTCCCGCTGCACGTCTGGCTGCCGGACGCCATGGAGGGTCCCACCCCGGTCAGCTCCCTGATCCACGCCGCCACCATGGTCAACGCCGGCGTCTACATGGTGGCCCGCTCCAGCCCCCTCTTCGCCGAGTCGGAGACGGCGATGCTGGTGGTGGCCATCACCGGCGGCTTCACCGCCATCTTCGCCGCCTCCATCGGCCTGGTGCAGAACGACATCAAGAAGGTGCTGGCCTACTCCACCGTGAGCCAGCTGGGCTACATGTTCCTGGCCCTGGGTGTAGGCGCCTGGGCGGCGGGCATGTTCCACCTGGTCTCCCACGGCTTCTTCAAGGGGCTGCTGTTCCTCTGCTCCGGCTCGGTGATCCACGCGCTCTCCGGCGAGCAGGACATGCGCAGGATGGGGGGCCTGAAGAGCAAGACGAAGATCACTTACTGGACTTTCATCATCGGCGCCCTGGCCATATCCGGCGCCCCCGGCTTCGCCGGCTTCTTCAGCAAGGACTCGATCCTGGCCGGGGTGTTCCACGAGGGCTATTACCTGCTCTGGGCAGTGGGCATCGTCACGGCCTTTTTAACCGCCTTCTACATGTTTAGGCTCATCTTCATGACCTTCCACGGCGAGCCTCGCACCGACCCGGAGGTCTTCGCCCACGCCCACGAGTCGCCGCCGAGCATGACCGCGCCGCTCATCATCCTGGCGGTGCCGTCGGCGCTCATCGGCCTCATCCTGGGGCTGCCGCCGGAGGACGGTCACATCGACAACCTGCTCCACCACGTGTTCGCCGGCGTCCTGCCCGCTGAGGGTGGCCACGGCTTCGGCGCCGTGTCGGCGCTGCTGATGGCGCTCTCGGCCACCATCGGCCTCGGCGGCATCTTCGCCGCCTGGCAGTTCTATATCAAGCGGCCGCAGCTGCCGGAGATGGTCAAGGCGAGGACCGGCGCGATGTACTACATCCTTTACAACAAGTACTGGGTCGACGAGATCTACGCCGCCGTCATCGTCAACCCCGTCAAGTGGTTCAGCGGCGTCCTCTGGCGCTTCGTCGACGACGCTGGCATCGACGGCTTCGTCAACGGCGCCGCCCGCTTCTTCCGCGGCGTCGGCAAGGCGCTCAGGCCCACGCAGTCGGGCCGGCTGCAGGCCTACCTTTTCACCATGTTCATCGGGGCGCTGGCGCTGCTGGCTGCCTGGGTGCTACTGCAAACCGGACAGGGGTAAGTGATGCACGGATTCGAAGAGCAGATAGGCTTTCCCGTACTGACGGCCATCACCTTCCTGCCGTCGCTGGGCGCCCTGGCGATGCTGTTCTTCCGCGGCAGGCCCCGGGCCTACAAGTCCATCGCCCTGGGGGCATCGGGGGCGACCCTGGCGCTCTCGCTGGTGATGCTGGCCGCCTTCGAGAAGGGCTACGCCGGGATGCAGTTCATCGAGAAGGTGAGCTGGATCGAGCGCCTGGGCGTCAGCTACCACATGGGCATCGACGGCATCAGCCTGCTGCTCATCCTGCTGACGGCGCTATTGTCGGTGATCATAATCCCGGCTTCCTGGAACTACGTCAAGGAGAAGAAGGAGCTGGCCTTCTTCGCCTCCTTCCTCTTCCTGGAGACCGGCATGCTGGGCGTCTTCGCCGCCCGCGACCTCTTCCTCTTTTACATCTTCTGGGAGATCATGCTGATCCCGATGTATTTCATCATCGGCGTCTGGGGCGGCCCGCGGCGCATCTACGCGGCGGTGAAGTTCTTCCTCTTCACCCTGGCGGGCAGCCTGCTGATGCTCCTGGCCATCGTCGCCATCGCCTACGCGGCGCGCAGCAACTCCTTCGCCCCGCCGGTCTTCGACATGGACCTGCTGGAGCGGGAGACCTTCGGCTTCCAGCTGCAGATGCTCGCCTTCGCCGCTTTCTTCGTAGCCTTCGCGGTGAAGGTGCCCATGTGGCCGCTGCACACCTGGCTGCCCGACGCCCACGTGGAGGCGCCCACGGCGGGGAGCGTCATCCTCGCTGGCGTGCTGCTCAAGGTCGGCGGCTACGGCATCCTGCGCTTCTGCCTGCCGCTCTTCCCCGACGCCGCGGTGGAGTACGCGCCCTGGATACTGGTGCTCTCGCTCATCGCCATCCTCTACGGCGCCCTGGTGTCGCTGGTGCAGAAGGACCTGAAGAAACTGGTGGCCTATTCCAGCGTGAGCCACATGGGCTTCGTCACGGCGGGGATCTTCGCCATGAACCTGGTGGGCATCGAGGGCGCGGTGCTGGTGATGCTCAGCCACGGCCTGTTGACCGGCGCCCTCTTCCTCATGGTGGGCTTCCTCTACGAGCGCCTGCATACGCGGGAGATCGCCGTGATGGGCGGGCTGGCCAGCCCCTTCCCCGTGATGGCCGCCTTCATGCTCTTCTTCGTGCTGGCGTCCCTGGGACTGCCGGGCCTCTCCGGTTTCGTCGGCGAGTTCCTCAGCCTCCTGGGGCTGTTCACCTACAACAAGGCCCTGGGCGCCATCGGTGCTGCCGGCATCATCTTCGCGGCCGCCTACCTGCTCTGGATGTACATGCGGGTTATGTTCACCGGCACCCGCGACGAGAAATGGTACCAGCTCCCCGACTTCAACCTGCGGGAGATCGGCTCGCTCACCCCCCTGGCAGTGTTCGCCGTCTGGATGGGCGTCTACCCCAATACTTTCCTGGAGTACATCGAGCCGTCGTCGAACCGGCTGGTGGAGCAGATGGCCCCGTACCTGAACGACGGCGGCTCCACCGTCAGCAGGCTCTTCTCTATGCTGGGAGGTTTCTAGTTGGATGCGCATGACGTAGTGGCCCTGGTCCCCGAACTGATGCTGGTCCTGGCGGCCATCGTGCTGCTGCTGGTGGACCCGCTGCTGCCCAGGGACGGACGGCGGGGCCTGAGCTGGCTGGGGGTGGCCCCCTGCGTGACCGCCATCGTGGTCACCTGGTGGACCCGGGACGAGGTGGCTACATACTTCAACGGCGCCGTGGTCAATGACAGGTTCGCCGTCTACTTCAAGATATTGCTGCTGGCGGTGGCCATCGTAGCGATGCTCCTCTCGGAGAAGCACCTGCACCTCCACGACCGGCTGCTGAGCGACTACTATGCGCTGGTGCTCTTCACCACGGTGGGCATGATGGTGATGGTGGCGGCCATCGACCTGGTCACCTTCTTCGTGGGGCTGGAGCTGATGGCTCTGTCGAGCTACATCCTGGCGGGCTTCTTCCGCTATGACAGCAAGTCCATCGAGGCTTCGCTCAAGTATTTCCTGACGGGGTCGTTCGCCTCGGTCTTCCTGCTCCTGGGGATGGCGCTGCTCTACGGCACCACCGGCGCCACCAGTTATTACGCCATCGGGGACGCCATCGCGGCGGGGGACGCCCCGGAGAGCGTCATGGTTCTGGCGGTGGTGACGCTGCTGGCGGGGTTCGCCTACAAGGTCGCCGCGGCGCCGTTCCACAACTGGGCCCCGGACGTCTACCAGGGCTCGCCGACCCCGGCGGCCGCCTTCCTGTCGGTCGCCCCCAAGATCGCTGTCTTCGCCACCATCATCCGTTTCCTGACCCACATGCTGTCTCAGCAGAACGACATCTGGGCGCCGCTCTTCATCGTCATCGCCATCGGCACGATGCTCATCGGCGCCACCATGGCCATCGTCCAGACCGACCTCAAGCGCATGCTGGCCTACTCCAGCATCGCCCACGTGGGTTACCTGCTGCTGGCGCTGGCGGCCGAGGGCTACGCCGACGTCTCTTTCGGCAAGGCGGCGATCCTCTACTACCTGGCCGCCTACGCCTTCATGAACATGGGCGCCTTCGGCGTGCTGGTGCACCTGGCCAACCGCGCCGATTTCGACTACAGCCTGGAGAAGGTATCGGGCATCTACAGGCGTTATCCCTGGACCGCCGGCATCATGACGCTGTTCATGCTCTCGCTGGCGGGCATACCGCCCACCGCCGGCTTCTTCGCCAAGTTCTACCTGTTCGCCGCGGTGGTGAACTCCGGCCTCGCCTGGCTGGCGGTGATAGGCGTCCTCTTCAGCCTCGTCTCGGCCTTCTACTACCTGCGGGTAATCGTCTATATGTACATGCGCGACCCCGACACCGAGCTGGAGGAATTAAACGGCCGCTCGGTCGACCTGGGCGCCGGGCTGGGGCTGGCGGCCCTGGCAGTGGTAGCGCTGGGCATCTTCCCCGGACCGGTGCTGGACAACGCCCAGGACGCGGTCCACAAGATGTTCACCGGCCCCCAACCGGAGGCCGTCCAGGAGGCGGACGCCGCCCCGGGCGCTGCCGTCGCGCCCTGACCGGGCCCCTGTCCTGACCAGCAGCCAAGCGCTGGACGGACATTCCCGGGCAGATTCCCCGAACATAGCCGACCTGTAAGCCAGGCCGCGCCACAGCCGTCCCGTCGATGCCCCTTCTCTGATAGGAATCGAGCCTTCCGGGTATAAAACCATTACCTGAAAATGCATGTATTGAGGAGGATGGGACAATGGCTGTCAGCGACAAGGTTGAAAAACAGGCCGTTTTCGAAGGGGACATAAAGAAATGGATGGAACTGGAGGACGTCACCATCGCGCAATGCGACAAGATCCTCAGCGCCACCGATAACCGTCTGGTGGAGATAATCGTCGACTCGATAAAGTCAGATTCCGAAAAGCACAAGGTGGTCCTCGGCTTCATCATCGAAGCGCTCAACGGCACCATCACCCTGGAGCCGGACGAGCTGGGTGAGCTGTCGGCGCTGCTGGACGAGCACCTGGAGATCGAGAAGGGCTCCATCGATATGGCCATGAGGGAGTATGAGAACAGCCGTCACTTCGTCATCCGCCACCTGCTCTCCTACCTGCTGGCTGACGAAAAGAAGCACTACAAGCTCCTGGGGCAACTGAAGGACTTCCAGCGGCACCTGTATCCGTACGCCTAGGCGGTCGTCAGTTCTTCAGGCGGTTGATCTCGCTGATGCCGTCGTTGACATCGGCCACGGCCTCGCTGTCCAGCTTGCGGGCCCGGTCCAGCAGGGCGCTGTCCTTGTCGCGGACGCCGCGGGCGTCCAGTTCGTACATCTCGCGCCACTTGCCGAACCCCGAGACGATGAGGCCGTGGGCGTCCTCCATCCCCTCGGGAACGCGCATGCCTTCGAGTTGCGCTTTCATGTCCCTGTAGGCGATGGCGTTGCTCTCGGCCTGGGTGATGACGTCCTCGTCCGGCGACTCCCCGCTGTTGTAACGCTCCACCAGGAAGCGGTAGTCGCCGTTCAGCTGGTCGCTGACGTGCACCAGCTCCCGCACCTGCTCGACGTATGCGTCGACCTCGGCCGGGCTCGGCCCGTCGTCGCGGTCCGTGGCTGCGGTGGCCGCCGTCCTTGCCGGCTGAGTGCCGGTGTCGCCCCCGTCACCGCCGCAACCGGCGGGCGCGGCCGCCAGGGCCGCCAGTAGCATAACCGTGAGCGCGGCCAGCAGGCGCGCCCGCCCGCCGCTGTTCTGCCTGATGGCGTCAACTGTGTTCAATCTCTGCATCCCTTCTCACTGGCGTATCCCGCTGGACCGCTCAGCTATCGCAGATGACGAGGACCGTCAGTTTGACTATGCCAGACTATGATGGCAAGGGTCATCCATCCCTCCCGTCACTTCAACTTCCCCAGCCTCACGGCAGGGTTTGAGAGCACGCCGATCCCCTCTATCCCGATCTCCACCACGTCGCCGGGAATGAGGTTATGCTCGTTGGGGACCATGATGCCGGTGCCGGTGGAGACCACCGTGCCCACGGGCACCGGGTTGTCCCGGTAGAGGTATTCGTTGAGCTCTTCGAAGGTGCGGCCGATGCGGCCGCTGTTGGTGGAGTCCTCGTAAAGCGGCTCGCCGCCGCGGATGATGCGGCAGGTTATCTCCAGGTCATAAGGGTCCGGCCCCCCGGCCGCCAGGGTGATGACGGGCCCCAGGGCGCAGCAGCCGCTGAAGATCTTCGACTGTGGCAGGTAGAGGGGGTTGTCCCGCTCCAGGTCCCAGGCGGAGACGTCATTACAGATGGTGTAGCCGACGATCTCCCGCTCAGCGCCCAGCACGTAAGCCAGCTCCGGCTCGGTGGCGGTGAGCTCCGAGTCGCTGCGGATGCCGATGGGACCGTGGGGTCCGACGCAGCGGGGCGGCGTCGCCTTGAAGAAGCACTCGGGGCGGTCGCTGTGGTAGACACGGTCGTAGATGCTGGCGCTGGAATCCATGGTTTTCGCCACGTCGGCGTCGCGGGCCTCGGCGCTGCGCTTGTAGGTGACGCCGAATCCCCAGACTTCCGGGGCATGGACCGGCATCAGCAGGTGGGGCTCATCGTCCGCCGGGGCGCGGTCGAACTCATGGTAGCTGAAGACCTCGCCGCTGTCCGCCTTTGCCGCCGCCACGGCGGCGATCTCCTTCACGACCGCGGCCTTCCCGCCCGCCGCCTCCAGCAGGTCGAGGAAGGAGCCCAGTGACGGCTCGGCGGCGGTCAGGTCGACGATCCGGCCGTCATCCACCAGGCCCAGCCGCTGCCCCGCGCTCGGTATGTATATCTGCGCCAGCTGCATCTCCACATCCTTTCCGGCAGGAGCCTCACTTTCATCGCCCAAGGGTGGCAATCGGTCCCTGATAATTCTTGCACGCGTCCGGGACCAGCCTGATCAGTACTCCAGGTAGACCGTCTTCAGTTCCGTATAGAAATCCACCGCGACCTGGCCCTGCTCACGGGTGCCGGTGCTGGAATCCTTCATGCCGCCGAAGGGCACCTGCACCTCGGCTCCCACCGTGGGCGTGTTGACATGGACGAGGCCCGCCTCGATGCCGTCGACGAACTCCATGGCCCGGCTGAGGTCACGGGTGACTAGCGACGCCGCCAGGCCGAAACGGGTATCGTTGGCGATGGCCATCGCCTCCTCGAATTCCGAGAACCCGATGATGCCGAGCACCGGGCCGAAGATCTCCTCCCGGGCGATGCGCATGTCGTTGGTGACGCCGCCGAACACGGTCGGCTCCACGAAATAACCCCTGTCATGAGGGGGGTCGGTCAAACGGTTGCCGCCGCAGAGCAGCTCCGCCTCCAGCCTGCCCACATCGATATACGCCAGCACCGCGTTCATCTGGGCCTCGTCGATGGCGGGCCCCACCTGGGTCTCGGGGTCGAGGCCGTTGCCCACCTTGATCGCCCGGGCGCCGGCGACGACCTTCTCGGTGAACTCATCGATGACATCCTTGTGGACGATGGCGCGGCTGGTGGCGGTGCACTTCTGCCCCGTGGACCACATGGCGCCGTTGAGGGCGAAGGCCACCGCCTTGTCGACATCGCCGTCGTCCATCAGGATCAGCGGGTTCTTGCCCCCCATCTCGCACTGGCACTTGGCGCCGCGGCCGGTCACCTGGCTGTAAAGGTCGCTGCCCACCGTGTCCGAGCCGGTGAAGGAAACGCCACGGACGGCCGGGTTGGCCGCCAGCTCGTTGCCGACCACGGAACCGGAGCCCGTGACGAAGTTGAGCACGCCGTCGGGCAGCCCGGCTTCCACCAGCGCCTCGACGATGCGCAGCGCCGTCAGCGGCGCGGTGCTCGCCGGCTTGAGGACGACCGTGTTGCCGCTGACGAGAGCCGGCGCCAGCTTCCAGGCGGGGATTGCTATGGGGAAGTTCCAGGGGGTGATCAGGCCGACGACGCCCAGCGGTTCGCGCACGGTGTAGAGCATCGTGCGGGGGAACTCGGAAGGCGTCGTATCGCCGGTGAGCCGCCAGCCCTCGCCGGCGTGAAAATCGAAGATCTGCACGCCGCGGGCGGTCTCGCCCCTGGCTTCGACGAGCGTCTTGCCCTCTTCGCGGGTGAGGCCCTCAGCGATCTTTTCCAGGTCGCGCTCGATGATGCGGGCCGCCTTGGAGAGGATGAAGCCCCGCCTGGGCGCGCCCATCGCCTTCCATTCGGCGCGGGCCTCGCCGGCGGCGGCGATGGCGGCCCTGACGTCTTCCACCGTGGACGACTGGAAATGGCCCACCACGTCATCGGTGTCCGCCGGGTTCACGTTGGCGTAGGTCTCGCCGGAGGCGCTGTCGACCCACTTGCCCCCGATCAGGTTCTGGAATGTCTCAGGCATGACGGCTCCCTCGCAGTATCTTTTCAGACGGGTTATTGATTGTATCATCTGTCACGGGCTGAGACACCCGTTCAGGAGAACCGGGGTGACGGCGGCGCCCGGGGCGGGGCGTCAGCTCTTCTCGACGTAGACCCGGTTGCCGCCGAAGTTCTTGGCGACGTACATGGCGGTGTCGGCGCGGGTCACCAGGTCGTCCACCTTCTCCTCGCCGCCATGCTGGGCGATGCCGATACTGAGGCTCGTGCCCGGGAAGGAGAAGCCCTCGAAGGTGCGCCGGATGCGTTCGGCGACCACCCGGGCCTCGACGTGGTCGCTGTAGGGGAGGATGACGGCGAACTCGTCCCCGCCATGGCGGTAGCCGGTGTCGACATCCTGCCGGATGCCGGCCCTGATCGCCTGGGCCACGCCGCGCAGGGCCTCGTCCCCCTTGAGGTGGCCGAACTTGTCGTTATAGCCCTTGAGGTTGTCCAGGTCCACCACCAGGAGCGACAGCGGGTGCTTCTGGCGGGTGGCGCGGGCCAGTTCCTCCTTGAGGCGGCGGTAGAAGTGGCGCCGGTTGAAGAGCCCCGTGAGGCTGTCGGTGATCGACAGCTCTTCCATCTTCTTGGAATGGGCGTAGGATTTCTCGTAGAGCCAGGCGTTCTCCAGGGCCACGCCCACCTCGCTGCCGATGGTCGCCAGCATCTTCGCCTCGGCGTTGGAGAAGCGGTTCTTGTGCTCGCTCAGCACCGCCAGCACGCCGCGGACGGTCCCCTTGGAATCGAGCGGCACGGCTACGATGGACTTGAACTCGGCATGGCGTTTGAGCAGTTCGTCCCCCACTTGCATCGCGTCGAGGTTGTTCTCCACGATCGGCTCCCCCTGCTGGACGACCAGGCCCGGATAGCCGTCGCCCACGTCCACCACATCCAGGGCCCGGACCATGTCCTCCGGCAGGCCCTGGTGGAACATCAGGTTCACCGTCGCCTTCCGCTCATCGGTGATGAAGACGGCGCCGACCTTGAGGTCGAGCACCTCGAGGACCTTGGCCAGCGCGTTCTTGAGGATGATATCCAGGTTGAGGGAACGGCTGGCGGTGGCGGCTATCTGGTTGATGGCCTCCAGCTCCCGGGTGCGCTCCCTCACCATCGTCTCCAGGTGCTCGGAGTATTCGCGCAGCTGCTGCTCCAGCCGTGCCTTCTCGATGGCCAGTCCCACCTGGCCGGCGAAATGCTGCACCATCTGCAGGTCTCCCTCGCTCAGGGGGGTGTGGCCGGCGATGCCCAGCAGGCCGATGATGCCCACCGGGCTGCGCAGGGGGACCCGGATGACGCCGCTGAAACCGGCTATCCTTGCCAGCATCGGCGCCAGCTTGCGCAGGGTGTTGGAGTCGGAGATATCGGCGAAGACCCGCTCCATGTCCTGCGTCACGAGAGGCTCGCCCTTGACGATGACGGGCCAGTTGACGCTCTGCCTGAACAGCGGGATCTCGAGCCCCTTTATCTTCAGGCCGGTGACCTTCTCTATCTGCCTGACGACGCCGCTGTCGGCGGAAAAGGCGCTCATGACCAGGTGCCGCTTGTCTTCGGAGAGGAGCTGGATGTCGGCGGCGGCGTAACCCAGGGTGGCCGTGATACCCTCGACGACCTTCTGCAGCGTGTCCTCGAGGCTGGCGGCGCCCACCAGGGCCCGGTTGATGCTGTGCAGCAGGTCGAGCTCGGCCCGCAGCCGTTCGAGCTGGCGAGCCTGCGCTTCACCCGCTTTCGTGTTCCCGATCATGTCAGCCATGAGATCACAAACATGCTCCCTGCCGCGCGAGTGGCTCCCCGCCGAAAGCCTGCGCGAGTGGATAAAGCTCCTGCAATTCACATGATACCCAATTGCGCCCGGCGGGACAAAACGCCGGAATGGCGGCCGGCGCGGATTGTGGCAGCGCGGCGTACCGCGGCAAATGGCTGAAGCTGCGCGCAGCCGGGCGCAATATTGTAGAATATTGGATGTTCGCGTCGGAACACCTCTCGGCGAGGTAGCTCAGTTGGTAGAGCGCAGGACTGAAAATCCTGGCGTCCCCGGTTCAATTCCGGGCCTCGCCACCACTATTATTATGGTCCGCCCTCACCCACGGGCGCTGCTGCCGGCCCACGGCAGTCCTGGATAAGTACCGTTAGTACAGCAACGTCCCCATCGATGGCTCACATTTCTTGCATTGCCGGTTCAGACGCACTCCCGCGCCACCTTGAGGGCGCACTGCTCGCCGCACATGCTGCACTCCTCCTGGCCGCTGCCGGGCCGCTCGCCGCGGATGGCCCGCGCCCGCGCCGGGTCCAGCGCCAGGGCGTACTGCCGCTCCCAGTCGAGCCCGCGGCGGGCGTTGCCCATCTCCAGGTCGCGGGAGCGCTTCCCCAGCTTGACCATGTCGCCCACGTGGGCGGCGATGCGCGCCGCCATCACGCCCTCCCGCACGTCGCCGGGGTAGGGCAGCCCCAGGTGCTCCGAGGGGGTGACGTAGCAGATGAAGTCGGTGCCGTAGCCGGCGGCCCAGGCGGAGCCGATGGCCGCGGTTATGTGGTCGTAGCCGGGGGCGATGTCGGTGGTGATGGGCCCCAGCATGTAGAAGGGCTTGCCGCCGCTTAAGCGCTTCTGCAGGATGACGTTGGCCTCGATCTCGTCGATGGGGATGTGCCCGGGGCCTTCGAGCATCGCCTGGACGCCCGCCCGGCGCGCCCGGTCGGCCAGCTCCGCGTTGATGATGAGCTCCTGGATCTGGGCCTTGTCGGTGGAGTCGGCGATGGCGCCGGCGCGCATGCCGTTGCCCAGGCTCAGGACCACGTCCGACTCGCGCAGGATCTCCACCAGGCGGTCGAACTGCTCGTAGAGCGGGTTCTCGCGCCCGCTCTGCCCCATCCAGCCCATCATGAAGGCGCCCCCGCGGCTGACCACGCCGCCCTCCCGGCCGCCCTGGTCCCTGAGCACCTGCACGGTCCGGCGGTTGATGCCGCAGTGGATCGCCATGAAACCGATGCCGTCCCGGGCCTGGCGCTCGATCACCTCGAAGAGGAGGTCGTCGTCCATGGCGTAGGGGGAGCCGTGCCCGGCGGCGGCCTCGGCGCTGGCCTGGTAGAGCGGCACGCTGCCCACCGGCAGCCCCACCTCGGAAAGCACCGAGCGGCGGATGTGGTCGAGGTCGCCGGCGGTGCTGAGCTCCATCAGGGTGTCGGCGCCCGAGTCCCGGGCGACGCGCGCCTTCTCCAGCTCCATGCCCAGGTCGATGATGGCTGAAGAAGTGCCGATGCTGGCGTTGACTTTGGTCCTCAAGCCCCGGCCGATGCCCACCGCGCCGCCGCGGCCACGGCCGGAGACAACCACGGCGCCGCCGTCCGCGACCGCCTGCCTGAGCTGCTCCGCCGGGACGCCCTCGCTCTCGGCTAACTGCCTGACCCGTCCGGTTGTCTTGCCCTCCAGTGCCTTTTCCAGTTCTGTCTTCATGACGCCTCCGTCATCTCAGGGCCGCCCCCTTGAACAGCAAAAAACCCTTGAAGCCGTGAGGCTCAAGGGCATCTGGCATCCTGCCATCCTCTTGCTTCCCGAAGAGCGGCTTTTCTATGGAGGCTGGGCAGGTCTTCTGGCTCCCGGGTCACGCGCTTCCCTCCCGCCTTCCCGGACCGCGGCCCAGTGGCATGGGGAAGGAAAACCCCGGTTACAGCGGCGGGCCCGCGCCGGTCTCGCACCGGCTTCCCTATTCTCCCTTACGGGCACCCAGCCATATTCTGTTTCCACGCGGGACTATATAACCGCCCGGCGATGAATTCAACCGGGAATAGCAGTGGCAAAATAGTCAGCTTTCCCTGCGGTTGAGCAGGAAGCCCGCCGCGATGCAGATCAAGCCGCACAGGGCCACGACTGCCGCCGGCCAGCCCGTCTCGGGCAGTATGTCACCGCTGGTGGACCCGTAGGATGAGGTGTAGGGACTGGATGAGCCCGGGCTGCTGCCGGAATCGTCCACCGTGCCGCCCGTGACCTCGATGAAGTTGGTGTTGGTGAAGTAGTAAGTCCCGTAATCGTCGAAGGCAAGAGCGCCGTAGTGCCATGCTCCTTCGGTCACGGGCACCCAGTCGCCCTCGGCCAGTCCCGCCGTGGGCGAGAAGCCGGGCACCATGCCGCCGCTGAAGAGCCTGGAGACCCCCTGGGGGGCGCTCGTGGCTGCCGCAGGGCTGACCGCCGCGGGCTCCGGTGCGGTTGCTGCCGGCGCAACCCCTGCCGCGGGGTCGGGTGCTGCGGGGATGGCCACATCCGGAGGCGCGTTCATGTCCGCCACCTGGACGCTGGGCGGCACGGGCGTGTCGAAGCTCCAGTTGCCGCCGGAGTCGCTGCTGCCGTAGCCCACGTCGACGATGTACACGATGGTGTCGACCTGCACGCCGAAGTAGAAGAGGAGGCTCTCGTCGGGGATCATCCCTGATCCGGCCAGGTGGATCATGTCGCCGACCTTGGCGGTCGCGGGCGCCGCGCTGGCGCTGCCGACCTCGTAACCGTTCTCACCGACCTTGTCGCCGCCGATGCCTGTCGATGTGCCCGCCGCCATCAACAGGGCGGCGGTTAGCAGGATATACCCCGCCAGGTTGAAGTAACGCCGCGCTCCCCCCATTGCAATCTCCTTCGCTTGGAACACCATGAAACGACGTGTTATTAATCGCCATTCTCGGCAATTGCGGGCGCGGGCTTTAGTTTTTAATATTTGATATGAGTCCGGGTATATACGGTCGGCTGATGCCGGCAAACCGGATGCCAGGCGGGCGGCCCTCGGCTCTGCGGGCTCAGCGTGCCGGATGAGCCTGATCGCCGAACAGCCCGACCAGCTGGAACCGGCCCACGTCCACCAGCCCCATGTCGGTGAGTTTCAGTTCGGGGATAACCGAAAGCGCCAGGAAGGAGAGAGCCAGGAGCGGGTCATGCAGGGCGCAGCCCAGGTCCGCGGCTGCGGCGATCACCGCCGCCGAACCGGCGGCCACTGCTTCGGCAGGCTGGTCGGACATGAGGCCGGCCACGGGCAACTCGAGCGCGGCCAGCACCTTACCGCCGGCCACCACCGCGGCGCCGCCCTGCATGGCCACGATCTCCTCCACGGCCCGGCTCATGTCGGCGTCGCCGGCGCCGGCCACGATGACGTTGTGGGAATCGTGGGCCACCGAGGTGGCGATGGCCCCCTGCCTGAAGCCCAGGCCCTGGACGAAGCCGATGCCGACGTTGCCGGATGCCAGATGACGCTCGAAGACGGCGAGCTTGAGGATGTCGCGCCCGGTGTCGGCGACGGCCAGGCCTGCTTCCACCCGGGGCTCGAGAAACAGGCTGCTTGTCACGATCTGGTCGGGGATGATGCCGATCACGCGCATCGGCCCCTCGCCCGCGGCCACCCGGAGCCGGTCGGGGCCGGCATCCCTGATGTTGACCGTGCTGCGCACCACGCGGCCGGGCAGCTCAGCCGTGAAAGCCAGGGCGCGGCCGTTTTCAGCCACCACCTGGCCGCCCTTGAACACCCGGGAGACGGTGACGGCCTCGAGGTCGTCGAGGACGGCGAAATCGGCGCGCCGCCCGGGGGCGATGGCGCCGGCGTCCCGGAGACCAAAGTACGCGGCGGTGTTGATGGTGGCCATCTGGTAGGCGGTCATGGGGTCGACCCCCGCCGCTATCG
Source organism: Gaiellales bacterium (assembly GCA_003599855.1). GTDB lineage: Bacteria > Actinomycetota > Thermoleophilia > BMS3ABIN01 > BMS3ABIN01 > SURF-19. The sequence goes on along the minus strand of QZKG01000034.1, from coordinate 10,142 downwards.
CCCGGCGGATGTTGTGGTCGATGTGGCCCTCGGCCAGCAGGTCGCCCGGGTGCCTGTCGTCGCTGCAGTGCATGAACCGGCGTGAGTTGTCGGGAGTGATGACCTTGACCAGCTCTTCCAGGTTCCTGGCCGTCGAACCCTCGCGGACCATGATGTACATACCCAGCTCCAGCTTCTCGCCAGCTTCGGCGGCAGTGACGCACTCGTGGTCGGAATGGATGCCGGCCGAGATGTAGGCGCAGAGGTCCTTGCCCGTGAGGCCGGGAGCGTGCCCGTCCACGCGGCGCCATTCGGCGATGCGTATCTTCGCCAGCGTCTCGCTGTCGCCGGCGATCACCCCCGGGTAGTTCATCATCTCGGCGATGCCCAGCACCCTGTCCTGGCCCAGCATCAGCGCCAGGTCGCTGCTGCTCAGCTCTGCCCCCGAAGTCTCCATGGCGGTGGCCGGCACGCAGGAAGGCAGCATCACGTACACCGTGACCGGCAGGCCGGCGCTGGCGCGCAGCATGTAGTTGATGCCCTCTATCCCCAGGACGTTGGCGATCTCATGGGGGTCGCAGACCACTGCGGTGGTCCCCCGCGGCGCCACCACCCGGGCGAACTCCGGCAGCGTCAGCATGGTGCTCTCGATGTGCAGGTGGGCATCGATGAAGCCGGGGGCGAGGTAGCGGCCTTCCAGGTCCATGACCTCCCGCCCCTCGTAAGAGCCGAACCCGGCGACCCGCCCCTGGTGCACGGCCACGTCGGTGACAGCCAGGCGGCCGGCGAGCACATCGACCACGGTGGCATTTGTGATAACCAGGTCGGCGGGGGCGTCGCCCCTGCCCACAGCGATCAGTTCCTCAAGCCCCAACAGCGCCTCCCTTTCTGCCCGGTGCGGACCACCGTCCTGTCATTTGCTGTTCAGCAGGTGCTCGTGGGCAGAAAGCGCGGCTTTCGCGCCCTCGCCGGCAGCGACCACGATCTGCTTGTCGCGCACCTGGGTCACGTCCCCCGCGGCGAACACCCCCGGCAGGCCGGTGCGCCCCTCCTGGTCGATGATTATCTCGCCGGCGGCGTTCAGGTCCAGCAGGTCGACCACGCAGCCTGAGTTGGGGCTCATGCCCACCTCCACGAAGATGGCCCTGACCTCGATCTCCCGGCGCTCGCCGCCGTCCTGCACCGCCTCTATGACCACCGATTCCACGCCGCTGTTCCCGCGGATCTCCACCGGCTTCCAGCGGATATGCCTGGTGATGCGCCCGTCTGCCAGCACCTTGTCCCGGAGGATCTCGTCCCCGGTGAGGTCGGTGAGCGACACCAGGTGCACGGCGGGACAGGTCGGCGCCAGTTCGAGGGCGGCCTGCAGGCCGGAGTTGCCGCCGCCGGCCACCATCACCGGCTGCCCCTGGAACAGCGGGCCGTCACAGGTGGCGCAGTAGCTGACGCCCCGGCCGGCGTACTCTCGCTCGCCGGGCACCCCCAGGAACTTCGCGCGCTTGCCGGTGGCGATGATGAGGGTCCGCGCCCGGTAACGCTCACCCGCGGCCGTCACGACCAGCTTGATCTTGCCCTCCATCTCCACCCGGGTGACCTGCTCGCCTTCCCGGATGCCGATCCGGTACCTGCGTGTCTGTTCCTCGAAACGCTCCATCAGCTCAGGACCCGTGACGAACTGGTAGCCCATGTAATTCTCCACCTCGGCCGTCTCCATGGGCTGGCCGCCCAGCATCTCGGCGATCAGCAGCGTGTCCATGTTCTTGCGGGCCGCATAGACGGCCGCAGTGAGGCCGGCGGGGCCGCCACCCACGATGATCAGGTCGTGGATGACGCTGCCGTCCCGGTCGGCAGCTTCGATCCCCAGCGCCCTGTCCAGCTCGCCCCGCGCCTCATAGAGGGTGAACTCGTCGTAGCCGCCGATATATTCACCGCCGACGAAGATCTGGGGCACATAGCTCTTGCCCGTGAGCTCCTTCATCTCGGCCAGCGCCCCGGTGTCGTCTGCCACGTCCACCGTGTTGAAATCTATCCCCCTCTCACGGAGGTGGGCCTTCAACCGGATGCAGTGGGGTCAGGTGGGCATCGTGTATATGGTTATCTCGGGCTTCATGGTCCTCCCGGTGCGGCGGTCCGTCCAGTACATCCTACCCTCGGCCGCCCAGGCAGTAACTTGACCGCGGCTGGCCCACGGGGGCAGCCGCCGCCATAAAAAAGAGAACGCGCCCCTGGGCGCGTTCTCCGGTAATGCCTGTGATTCTGCGCGGGCCTCGCCCGCACTTCACTCCTCGACGATGACCGTTCCCTTCATCGTCGGGTGGATCGTGCAGTGGTAGGCATATGTCCCCGGTTCGTCGTAGACCTGCTCGAAGGTCTCACCGCCGCCGCCGATGACGCCCGAGTCGAACCGGCCGCTCTCATCGGTCACGGTGTGGCCCACCGGGTCATTGTTGACCCAGAGCACTTTCTGTCCTGCCTTGACCGTGACGTCCTCCGGGGCGTAACTGATATCCTTCATCTCCACCTGGGCGGCGCCGCCGGTAGCCACGGGGCCGGTGGCTTCTTCCTTCTCCCCGCCGCAAGCCGCCAGCGCAGCCGCCACGATGATGGCGGCCGCGAGCGCCAAGCTCCTGGTTGCCCGGACTGTCATGGTCGTCCTTCCTCCCCGCGTCCCGGGGGCCGCAGGCTGTCAGGGAACGTCAGTCCTCGATGATGATGATCTCCGCCGGGCATTCGTCGGCGGCGTTCTGGACGGCCTCGCGCAGACTCTCGTCCGGCGACTCGTTGGTCACATATGCGAGGTCATCGTCATCCATTGCAAAAACCTCGGGGCACTCATCGCAGCAGATGGCGTCGCCCAAACACTCGTCCCTCGGTTCGATCCTGACTTTCATTGACGTTCTCCTTTCCTGTCCCGAAGCGGGACTCTAGCTTGGAAACATTCCTTTAATACCACGGCAGCAGTTTTTGAAAACCACCGGCAGCCGCGGCTTTCCGGCATGTTTTATCGATGTAAAATAATAGCATCTGGCGCGCCGGGGTCAAGAACGCGCGGGGTTTACGCGGCGGCGGCCGGGGTATGACTTAAGCTGTGACCCCGGATGCTGTATGATTGACGATGGTCCTGATCCTGTTTCAGGCCGCAGATGCACCGGGGCATCAAGGTAAAAACGGACTGGGAGATCCTGATGGAATTCAACATCGACAGGGAAACCGTCACAGACGGCGCTGCCGTGATCACCGTCGCCGGCGAACTGGACCTCTACACTGCTCCCCGCCTGAAGGAGAACCTTGTGTCCATCATCGATGGCGGCGCCCTCAGGATCGTCATCGACATGTCGGCGGTCCACTTCATCGACAGCTCGGCCCTGGGCGTTTTGATCGGCGGGGTCAAGCGGCTCAAACCCAGCGACGGCCGGCTGGTGCTCGTCAGCGTGGATGAGAACGTCAACTGGATCTTCCAGATCACCGGCCTGACCAGCGTCTTCGACATCTTCGCGACGCGCGCTGAGGCCCTTGCCAGCCTGACCGGCTGACCCGGCCGGATCGCAGCCCTGCCCGGTCAGCGGGCTCCTTAGAAATATATGAAATACCAGAGGGCGCTCGTCGCCCAGGCCCCGGTGATGGCCGCCGCCAGCGCCACACCCAGTACCGGCAGCCGCTGGAGATATCCCCTGAAGACCCTCGCCACCATGACCTTGACCGTGACCAGCATGACAACCGAAGCTCCCAGGAATGCGTGGATCGCGGAGCGGATGGTGCCGGTGGAACCGAAGACGAAGACACAGTAATAAGCGATGATGAAGATGAGCAGCAGGCCGGCATAGCCCGCGGCGCGATGCGCCTTGACCGCTTTCAGGCGCCCCCGGGACGAAAGAGACAGCCACCAGCCGCGCCCCGCGCCGATCAAGCCCAGCTGTGATACAGCGACGGCAAGTATCACCGTGGCCAACGCGCTCTTGTGAGCCAGGGTCACCTCAGGCAAGGCAAGACCCCGCTCCCGGAGCCGGCAGCGCGGCCTTTCACACTGAGGCTCCCCAGACAGCCCTCACCTGACGGTCCCGCCGACCATCATGCCATAGCGCCGCCGCTCCTCCCCTTCGCGGGGTTCTGCGGCCAGGCGGCGGTCGACGATGACCTCGCTCTCCAGGTCCCCCTCTTCCTGCAGGCGCTCGGCCAGGCGCTCGGCGATATCCCAGACCCCGTCGACGTCACGCCCCAGCACCACCAGGCGCTGGTAATCGCTGCGTATTTCCGCGAAAGGCTGGCCGCAGTAGGCGCACTCTATCATGACCTCCGGGCAGCTGGTATGGCACTGCATGCCGCAATATGGACAGGTTACGGTAACCATGACCGCCATCCCCTCTCGCCGTTGCCCTTCCTGTTGTCCCTACTATATTTTACCGCAGGGCGCCTGCTTCTAACTATGCTAATATCACTTCATGACCACTGGAGACACACGGAAGCGGCTCCGGGCGTGCGTGAGGAGGGCGGCGCCGGTAGCGCTCCTGCTGTTGGCAGCCCTGCTCCTGGCGGGCGCCGGCTGTGCCGAAGAAACGCGGATCCTGACCACCTCGACCGCCGGGCAGGAGCAGCCGGGACACGAGCGGCTTTCGCTGGTGTATTACAAGGGCATCAACGAGCCGGGGACGACTTACTGGAACCACCTGCTCAAAGACGCCAGCCGGCTGCTCAAGGGAGGCTTCAACGTGGTTGCCCTGGAGCCGCCGGTGCTGATAACCGAGCGGGCGGGCGGCAAGCCCCGTGTGATACTCCAGGGCGCCGAGGTCACCGTCCCCGGGGTGGTCGACGACCTTCACCGTGAAGGGCTCGCGGTTTTCCTGGCGCCCACCACGGCCGGCCCGGGCTTCCCCGAGAGCCTTGAAGCCGATGATGCCCTGCTCAGGAAGCTCACCGAAGACGTCCTGGGCTGGGCCGATGTGGCGGAGCAGCGGCAGGCAGAGCTGTTCGCGCCCTTGAGCCGCTGCAACCTCGTCCTGGGCAACGAGACCTGCAGCGGCTGGCTGCAGGAGATCCTGCCGGCCCTCAGGGAACGCTTCCAGGGACCGCTGGCGGCCAAGGTGGCAGCCGATATCGAGGAGGCCCCCACCGCGGGCGGCCAGCACGACTTCGAGCTCCTCGATTACCGGGGCTACGACTATCTTGTCATCGACATCCACCCCTGGGGCCACGTCTATAACGAGGAGAGGTTCCGTTCTTACGTGGAAGAGGTGCTCGACAGGGCGGAGGCGGTGGCGGCGCGCGACGGGCTCAAGGGGGTCATCGTCGGCGACCTGCGGCTGCCCCGCAATAACAACCTGGATGTGAAACTGGAAACCGGCACCTGGCTCAACGAGGAGCAGCAGGCGGAAGTGGCGGACATGGTGATGGCGCTGGCGCTCCCCAGGACAAGTGGCTTCTTCTTCTACGGCTGGACGCTGTCCGGCTATGGCGCCAAGGGCTTCCCGGTAGAGGACATCCTCATCAGGAATTTCGGTGGACAGCCGCATGGGGATGACGGCGGCGGGACCACCACCACGGGAACCGCGGGCGAGGACCCTCAGGACGCCGCCGGGGGCGAGGGCCAGCCGGGAACGGAAACCACCATCGTCGACAGCGGCTGACCGGCTTTGGGGACGCGGCTGAGCAGCATGGTCTACAGCGGCTGACCATCATCGGCTGCGGCTGGCGCTCCGGCCGCGGCCCACGCGCCTCCTGATCCCGGCCGGCGGGCAATGACTCGAACGACGGATACGCCTCACCCTCACCCCCAGGGGGATGCTCCCTAATCAAAAATTTATCACAAACCCCTCGCGAAAAAATCAGACCAAAGATGTATTTTTTCACGGACAAAGGAGTATATATCAGCAGTATTGAATCATTACCCAGCAACCCACAAGGAGGAGCCGTGATCACAAGGATACTGGTGCCCACAGACGGGTCCGAACGGGCGGAGCACGCCGCCGATTTCGCCATCCAGCTCGCCAGCGACACCGGGGCCGAGCTGCTGTTCATCAATGTGATCGACGAAGTCGCCCCCGCGTTCGGCTACGAGCTGGAGGCGGGGGTCAGCCTCGATATCAACGAAGTCACTGAGCAGCGCCGCCGGTACGGCGAGGAGGCCGTTGCCGGCCTGGCCCGCAAGGCGGAAGCCGCCGGGGCGAAGGCTGCCACCAGCGTCATCGAAGGCCATCCCTGGCAGGAGATACTGGCGGAGGCGGACAGGTCTGGCGCTGACCACATCGTCATCGGCTCTCACGGCCGGAGGGCGCTGGCAGCGGCGCTTTTGGGCAACGTCGCCTTCAACGTCATCCACGGAGCCAAGGTGCCCGTGACCGTCATCCCCTGGAAGGAATAGCAGCGCCAACAGCTGCAGCGGCTGGCGCTGCGCCTAGAACAGGATGATCTCGTCGTTCTCCACCCGGAAGTCGAGCTGCTGCAACGGTTCGGTGGCGGGTCCGTTGATGACGCTGCCGTAAGCGTAGAAGCGTGAACCGTGACAGGGACAGTCCCAGGTCTTGTCCTCCTTGTTCCAGTCGGTGGGGCAGTTCATGTGGGTGCAGGAGTTCTCGAAGAGCAGCAGCTCTGTCTCCGTCGCCTTGAAGGCCGCGACGTTCCTGCCGTCGATCTCGCCCTTGACCCCTTCACCCTCGGGTATCTCGGAGAACTTCATATCGCCTCCCGTGACCGCCGGCCGCCTGCTGCCGCCGGCATCTATCACTTGTTTTACGCGGCCGCCGCCAGTCCTGCCCCGGTGCGGGCACCCACCGGCGCCCGGCTGGAAAAAACAAGGCTGCCCCGGCAGGGGGACAGCCTCGGCAAAACTGATCTGGCGGGAGCGACGGGACTCGAACCCGCGACCTCCGGCGTGACAGGCCGGCGTTCTGGACCAACTGAACTACGCCCCCGCGCCAATCATGTATTTTACGCACCTGGGCGTCCCGAAACAAGCGGGCCGTCGCAACAACCCGCCACCGGCGCGTCACTCCCGGGCGGGGACTGAGATCCGCGTCACCTTGCCGCTGGCGATTTCCCTGAGAAAGATGTCGGAGCAGTTGAAGGAACCGGTGGCGTCCGAGCAGGCATCCCTGTCGCCCCGCACCAGGTTGGACGCCTCCGAGGCGAAGGCCACCAGGGCGCCGTCGGCGGACACCGAGGGGGAGTAGCTGTTCCAGTTCCCCTGGGCGCCGTCACTGTCCCCCGAGACCAGCAGGACGGAATCGTCCCCCAGGTCCTTGAGCAGCACGTCCGAGCAGCTGGGGGCGCCGTCGTTTTCACCACAGCGGGCCGTGTCACCGGGATAGAGGCTGGCCGCGGTGGTGTCGAAAGCGACGCTGCCGCCATCTCCCGCCATCGCCGGCCGGGAGCTGTTGCCGCCGGCCACCACCCCCGATGCGGAGATGGACACCAGCTTGATGACGCCTGACTCCATGTCCCGGACGAAGATGTCCTCCCGGCCGTTGGCGTCGCCCGGCACGAGGTTGTCGGCGGCGGAGATGAAGGCCACCAGGCGCCCGTCGGCGGAGATGGATGCATTGTAGCTGTCGGCCAGGCCGCCGATGCCTCCGGTCACCTCCGAGACGCGCTCGATGCTGCCGTCGAGGGTGTCCTTGACGTAGACGTCCGGGACGCCGTTGCTCTCGCCGGGGACCAGGTTCCCCGCGCGCGAGTGGAAGGCGACGAAGCGGCCGTCGGCGGAGATGGACGGGCCAAAGCTGTCGCCGTCGCCGGGCTCCCCTGCCGCCGCGGCGGACAGCAGCGTCACCGCGCCGGTCTCGAGGTCCTTGAGGAAAATGTCGGAGCAGTTGCGGGTGTTCTGCTGCTCGCTGCAGAGGGCGGTGTCGCCCGGCACGAGGTTGGAGGCATAGGAGGAAAAAGCCACGTAGCGCCCGTCGGCGGAGATCGCCGCCGCCTCGCTCTTCCAGTTCGCCTGCTCACCCCCGGGGCCGGTGGATACCCGTTCGACCTCGCCGCTCTCCAGGTCCTTGAGGAAGATGTCAGGGCAGTTGAAGCGCCTGCCGTCCTCGACGCAGATGTTGTCGTCATCCGATACGAGGTTGGAGGCGTCGGAGGTGAAGACCACCAGGCGGCCGTCGGCGTCGATGGAGGCGTTATAGCTGCCGGCGTCGCCCTCCTCGCCCGCGACGCTCTGGGAAGCCCTGAGCATCTCGCCGCTCTCCAGGTCCTTGACGAAGACGTCGGGCGCCTTGTTGCCGTCGCCGGGGACCAGGTTGTCCGCTTCCGAGTGGAAGGCCACCCGGTCGCCGTCGGCGGAGAGCGCCGGGGCGTAGCTCATGCCGTTGGCCTGCGGCCCGCCGGCGCGGACGAAGAAATAGTAATACGCGCCGGCTGCCGCCAGCAGCAGCAAGATTATCACCCAACGGTTTCTCATGGCTCACCCGGAAAGTCCGGCCCTGATGACAAAAAAATATACGGACGGGTCCCATCACCCTGCCCTGGTTGCCCCATTTACGTAACGCCCCTAGACCGGCCTGAGCGTCCCCGCCCAGACCTGCCACGCCAGCAGCGACTTGGCCACCAGGCTGAGGACGATGTACATCCGCTCGCCGAAGACGTAGTCGCGCCAGGGCCCCACTTTCTTATACTGCAGCGCCATGTTCACGGCGAAGACGTTGAAGAAGATGAAGATAGAGAAGAAGATCCAGTAGACGAAGGCCGGCGGCCCGCCGCCCTCGCCGCCGGAGCCGAAGAGGTAGAGCGCCACCGCCACCCAGGGGACCGCGCCGGCGAGGCAGCCGAACCAGTAGGAGGTCCAGTCGGCCTTCTGGGTGGTCTGGTTGTGGCGCTCCATCATCCAGCCGAAGAGGATCATGGTCGCGTTCAGGGAGAAGATCAGCATCAGGCTGACGGCGTCGTACATGCCGGTGAGCATGACGATGACGACTATCATCACCGACGAGCTGAGCGCGTACTCCATCCAGCGGGCGTAGTTGACGCCTTTCTGAAGGTTGCGGTTGTACCAGCCGTTGATGCCCGGCGCGGCGAGGCAGAAGTGGGCGATGGCCGAGAGGAAGAGGAAGAGGGCCACCAGCGGGCCGATGCGCAGGTCGAAGAGGGTCTCGGTCACCGGCTCCAGCCTGCCCGCCGCCGGGTCGAACTCCAGGAAGGAGGTGGTCACCGGCAGGGCGAAGCCGCTGCTCAACAGCAGCATGGCTATCCCCTGAGCCAGGTGCAGGAGTCCCATCGCCAGGTTCAGCTTCCGCAGGCGGCCGAGCGTAGCGGCCGGTATCGTCTGTCCCATGGCTCACCTCTCACGGTCGGTCGGTGGACGGCGTGCTCCTTTCCTCTCACGCCGCGGGGTTCGTCAAACAATTTCTGCCCCGGCGTTTCACTTCCTGCCGATGATGCGATAATCACCAAAACGGCAGGAAAGGCCCCCTTGACACCCCCTGATCACTGGCATGAGGCCATCGCCGCAAGGCATTCATACCGCAGCTACAAGGATATCCCGGTGGAGGAAGAGGCGCTGGCGCGCCTGGAAAAGGCCTGCGCCTGGGCCGGGCTTGCCGGGGCGCGGGCGGTCATCGTCCGCAGCCGCTTCGACGAGGTCTCCCGGGGCATCGCGGGCTCCTACGGCAGGATCGACGGCGCGCCCGCCTACGCGGCCTTCATCGGCGACACCGGCAACCCCTGGCATGAGCAGCTTGCCGGCTACCTGGGGGAGGGCGTCGTCCTGGAGGCCGTCAGCATCGGTCTCTCCACCTGCTGGGTCGGGGGGTTCTTCTTCCCGCGGGTGGTGGCCACCCACGTGGAGCTCGCGGCGGGGGAGAAGGTCCTGGCCGTCACCCCCCTGGGATACCGCAAGGAGCATCTGACGCGCAAGGACCGGCTGTTCAAGACGGTGGCGCGCAGCCGCGGGCGCAAGCCGGTCACGGAGCTGACCACCGGCCTGCCGGAGGGAAGCTGGCCTGGCTGGGCCCGCGCGGGCCTCGAGTCGGCGCGCCTGGCGCCGTCGGTTATGAACCGGCAGCCCTGGCGGTTCGCCGTGGCGGATGACGCCGTCACCCTCTCGGTGGACAGCCCCCGGGACACCTACTGGATACCCAAGCGCCTCGACTGCGGCATCGCCATGCTGCACTTCGAGCTGGGGGCGCTGCGTGCCGGCTTCAGCGGCCGCTGGATGATGCTCGACCCGCCGGCGGTGG
>QZKG01000040.1 GCA_003599855.1 Gaiellales bacterium | reverse complement strand
GCCTGGTCTGACGGCGCCGCCGCAGGGGCGCAGAGGAGCGCCCCGCGGGTGACCCTGGCGGTGGCCCGGGACGAAGCCTTCAGTTTTTATTACGCGGACGCCCTGGAAGCCCTTGAGGCAGCCGGCGCCGCCATCGTCTATTTCAGCCCCCTGCGGGACGGGGAGCTGCCGGATTGCGACGGCGTCTATCTGGGGGGCGGCTACCCGGAGGTGTTCGCGGCCGGCCTTGAGGAGAACGCTGCCATGCGCGCCTCGCTGGCCGGAGCGGCGGCTGCCGGTATGCCGGTGTACGCCGAGTGCGGCGGCATGGTATATCTTTGCCGCTCGCTGGAAACAGACGGACGGGAGCGGAGCATGGCTGGCGTTTTACCGCTACAGGCGCGCATGACCGGGAGACGCCAGGCCCTCGGCTACGTCGAGGTGACGGCCCGGCGCGACAGCATCCTTTTCCGGCAGGGTGAAACGGCGCGGGGGCACGAGTTCCACTGGTCGCAGGTGGACTGGCTGGCTGACAGTGCCGCCTGGGACTGCGCGTCCGCCCGGGCGGGCGGCGCGCGCCCGGAAGGTTTCGCCGCCGGCAACGTCCTGGCGTCATATGTCCATATCAACTTCGCGGGCAATCCCGCGGCGGCGCGGCGGTTCATCGAGGCCTGCCGCGAGGCGAAAGGAGCGCTGACCGGTGCGGCCTGACTCCCCGGCTGAAAGCAGTGAGAAGAAGGCGGTGATCATCCTCGGCCACGGCAGCCGGGCGGCCGACTCAGGCCGGCCCCTTGAGTGGGTTGCCGGCCGTCTGGCCGGGAGGCTGGACTGCCCCGTGGTGCCGGCCTTCCTGCAGTTCAACGAGCCGGGCCTGGCCCAGCGCTGCCGGGAGCTTGCTGCGGACGGCGTCAGGCACATCTACATAGCTCCTTACTTCCTCTTCGATGGCAACCATATGCTGAGGGACATCCCGGAGGAGATAGATGAGCTCCGGGCGGACCTGCCCGAAGTGACTTTCACTCTGACGGCGGCGCTGGGCACCGATGCCCGCCTGGTGAGCCTGGTAGCCGAGCGGCTGGGGGAAGCAGGCCTGGGGCCGGCGGAAGCGGGAGCCGGGGCGGACGTGGCAGGGGGAGTGGCGCCCCTGGGGCAGCACCCCATCGAGAGCGAGAGTTTCGACATCATCGACCGGCTGGTGGAGCCGGAAGACCCCGCCGACCCGCGCTACGAGGTGGCGCGGCGGGTGGTCCACGCCACTGGCGACCCCCGCCTGGCGGACGCGCTGGAGTTCTCCGCCGGGGCCATCGATGCGGCGCGGGCGGCTATCGGTTCCGGGGCGGCGGTCTTCTGCGACGTCAACATGGTGGCCGCGGGCATCGAGCCCACAGCGGCGCGTGCGGGCCTCAGGGTGACCTGTGGCATCGCCCTGGAAGAGGTCGCGCGTCTGGCGGCGGCCGCGGGCATCACCCGGGGGGCGGCGGCGTTCCGCCAAAGTCACGCCCGGGACAACGCGGCCCTGGACGGCGCCATCGTTGTCATCGGTAACGCGCCCACTGCCCTTGTTGAGCTGCTGCGGCTGGCGCGGGAGGAAGGGGCGCGGCCGGCGCTGGTCGTAGGCGTGCCTGTGGGTTTCGTGGGCGCTGCCGAGAGCAAGGCGGAGCTGGCGGCCTCGGGCCTCGATTACATCGCCCTGCCCGGCAACCGGGGCGGCAGCAACATCGCCGCCGCCATCTTCAACGCGCTGGTGAGGCTGGCGTAAGGAAAAAAGAACAGGAGCAGGTTTCAGGCTGTCCGGCGAGAGGCAGCGTCAGGTTTCGAAGAACTTGAGTTCACGTTACCAACGACTTTTGAACTGGAGGAAACAACTATGCACATACCTGAAGGAATGCTGCCGGTGGAGCAGGCGGCGGCCTGGTACGCGCCGGCGCTGGCTGTCATCGGCGCCGGGGTGGCGCGCCTCAAGCGCAAGATAGACGAAGCCCCGGAGTACAAGGCCATGCTGGGGCTCCTGGGGGCGTTCGTATTCATCATATCGCTGCTGCCGGTGCCGGTGCCGGGCGTGGGCACGGTCTCCCATCCCTGCGGCACGCCCCTGGCCGCGATCCTGCTGGGACCGCTCACGGCCTCAGTGCTGGGGTCGGTGGCGCTCCTGCTGCAGTCGCTCTTCTTCGCCCACGGCGGTCTGACGACCTGGGGAGCCAACATCATCTCCATGGCGGTGGCCGGTTCTTTCGCCGGTTTCGGAGCCTTCAGGTTATCGCGCCGGCTGGGTGCGGGCCTGGGCATCGCCGCCGGACTGGCCGGGGTGGTGGGGGACATGACGACCTACGGCGTCACCTCGCTGCAGCTGGCGCTCGGACTGCACGGGCAGGAGTCTGTCCTGGTGGTCTGGGCGACCGCATTCGCCTCGTTCCTGCCCACCCAGGTGCCGCTCTCCCTGGCGGAGGGCCTGTTCACCGCGGGCGTGGTAGTCTTCATCAACCGCCAGCGCGCGGATATCCTCAAGGGGGTGGAGCTGCAGCCATGAGAAGATGGATCATAACTGGTCTGGTGGTCGCCGTGTTCCTCGCCGGGGTGCTGGCGACCGCATCCGAATGGGAGGGGGACATAACCGAGGCCGCCGCCGACCCGCTGGCGCAGAAGGCGGGCGTGGAGGAGGCGCAGGTGCTGCCCTGGGAGATCGAGGGGGACCTGCTGCTCTTCCTCTTCCTGGCGGGCGGAGCCGCGGCCGGTTTTCTGGCCGGTTACCAGTGGCGCAGGCTGTTCGGTGAAAAGGCAGCGGAGAGAGGAAGGGAGAACGCTGGGCGGAGCCTCACATAGATACGGCGACAGCATCGCCTGGAGCGGCATACCGTTGTCGCGGGTAGACCCCCGCGTGAAGATCGCCGGCGCCGCCTCCCTGCTGGTGGTGAACCTCGCCTGCAAGACCTACCTGGTGCCAGCGCTGATCGCCCTGGCGATGGCGCTCCTGATGACGGCGGGCAGCATCCCCTACCGCCGGCAGCTGGTGGCGGTGGCCTTCCCGGCCTCCTTCGCCCTCTTCGCCGTGGCCTCGCAGACGGTGTTCGCGGGAGGGTCGGTGCTGGCCAGCATCGGCCCGGTGGACCTCCACCGGGAGGGGCTGCTCCATGGCCTCTACCTGGCGCTGCGCATCGTCGCCGGCGGGCTGGTGGTGGTCGTGCTCGGGGTCAGCACGCCCATCAACCGCATCTGCCAGGCGCTCAGGTGGTTCCGGGTACCGGCGACCTTCGTCGAACTGACCCAGACAGTCTACCGCTACCTTTTCGACACATATGACGAGCTGTCGCGCATGCGGCAGGCCCAGCGTTCGCGCCTGGGGTGGGCCTCGGCCCGCAACGGGCTGGCGTCGAGCCGCATGCTGGGGGCAGCCCTGTTCATGCGCGTCTACGAACGGGGCCTGCGTTCCTCGGAAGCGATGCGCTGCCGGGGCGCTGGTCCGCTCGAAGGCGGTTCCCTGCCCGCCCCCGGCCGCCTGGATCTCATAGCGGGCCTGGCGGCGGCTGCCCTGGTGGCCGCGCTCATCTTCCTTTCCCTGGGTGGGTGGGGCCGGTGATCGAGGTCTCAAAGCTCAGTTTCACTTACCCGGATGGCACCAGGGCCCTCGACGACGTGACCTTGTCGGTGCCTGAGGGTTCCTTCCAGGCCATCATGGGGGCCAACGGCTCCGGGAAATCCACCCTGCTGAGACAGCTCAACGGCCTGCTGAAGAGCCCGCCTGGCTCGGTGTTGGTAGGCGGACTCACGGTGGACAGGAAGAGTTTCGAGCAGGTTAACCGTTTCACCGGTTTCGTCTTCCAGGACCCCAACGACCAGATCTTCGCCCCCACGGTGCGGGAGGACATCGGTTACGGGCCACGTAACCTGGGCCTGGACGGGGATGAGGTGAGCCGCCGTGTCAGCTGGGCCGCCGAGCGCGTCGGCATCAGCGACCTGCTGGACCGGCCGATCCACCACTTGAGCTACGGCCAGAAGAAGAGCCTCTCCATCGCCGGGGTGCTGGCGATGAAGCCGCGGCTGCTGATCCTCGACGAGCCGACAGCCAGCCTCGACCCCATGGGCGAGAAGCGGATCATGCGGCTGCTGCTGGAACTGAACCGCGAGGGCATGACGGTGGTCATGGCCACCCACGACGTCGACCTCATACCGCTCTACGCCGACCGGGTGTGCCTGCTGAGGCGCGGCCGGGTCGTAGTCGGGGGCGGGCTCAGGGAGGTCTTCGCCGACCAGCAGTTGATCGAGGACTGCAACCTGCGCCTGCCGCGCATCGCCTACCTCTTCGACATGTTCCCCGACCTGGCCGAGTTGCCGCTGACCGTGGGCATGGCCCGCAGGGAGCTGGAGCGCAGGATGGGGGGAGTGATGGGAGCGCCTTGCGGCGTGGACGAGCATGAGAACCATTGTCTGACATGATGGATGCCAGGAACGACACCTGCGGCATGGCCGCCGGGCCTCCGGAGAAGAAGCCGGCGCGCACCCGCGCGAAGAAGCGGCGGTCCGGCAAGCCCCGGCGGGGCTATACTACCGGGGCCTGCGCCCAGGCGGCGGCCCGCGCGGCGGCCATGACGGTGGCGACGGGGTACGTCCCCTGCGAATCGGGGGGTGAGGACGGCCACCGCCGCGACGTCGAGTTGATCGGTTCGGTGGAGGTCACCCTGCCCAATGGCGAAGCAACCCTCTTCACAGTCACGATGCATGCCGAGGGGGTCTGCTCGGTGGTAAAGGATGCCGGCGACGACCCTGACATCACCCACGGCCTGCAGATCTTCGTGTGTGTGACGCCCCGATTCGACGGCCGCTTCACCCTGGACGGCGCCGAGGGGGTCGGTCGCGTCACCCTTGAGGGGCTGCCGGTCAGGCCCGGCCGGGCGGCGATCAACCCCGTTCCATACAAGCATATCCTCAACGAGGTCAGGAAGGTCCTGACTCGCGGGGCGGACATCACCGTGTCCATTCCCGGCGGCGAGGAGCTGGCCGGGCGGACCTTCAACCCGCGGCTGGGCATCGTCGGCGGCCTCAGTGTCCTGGGCACCACCGGGCGGGTCGAGCCCTGGTCCCAGGAGGCCTACCAGAAGTCGCTCATCCCGCAGCTGGACGTGGCCCGCGCCGCCGGGGTCAAGAGGCCCGTGCTTGTGCCTGGAGCCAAGGGCGAGCGCGCCGCCGTGAAGGCTGGCATGGCCCGGGAGACGATCGTCCATGCCGGCAATTTCATCGGGATGATGCTGGAAGCTGCCGGAGAGCGCGGCTACGGGTCGGTGACCATCCTGGGGCACACAGCCAAGGTCGCCAAGCTGGCCCGGGGGGATTTCGACACCCATTCGCGGCGCTCCTCTATGCCCCTGGACGTGCTGGCCGACTGTGCCCGTGAGATCGGCTGGTCTGACCGCCGCGCGGCGGCGCTTGAGAGCCTCCCCACCACCGAGGCAGCCATCCGCAGGATCATCAAGGCAGGAGAGGCGGCTGTCCTGGACCTGGCGGCTGCGCGCGTGGCCGCGGCGGTGAAAGAGCGCTACGGCATCCGGGCCCGGGTGATGCTCACGGACAGCCGGGGCGACATCGTCGGGAAGGCGTGACTCGTGGCTGGGTCCAGACACAGGCTTTTCGTCGTGGGGGCCGGTAGCGGCGGTGAGGACCAGTTGACTGAAGAGGCGCACCGGGCGATCTCAGGCTGCCGCAGCTTCGCCGGCGGCAAGAGGCTCCTGGAGCTGGCCCCCGCGGGCGCGGTGACGCACGTCATCGACCACGACCTGGAGGCGGCGCGGCGTTTCATCGCCGACCGGCTGGAGCAGGAGGACGTCTGCGTCCTGGCCAGCGGCGACCCCGGCTGCTTCAGCATCCTGCCTTTTTTAAAGCGGGACTTCGCCGGCAAGCTGGTGGTACTTCCCGGCATCTCCTCGGTGCAGCTGCTGGCGGCGAGGGTGGCGGAGCCCTGGGATGGCTGGAAGCTGGTCAGCCTGCACGGGCGGCCTGCGCCCGGCGGAGGCCTGGCGCTTGAGGGACCGACAGTCTTTTTCTGCGACCGGGTCAATACGCCGGAGCGGGTGGCACGGACGCTGGTGGAGGGCGGGAGCGTCGGCCGGGCGGTGGTGGGATCCCGCCTCGGCTCAGGGGGGGAAGATGTGTGGGAAGGAACACTTGAGGAAGCTTCCGTGGCAGGTTTTCACGATAACTCACTGCTGCTGGTGTTTCCCGACGGGGTCATGCGGGCGGCCGCGCCGGCGGATGCGGATGCCGCCGCGCCGGGCATACCTGACGATCTGTGGCTGCGCGGCGAGGGCATACCCCTTTCCAAGAGCGAGGTCAGGGCCGTACTCCTGTCCAAGGCGCGGCCGGCGGACAGGGGGGTGATCTGGGACGTGGGCAGCGGCACCGGCTCCTATGGCATCGAGTGCTCCCTGCTGGAGCCGCGCGCCCGGGTCATCGCCATCGACAGGAAGCCTGAGGCCTGCGAGCTGATCGCGGCCAACGCGCGCCGTTTCGGCGCCGCAGTGGAGACGGTCTGTGGTGAGGCGCCCGGATGCCTGGCGGGGCTGCCCCATCCCGACCTGGCGATCATCGGCGGCAGCGACGGCCGCCTGGACGCCATCTTCGCCGCGGTGCTGGAGTCGCTCAACCCCGGCGGGCGTCTGGTTGTGACCGCGTTCCTGGAAGCGACCCGCAAGGCCGCCCACGGGCTGCTGGCGGGCTCCGGACTTGAGCGCCGCCAGGCGACGCGGGTAGCCATCGCCCGGGGCAAAGCGACCGCGTGGGACGAGCATAACCCGGTGATCATCTTCACCGGCGACAGGGAGTGAGGGATGGTCTGTTGCAAAGATCCATCAACGATCATGTCCATGCAAGCCATGAGAAGGGTCGGATGAATTGAACAGCGCCGGAACTGCAGACCGGAAGACAGCTGAATCGGGATACGGGCGGCTCATAGGCGTGGGGGTCGGCCCCGGGGACCCGGGCATGGTGACGCTCGCCGCCGTGGAGGCCATCACGGCTGCGCCGGTCATCGCCTTCCCCGTGAACCGGGAAGGCGCCGCCAGCCGCGCCCTGGAGACGATCAGGCGCCACCTGGCCCCGGCGGCGCGCCTGCTGCCCCTCACCATGCCCATGGTACGCGACCGTGGGGAGCTGGAGGAAGCACATGCGGAGGCCGCCAAAGCCATAGCCGCAGCGGCGGCGGGGGGAGAGGATGTAGTCTACCTGTCCCTGGGAGACCCTCTTTTCTACAGTACCTTCGGCTACCTGGCGGAGCGTTTTCCCGGCGAGGTGGAAGTGGTGAGCGGCGTGCCGGCCATGAGCGCCATGGCCGCCGCGCTGGGGCTGCCCATCGCTGACGGCGGTACGCCGACGATGGTGGTCACCGGCGGGGACCGGCGCGGCATCGAAGCGGCGCTGGAGATCGGCGCCTCGCTGGTCATCATCAAGCCGCGGTCGCTCCCGGACGACACCCTCAGCCTGCTGGAGAGCGCCGGCGCGTTCAGCCGCGCCCGCGCAGCCATCGAGCTCGGCGGCGAACGGCAGGAGGTCCTGACCTCGGTCGACCGTGACGCCGCGTCGCGGCTGCCATATTTTTCAATCCTCTGGATCCGGCCGGAAGCGGGTGGCCGGTGATGGCTGCGGCATCCTCCAGGGGCAAGGACAACACCGTCTGGTTCGTGGGCGCCGGGCCGGGCGACCCCGAGCTCATCACCCTCAAGGGCAAGCGCCTCCTGGAGGAGGCGGACCTGGTGGTGCACGCCGGCTCCCTCGTGGACCCAGCCCTCCTCAGCCATTGCGCCGGGGCGGAGCTCATGGACAGCGCCGGCATGGACCTCGGCGCCATCGTCGCCGCCATGGTCGCGGGGTACCGCGCCGGCAGGCGGGTGGTGCGCCTCCACAGCGGCGATCCCGCTTTCTATGGCGCCATCAAGGAGCAGATAGCGCGGCTGAGGGCAGAGGGGGTCGCCTTCGCCGTCGCCCCCGGGGTCACATCGTTGAGCGCGGCGGCCGCCGCGCTGGAAAGCGAGTTGACTGTCCCCGGGGTATCCCAGACCGTCATTATCACGCGGGCTGAAGGGCGTACACCGGTGCCCGGGCGCGAGTCACTGGGCCGGCTCTCGGCCCACGGGGCCACCATGGCGGTCTTCCTGAGTGCGGGCCTGGCAGCGAAGGTCCAGGAGCAGTTGCTCGAGGGCTACCCCCCCGAGACCCCCATCGCGGTAGTTCAGAACGCCAGCCGGCCCGGGCAGGTGATCCTGCGCACCAGCGTCGGCGCCCTGGCGGCGGACATGGAGGCGGCAGGCATCCAGCGCACCGCGATCATCCTGGTGGGTGAGACCCTGGCGCAGCAGGGGGAGGACTCCCGTCTTTACGACAGCGGCTTCTCCCATGGATACCGCAAGTCTGACGAGGGATGATTTGGAGCATTCCCGCGGCAATATCAGTTTCTTCTCCCTGACCGCGGGCGGCGCCCTGCTGGCCCTGAGGCTCAGGGAACGCTTCGGCGGCACGGCACACCTGCCGCGCTGCCACAGCCTCGGATGCGAGCGCTGCGCCCCCTTCGACGCCATCGCCGACGCCCTGCCTGCGCGCTTCCTGGCCGGCGACACCGTCGTCGCCATCATGGCGGCGGGGATCGTCTTCCGGCTGCTGTCACCCCACCTGGGGGACAAGCTGAGCGACCCGGCGGTGATCGTCCTGGATGAGGAAGGCCGGTTCGCGACGCCGCTATTGGGCGGCCATGCCGCGGGCGCCAACCGCCTGGCGGAAGCTATCGCGGATTTCCTCGGAGGCGAGGCGGTGATCACCACCTCCAGTGACGTCCAGGGACTGACGGCGCCCGACGAGGTAGCGCGGCTCCTGGGGGCGCGCCCTGCTGACCGTCTGGAGCTCAGGCGGGTCACCAGTCTCCTGGTTAACGGCGACGCGGTTTGCATCGAAGCGGAGGAGGACCCCGGGGTCGCGGGCTACCGCTGGTTAGCTCCAGGGGAGAGCGCCGGGGAGTGCCGCGGGCGGCTGCTTGTGAGCCACGCTGCCGTCCAGTCCCCGGA
The DNA here is from genome assembly GCA_003599855.1 of Gaiellales bacterium. Lineage (GTDB taxonomy): Bacteria > Actinomycetota > Thermoleophilia > BMS3ABIN01 > BMS3ABIN01 > SURF-19. Next base: position 30,311 of record QZKG01000040.1, on the reverse strand, counting down.
CGACATCCCCACCGCCAGGCTGGTGCCCCGGCGGGTCGCAGCCGGCGTCGGCTGCAAGCGCGGGACCGGAGCCCGGGAGATCATCGAGGCAGTGCAGGCTGCCTGTGTTCAGAACGGCGTCGATCCCCTGGCTGTGGGCGTCATTGCCTCCGTTTCGCTCAAGCGGGACGAGGCCGGCATCATCGAGGCCGCGGCGGCGCTGGGCGCCCGGCTGGCGTTCTACGATGCGGAGGAGCTCGAGGCGCTGGAGCGACCCGGCAGCGAGTTCGTCCGCGAGCAGACGGGTACGCCCGCCGTCAGCGAACCGGCGGCGCTTTTGGCAGCCGGGCCCGGCGCCAGCCTGCTGGCGGGCAAGACCGCCAGCGGACCCGTGACGGCGGCGCTGGCCCTGGCGTCCGGGAGCCTTGACCTGACGGCGCCCGCAGACGGCGGCGGGGAAGGGTCGGTCACGGTGGTGGGCCTCGGCGCCGGCACCCGCGCCTCGCTTACAGCCAGGGCTGCCGCCGCCCTCAGGTGTGCCGACACCATCATTGGTTACCGCACCTACGTCAGGCAGGTGCAGGGCATGTTCCCGCAAAAGGATTTCATCTCGGGCTCCATGGGCGCAGAGCTCGAACGCTGTCGCGAGGCGCTGGAGCTGGCCCGGTCAGGCAGGCGCGTGGCGCTGGTGTCAAGCGGCGATGCCGGCGTCTATGGCATGGCGGGACCACTGTTGGAGATGGCCGGGGAGGTCCCGGTCGAGGTGGTGCCCGGCGTCACGGCGGCGCAGCTGGCCGCAGCCTCCCTGGGGGCGCCGCTCATGAACGATTACGTCACGGTCAGCCTGAGCGACCTCCTGACGCCCAGGGATGAGGTCCTCAGGCGGGTGGAGGCCGCCGCCGCGGCCGATCTGGTGATCTGCCTCTACAATCCCACCAGCAGGAAACGGCAACCGTTGTTCCTGGAGTCCTGCGCCATCATCGCAGCCCACCGCCCCGGAGACACGGTGGTGGGGCTGGTGCGCAAGGCCGGCGCCCCGGACGAGGAAGCCGCCGTCATCACCCTGGACGAGCTTCCCGGAAGCGGAGTCGACATGCGCTCGGTGATCATCGTGGGCAATTCGAAGACACGCGTCATGGACGGCCGGATGGTGACGACGCGGGGTTATGAGAAGAAGTCGGAACGCAATGAGGCCCGGCCGGCATGAGCACCCTGCTTGTCATCGGCGGCACCACCGAGGCGCGACGGGCGGCATCGCGCCTGAAAAGCGAGGGTTACCAGGTGGTGGTGAGTGTTGCCACCGGCCTGGGAGAGGAATATGCCGCGGGGCATGAAGTGATCTCCGGCAGCCGGGACGGGGAGGGCATGGCGGCCGAGGCCCTCAGCCTGAAGGCCGCCGCCGTCATCGACTGCAGCCACCCTTTCGCCCTTGGGGCGAGCAGTTCCGCCCGGGGGGCCGCCGCGACCGCCGCCGTGCCCTATATCCGCTTCACCCGCGAGCCGGGGGAAGAGGACGCTGTCGAGCTGGTCGCTTCCTGGGAGGACGCGGTCTTGCGGCTGCAACGCCTGGGGGAGCGCGCCCTGCTGACCATAGGCGTTCGCAACCTGGGGCTTTTCACCGCCGCCGGCATCGATTTCGCCGCCCGGGTCCTGCCTCTGCCAGACTCCATCGGCGAATGTCACCGCCTGGGGCTGGGGCCCGAGGACATAATCGCCGCCTTCCCGCCGCATGACGTGGATTTCAACCGCGCCTGCATCCGCAAGGCAGGAGCCCGGGTGCTGGTCATGAAGGACTCCGGGGCTGAGGGAGGGACGCCGGCCAAAGTCGAGGCGGCCGCCGCCGAGGGTATCCGGGCCCTCATGGTACGCCGGCCGCAGGAAGAAGGGGGCATCGTCGACATCGATGAGCTGGTGGCGCGTGTCCGGGAGGTGGCGGGGGCTTGAGGCAACTGCGGGTAGCCTTCAGTTTCTTCACCATTATTCCCCTGGCCAGCCCGGCGTCCATCGTCGAGGTGGCGCGCGCCTGTTTCCTGGCTCCGGTAGTGGGGGCGGCGGTGGGCGCCATCGCCGGCCTTGCCGGCTGGGGCGCCGAGGATCTCTTCGACGCACCCGTGGCTGCGGCGCTGGCGCTGTGCGCGTCCCTGCTGGTGACAGGCTTGCACCACGCCGACGGACTCGCCGATCTTGGCGACGCGCTGATGGCCCGGGGCGGCCGGCGCCGCCGGGTCGAAGTGCTCAAGGACCGCACCCTGGGTGTGGGCGCGGCGGGCGCCCTGGTCATGACCTATCTTGTCTCCTGGGCGGCGCTCCTGGAGCTGATCCAGGCGGTGGAAGGGCCTGCCTTCGTCCTCTGCATGGTCTCAGTGGAGCTGTCGACGCGCATGGCGCTGCTGGTGAACGCAGCCATCAGTCCCTCATCCCACGAAGGTAGCGGCAGTGCCTTCCTGGAAGCAGCACGGGGCTGGCGGGGCTTCACCGGTGTCATCCTGACGCTGGCGGCCCTGGCGGCAGCGGCGCTGGCGCTCGGGTACACGGCAACAGTGGCCGCAGCTGCAGCCGCGCTGCTGACAGCGGCGCTCCTCAGCCTGGTCGGCAGGCGCCTGTTCGGGGGGGTCGGCGGCGACATCCTGGGCGCCACGGTGGAGCTGGCCCGGATGGCGGCCCTGCTGGCGCTGGCAGCGGCGGTGATCGCCTCTCCGCCAGTCTAGTCGTTCAGGTTCAGCGGGGCGGGCGCAAGGCTGCCTGAGGGAAAACCGGAGCCGGCCATGGCCACGGCGATCTGGTTGGCGATGCCCTTCAGGGTATCGAGCTCCGTCTCGGCCCAGGGATCGCGGCCGGGCATCGTCAGCGCCAGGCCGCCGATCACGCTGTCCTTGTAGATGATCGGCAGCGCCGCGCGGCGGTTGTCCAGGACGCCGAGGTCGGCGAGGACCTGGGCCTGTGCCTTGGTCAGGTCAGGCCAGTTGTCGTGGGTGATGATGGCCCGCTCCAGCACCGCCTTGCTCAGCAACGTGTCGCGGTCCAGCGGTATCACCTCGAGGTCCCGCGCGCTGGCCTCCGGGTGGCCGAAGAAGGCCAGGTTGACCAACGCGCTGCTCTGCGGGTCGTGGTAGAAGATCCCCGCAGTGGCGCAGCCCATCTGCCGGTAGACCGCCTCCAGGGAATCCGCAGCGATCTGCCTGAGGTCGCGGGTGCGGGCGCAGGCCGCGGCCACATCCCTCAACAGTGCGACCCGCGCCAGCTCCCTGCGGGTCTGTTCGTGGAGCATCGAGTTCTGCACCGCGTGGGAGGCCCGGTCCGCCAGCACCTGGATCAGTCCCCATTCCCTGGCAGAGAAGACATTGGCCTCAAGGCTGCCTATCTGGAGGATGCCCGCCGTCTTGGCGTTGATCCTGAGGGGCACCGCCAGCACCGACCTGATCCCCGAGCCCGCCGTGAAGGGGAATATCTCCGATTCATGATCGCCCACGTCGTCGATCTTCATAGGAGCGTTGCTCGCAAAGGCCATGCCTGCAAGGCACTCGCCTGCCCGGACGGAGCACTCTGTGTCGATGGCAGCCACGGCCCCCGCCATGGCCCGCAGCTCCAGGCGCGTGCCCTCGCTGTCGGCCAGGAGGATCATGGCGGCATCCATCTGCATCACGTCCTGGGTGCGCGTCACCAGCTCGATGAGTACCTCTTCCAGGTCCAGGGAAGCCAGACCGGCTTCCGATATAGCCTCGATGGCTTCCAGGGAACTGCGCATGGACCGTTCATTCTCATAGATGGTGGCGTTCTCAATAGCCAGCGCCGCCTGGGCGCCGATCACCGTGGCGAACTCCACCTGGCCCTCGCTGAAACCCCGGGGCTCATCGGTCTGGATGCACCAGACGGCGCCGACAGCGCGGTTGGCGGTGATGAGGGGGACCACCAGGTTCGAGCCGGCGTCGAGGCCGGGCACGCCGCCGGCCAGCGGGCTGAACTCGGCCAGGGGATAGCTGCAGGTCCTGGCGTGCTTGCTCAGGACGGACTCCACCGCCGGCCAGAGGTCGTCATAGGGAATGCGCAGCTTGCCTGTGTCCTTCTGCATCAGCGTGCCGAGGACCGCCTTGGCGACCCACTGCTCGTCTTCCAGCAGGAAGAGGATGCCCGTGTCGGCATCCGTCGAGAACGCCATGTTCTCCAGGACCACGTTCATGGTAGCCTTCAGCTCGAGGCTGGACATGAAGGCAGTGCTGATCCTGAGCGCCGATTCCCGGTTGCGGTCGCGCAGGACGTTGCCGGTGACCTCGAAGGCGAAGAGGGAGACAGCATGGGGCGTTCCCCGCGAAGCCTCGGTGACCGGGACTATGTCCAGGCGCCAGTAGGTCTCACCGCCGCCCTCGCCGTCGAACAGGAACTCGTTGAACTCCGCCCGCTCCCGGCGGGCCACCGCATCGTCCATCATCCTCGACAGCCGCGCCGCCGTGTCCGGTGGCAGGCACTCCGCCAGCAGCTGGCCGCTCGAGCAGCTTCCTGTCATGCGGCGGAACGTGTCGTTGCAGGTGGTCAGGCGGTAACCGGGGAACTCGATCTCGGCGTAAGCCAGGGGTGACTGGTCAAGGGCTTCGCGCACCAGCTGTGCCTGGCGGAACCCCAGGCGGGCGGCGGCCGAGGCGAGAAAAGCGGTGATGCCGAAGGCGGGGACCGTAACCATCACCATCAACGCGGCTGAATCAGCCCGGATTATCACGTGGATGGCGAAGACGACGAAGGTCAGGAATACCAGTATCGCGGCGTAGCGGGGGGTGAACAGAACGACCGCGGCCACTATCGGGATGAACCAGCCCGCGTTGCCCGTGAAGGTCTCGGGCAGCACCAGCGCCTCAAGGAAGAGGATAACGCCGAGAAGGGAGAAGAAGATAACCAGCTGGCCCGGGTGTTGCTGCAGGAATCTTTTCAATTGCCCCCGCATATAAACGTATTAACACATGGCTATAAATGCGGGGCAGTCATTTCACTGCTTGGAGCCCCCCGATGGCGCCGTACCAGCTTCAGCCGTACAGGAACATTATAGATATGATGCAGCCATTCGCCAATATTGATGCATTAATAAGTGTGATGGCAGCCAACGCATTGCCTTTATCAAACCAAGGTGATCGTGAATGGGCGCGCCCTGCGCCGGCACCCGTCTTTCAGGCGTCGGTCCTGTCCGCAGACCGCGAGTTCTGCAGCGCCACCGCGAGCTGGTCGGCAATGCTCTTGAAGGTGTCGATCTCGAGCAGGGAGAAGGGGGCGCTGCCCCGCATCGTCAAAGCGAAGCCACCGACGGATTCACCCCGGTAGATTATGGGCAGCGCCGCACGGCGGCTGTCGACCGCGTCCAGTTCCTCGAGGATGGCCATCTCCGTCGGGCTGGCTTCAGATGTGGGGTGGGTGTCGTGGGTCATCACCTGCTGGTCGATGACGGCCTGGGTCAGGAAGGTGCCGCGGTCCAGGGGGATGGCGCCGAACCGCGCCACCAGCTCGTCGCTGTGGCCCATGAAGGCGAGGTTCACCAGCACGTCCTCATCCCCGTCGAGGTAGTAGATGCTGGCAATCTCGCAACCGAGCTGGTTGTAGATCGCGTCCAGGGCCTGCCTCGCGATCTTGCGGATATCCCGCGACCCGGCGCAGGCCGCGGCTACGTCCCTCAACAGGGCGGCGCTTGCCAGTTCGTTCCTCGTCCTCTCGTGCAGCATGGAGTTCTGCACCGCATGGGAAGCCCTGTCCGCCAGGATCTGGATCAGGCCCAATTCCCGGGCTGAGAAGGCCGCCAGGCGCATGCTGCCCGTCTGCAGCACGCCGATGGTCCTGCCCTGCTGCTTCAGCGGCACGGCCATGATCGAGCGGATGCCCGAGCCGGCTGCGAAGGGGCATATGTCATCAGGGTGGCTGTTGACGTCGTCGAGCTTCATCGGCTCGCCGCGGCTGAAGGCAAGCCCCGCAAGGCTCTCTCCGACCCTCAGCCTGCCGTTGCTGGCCGTCTCGGCCACCGCGCCCGCCACCGCCCTTACTTCGAGGAACTCCCTGGAGGAATCCAGCAGCAGGATCATGGCAGCGTCCATCTGCATCACGTCCTGGGTCCGGGTCACCAGCTCGATCAGGACCTCCTCCATGTCCAGGGATGTGAGGCCCGCCTCGGAGATCGACTCGATGGCCTCCAGGGACTTGCGCATGGAATACTCGTTGTTATAGATGGAGGCGTTGTCGATGGCCAAAGCAACCTGGGCGCCCACTACTGTGGCGAACTCGAGCTGCTCACCGCTGAAGCTGCGGCCGCTGTCGGTGTGGATGCACCAGACGGCGCCGATGGCACGGTTGCCGGCTATCAGCGGCACCACCATGGCCGACCTCATGCCCAGCCGGCCGGCGAGCTTGCCGGCGCGCCGCTCTCCGGCGGCATCCTCGAGGGCGACCGAGCGCCTGAGCGTCACCGATTCGACTGCCGCCGGCAGTTCCTCATAGGCGATCCGGAGCGGCAGGGAGTCCGCGCCGGCGCATACGCCGTCCTGCCCTACCCAGACGCCGTCCTCCAGGAGGAAGAGGCAACCGGCGTCGGTGTCTGTTATGTAAGTCAGGCTTTCCAGGGCGATGGAGATGGTCTCATCCAGGTCGAGGTTGGACATCACCGCGTTGCTGATCCTGAGCGCCGCATCCCGGCTAACCGCCCGGTGGACAGCGTCGGTCACTTCAGAGGCGAACAGGGCAACGGACCCGGGTGTGCGACGGCCGATGGTCCTGACCGGCGTGGCGCTTATGTTCCAGTAGGAGTCGCGCCCATCCGCGCGGGTTATCCTGAACTCCTGCGCCTGCACCTGCCTGTCCTCGGCCACCGCCTGGTCGAGGATGGCGGCCAGCCTCTCGCCGGCGCTGTCGTCCAGCAGCCCGGGCAGCGCCGATCCCGAGGTAACCCCTGCGCCGGTCAACTGCAGCAGGGAGTCATTGAAGTTGATGATCTCGTAGCCGGGAAAGCTCAGCTCGGCGTAGGCCAGCGGCGAACCCCTCAGCGCCTCCCGGACGATGTTGGCCCGGGCGTAGGAGCGGCGGACCTGGCTCGACACAACGGCCATGACGGCGCCATAAAGGCCGACGCCGGCCGACGTCCAGAGGTTGAGCTGCGAAGTGGCATCACTGCTGACGCTCAGGGAAAGGATGAGGGAGAAGAGGCTGATGGCCAGGGTCTCGCGGGAACCCAGCCAGATGGCGGACGCGGTTATCGGCAGTACCCAGGCGGCATCCAGCCAGTAATAACGGTCCACCAGAGCGAAGTCCGCGAGGTAACTGAAGGCCAGCATGATGATCACGAAGAACAGTTTGAGGTAATAGACTCCTGGGGGTTTGCGGTTTTTCTCTATCATGGTATGCCGGACGTCCAATGGATGTAGCTTAATGCGGGTTATGAAAGATTATAAACATAATCAGCAAAGTTACAATCCCGCTTCGGACGGATTGCAGGGCGGCCGAACGCGCCCGATCAGGGGTGTGCGGCAGGGGCCGCGAGAGGAATGGCCAGGAACGACCCGCGGGTCTGCGGGCCTGTTAGCTGCCCCCCCAGCGCCGGGAGAGGCCGGCAAGCCCCTCGCGCCAGAAGAGGCGCCAGAACTCCTGGCGCCGGAAGCGGCCATAAGCGGCGCGGCGGGCGGGATCGGTCAGGACGGCATGGGCTTCATTAATCTCCTGCATCTTCCTGGTGGCCCAGTCCTTCTGGTCGGCGGGGAATGAATCGGGGTGATACTTGCGCGCCAACGCCTTGTAGGCGCGGTCGATCACCTCTGTGGATGCTTCCTGATGGACTTCGAGAATGCGGTAGTAATCTTTCAAAGAGATCGCCGATGGGGGTTGTCAGTTAGCGCAATGATAACCCAACGAAGGGCCATAGCCAAGCGCATTTCAGCGACCTCGATGACGGTATCGATGATCTATGGGCGCGTTATATAATACTCCGCCGGGCCTGCATACCTGTTCTCAACGACCGCTCTAGGCCCGACGCCACATCCGCGTCAACTGTTGCTAACCTTTGCGCCTACCGTACCGTCTGTCCTTTTTTTACGCGGGGATGCTCTCCCGCGGGGAATCGGAGAATTCCCAACCCTTGGAAGACCCGGCCTCGAAGGAACTCTTTTCGGAGGCCAAATCCGCGAACGTGGTCGACTCCAGTCTCTCGATCAGCGTCTGCTGAATCCGATCCCAGACAGGCAGCACGGGGCAGAAACTCACACGGCTGCATTCACCAGTATCGCGGAGACAGCGGTTCAGCACTATCGGCTCTTCGATTGCTTCTATCACTTCGCGCAGGTTGATCTCATCCGGCTGGCGGGCCAGGAGGACACCACCCTGGTTGCCGCGCAGGGTCCTCACCAGACCGGCGCGGGCCAGAGTCCGCATGATCGTGGGGAGGTACTTCTCCGGGATATCCTCGCTGGACGCGATCTCCTTGGTCTGCACGACATCACCGTATTTCTCTCCGGACAGGTGCAGAAGCGCCCTGATAGCGTAGTCAGCTTGTCTCGTTAGTTGCATCTTCACCTCCTTCGCGTTTTTTTGAAGGCCTGCAGCCCGCTGCAAAGCACGGGCTTCTGACCACGTCGTCTTTCATGTTGACTGGAGGATAACCCGGTGGGGTGAAGACGGCCATAGGGGAAATCCCCTATTTTTATCATCATGATAACTAATTTGAGGTTATTGGTAGTATTTGGAATTGTCTATCAGTTTGATAGGAAATTAACCCGATTCAATGACGAAAGTCCTGCAAAAAGGGGGTAATTAAGCCTGGCTGCAAACTCCCGGCGTGTTGCCGGAAGGCGGTACAGGGCTGCAGCGCCCTACCATTTACGCCTGTAGTTGAGCAGTTCCTTGCAGTATCCGGCGACGCAGACCGGCGACACCAGCAGCTGGTAGACGAAGAAATAGGCAATAAAACCGAGGATGTTACGCCTTATCCTCAGGCCGAGGAAGTTGAACACCACCCGCTGGAAACGCAGCATGGTGAGGACGATGAGGCCGGCCAGGGGCAGGACCAGCAGGGTCATGGCGCCCGCCAGGTAGAAATGGCCGAAGCAGGCCAGGACCATTCCCGGTATCAGCGCCGCGGTGATGAAGAGGTCGAGGGGCGGGAAGAGCAGGTCGAGGGCCACGAAGTAACTGGCGAAATCGCGGCGCCGCCAGATGATGTCGATGTGGCTCTTGAGGGCTTCGATCATGCCCCGGGCCCAGCGCTGTCGCTGTCTGATGAACGAACGCAGCGTCACCGGCGCACGGGTGAAGCCGATGGCGGTGGGCTCGTGGGCGACGAGGTAGCCTTCCCGCAGCAGCGCCCAGGTCAGCACGATGTCCTCGCCGATGCGGTCGGGCCAGCCCCGGGCGGCGCGCACCACGCCGGTCCGGAAGGCGCTGAACGCGCCCTGCGCCACCAGCGTTCCCCGGTACATGCCCTGCTGCCGCTTGACGGCGTTGATGGCGAGGAAGTAGTCCCACTCCTGCAGCCTGGTGAGCAGTGATTCGCGCGAGTTCTTGACCAGCACCGAGCCGGCGACGGCGGCATGTTCGGGCTTTTCCAGCAGGCGGGCCACGATGCGCCTGAGCGCCTGCCTGTACAGGAAGGTGTCAGCGTCTATCGTGATGAGTACCCGGTGGGAGACCGCCTCGAGCCCCGCGTTGAGGGCGGCCGCCTTGCCCTGGTGCGGGATGCTGATGACCTGCAGCCCCGGCCGCTGGACCGAACGCAGGTAGTTGAGGGTGCCGTCGGTGGAACCGTCGTCGACGATGATGACCTCGATGTCCGCCGGATAATCCTGGGACTCGATGCCCCGCAGGGTCTCAGGCAGGTTGGCTTCTTCGTTGTAGGCCGCCACCAGGATGCTCAACGGCGGCAGCTCGATATCCATCGATAATGGTTTCTGCCTGAACAAAAGCAGGCTGAGCAGCATGAACATGTTCAGGTAGCCAGGGACGATGGCGATGAAGATCACCACGATGGCCGCGCCGGGCAGGGTCAGGATCCCGGCCAGGCTGCCGATCCAGTTGAGCGCCAGCAGCGACGCGGCTGCGGCGAAGGCCAGCGCGCCGAGGTTGGCAGCGAGGAACCTCGGCAGCAGTGCCTCGCGGTCAAGGCTTGCCGGGATCTCGCCCCCCACGACGATATCTGTCGGATTACCCATGGATAGCTGGAAGGTTTCCTGTTGCGGGAACCGGATACAAGTTCTGCGCGGGCTCCGGATACCCTTTAGAGCGCCTGGCAGGGCCGGGCGGCAATGTCGGCCCTTTTGGAAACGAGCGCCAGATGATCAGCGTCAGTACTCGCAGTCCACGGTGGGGCAGCCGCCGGCGTATTCGGCGCCGGCATGGACGTGGCTGGCATCATCCGGGGCCGCCTCGCCGGCGAGGTAGAGGACCTGGGCCTCTTTGCTGCCATAGCGGTATGCGGTGATCCCCTTGCAGCCAAGTTCGTCGGCCAGCAGGAAGGCGTCGCGCACCTCTACTATGCCCGCGTCCCTCGGCAGGTTGACCGTCTTGGAGACGGCGTTGTCGACGTGCTTCTGGAAGGCCGCCTGCATGCGGATGTGCCATTCGGTGTCGATATCCAGGGCTGTCACGAACAGCCGCCGGTCGGCAGCGGGGATCCCTTGCATGCCCTGGATGCTGCCGCTGCGCGCTATCTCCAGCATCAGCTCTTCGCTGTGATAGCCGCCGGCCCTGGCCGCCTGCTCGAAGTCGGCGTTGGTCTCCAGCAGGCGGGTGCCCTCCATGACGTCGCGGACGAAGGAGATGGCGAAGAGGGGCTCGATGCCGCTGGTCGTGCCGGCGATGACGCTGATGGAGCCGGTGGGGGCGATGGTGGTGAGGGTGGCGTTGCGCATGGCGGGGAAGCCCCGCGCCTGCATGGCGCTGCCCTCGAAGTTGGGGAAGGAGCCCCGTCTCTCGGCAAGCCGGCGGGAAGCCTCGGCTGCGCGCCTGGTGATGAAGCCCATGATCTCTTCCGCCTTCTCCAGGGCTGTCTCTGAGTCGTAGGGGATGCCCAGCCTGATCAGCGCTTCGGCGAAGCCCATCACCCCGAGCCCGATCTTGCGGTTGCCCAGGGTGAGGTTCTCGATCTCTTCCAGGGGGTAGCGGTTGGCGTCGATGACGTTGTCGAGGAAGTGGACAGCCACTTCCACCAGCTCGCCCAGGCGGTCCCAGTCCACATGACCGCCGCTCACCAGCCGGGACAGGTCGATGGAACCCAGGTTGCACGACTCATATGGCAGCAGGGGCTGCTCCCCGCAGGGATTGGTGGATTCGATGGCGCCCAGGGCCGGCGTCGGGTTGGCCTTGTTTATGCGGTCGATGAAGATCATGCCGGGATCGCCGGTCTGCCAGGCGGCAGCGGCGATCGCCTCCATCACCGAGGCGGCCTTGAGCGAGCCGGTCCGCCTGCCGCTGCGGGGGTTCACCAGGTCGTAATCCCCCTGTGCGCGGACGGCCTCCATGAAGCGGGACGTCGCCGCCACCGAGATGTTGAAATTCTCCAGGAATCCGGGCTGGCGCTTGGCGTTGATGAACTCCAGGATGTCGGGATGGTCTACCCGCAGGACGCCCATGTTCGCGCCCCGGCGCCTGCCGCCCTGCTTCACTACCTCCGTGCCGCTGTCGAAGGCCCGCATGAAGCTGACGGGACCGGAGGCCACCCCCATGGTGGAGCCGACGATGTCGCCCCGGGGCCGCAAGCGCGAGAAGGAGAAACCGGTGCCTCCCCCCGCCTGGTGGATGATCGCCATGTTCTTGACTGCTTCGAAGATGCCGGGTATCGAATCCGGGACCGGCAGGACGAAGCAGGCTGAGAGCAGTCCCAGGCGGCTGCCCGCGTTCATCAGGGTAGGGGAGTTGGGCAGGAACTCGCGGGCGGCCATCACCCGGTAGAAGACCTCCTCGGCCTCCCCGGGGTCGTCACCGTAGGCGGCGTCGGGCGCCGCTATGAACCGGGCTACCCGGCGGAACAGGTCCCCGGGGGTCTCGATGACCTCCCCGTCCTGGTCCCTCGCCAGGTAACGCTTCTTCAGCACCGTGAGCGCGTTGAGCGGCAGCTTGAGGTCGTCGTGGATGCCCAGCAGCCGCTTGGCCGCCCTCAGCTCGGCGTGCTTCTGCCGGTAGGTGATGTATTCCCTGGCGATCTCCGGGTGGCCGCTGGCGATCAGGACTTCCTCCACCAGGTCCTGTATCTGTTCCACCCCTGGGGGTTCATGGGGAAAAAGCTCCTCCAGCCGGGCTACCACCGCGGGGGTGAGCTCGCCGGCGAGTCCCTCATCCGCCCCGCCAGCAGCCGCCGCCTGGGATATCGCCCGGTCTATGCGCCCCGGGTCGAAGGGCACCTCGTGCCCGTCCCGGGATATGATGCTACTGATTCTGCCCCTGTCCATGGTTTTCCAGTTGTCGGCAGCCATAAGCAGAGGAAAACCCTCCATGCAGATATTTTGTACCCCTATGACGCCTTTTTAACCTGTTTTTAACAAGAATACCTTGCCGAAATGCCCCTTGAAGCGTACAATACGTCAGGTTATTCGAAGTGCGGCCCATTACTCGTGGTGGGTGGGGACCTGTAAATCGCGCGGGCCGCGGAAGGAACGGTATAGATGTCGCTATTACTGGAACTGTCTGAAGATCTGGAATGCACCCAGTGCGGGGTACTTTGCGAGAAGGTCATTTATCCCGCGAACTGCTTTAATTCCGATTGCAAGTTCATCTACTCCTACACCGAGAAGGGCGTGACCTACTTCGGCTGCCTCTACAAGGTGTTCGCCGTTGAGATAGACCTCGACGGCTTCCGCCAGCTGGAGAAGCGCAAGGGCGGCTTCGGGGCCGTCAAGGTCGTGCGCCCGCCCCGCGAGCAGTGCCAGTTCACGGTCGAGAAGGCCTACAACCGCGAGCAGGGGGAATCCTGCCGTGAGGCGCTGGTCAACCGCTACTCCACCAAGGAAGGCGCCTCCGGCCAGGAGGGCTAGGACCGCGAAGGGCCTGCCGCCGACTTGGACCGGGCTGATTTCGAACAACTGGTGGAAGAAGCCATCGATTCCCTGCCGGCGGACTTCGCCGCGCACCTGGACAACGTCACGGTCATGGTCGAGGACCTTCCTACCCGCGACCAGCTGGAAGAAGTGGGTCTCCACGACCAGTATGAGCTGCTGGGCCTGTACGAGGGCATACCGCTGACCGAGAGGCCCGGGGTCTATGCCGGCGTCCTGCCGGACCGCATCTCCATCTTCCGCCTGCCCATCGAGCGCCTTTGCGGCAGCGACGGCGAGGCCATCAAGAAGCAGGTGCGGGAGACGGTCATGCACGAGCTGGGCCACTACTTCGGCATGGACGAGGAGCAGCTGAGGGACATCTGAGCGCACGGGCGCGGGGCCGCCGCCGCAGGCCTTTTGGATTTTTTCCGCGGCCTCAGATAAAATCAGCTCATGTCCGAGCAACAACCCGTGCGCGAAAGAGTCTTCTCCGGCATGCGGCCCACTGGCCGCCTGCACCTCGGCCACCTCCTCGGAGCGCTCCCCAACTGGGTCAGGCTGCAGGACGACTATGAATGTTTCTACTGCGTCGCCGACCTCCACGCCCTCACCACCCGCTACGACAGCGTCGAGAGCATGAAGGCGGACGGCATCGAGATGGTCGCCGACTGGATCGCCGCGGGGATCGACCCGGCCAGGAGCGTCATCTTCCGCCAGTCCGAGGTCAAGGAACACAGCGAGCTGGCGCTGCTTCTGGGCATGCTGACGCCGGTCTCATGGCTGACCCGTTCCCCCTCCTACAAGGAGATGGTGGGTGAGCTGGGAGAGCGCGTCGCCACCTTCGGTTTCCTCGGCTACCCGGTGCTCCAGACCGCCGACATCATCCTCTACAAGGCCCAGAACGTGCCCGTGGGCGAAGACCAGCTCTCCCACCTGGAGCTGGCCCGCGAGATCGTGCGGCGTTTCAACCAGTTCTACGGCCCGGTCTTCCCCGAGCCCAAGGCGCTCCTCACCAGCACCCCCAAGCTGCTGGGGCTGGACGGGCGCAAGATGAGCAAGTCCTATGGCAACACCATCGACATCGCCGAGGAGCCGGGGTCGGCCCGCAGGAAGATAGCCTCGATGTTCACCGACCCTGCCCGCGAGCGGTTGAAGGACCCGGGCAATCCCGACGTCTGTAACGTCTATTCCTATCACGCCTTCTTCGAGGCCCCGGCGGAAGAGCTCAGCGAGATCGATGCCGCCTGCCGCGCCGCGGCCATCGGCTGCACCGAGTGCAAGGGGCGGCTGGCCGACCGTATCATGGCGCGCCTCGACCCCATCAGGGAAAGGCGGGAAGAGTTGCTGTCCGAGCCAGGCAGGATCGAGACCATCCTCGATGACGGCCGCGCCCGGGCGCAGGTAGTGGCAACCGAGGTTCTGGGGGAGGCATGCCAGGCGATTGGCATCTAGAGCTGCTCGACCTGGACCTGGAAGTGTTCCATGGTCCCTTCGACCTGCTGCTCACGCTGATCCTCAAGGAGGAGATCAGCATCTTCGAGGTCTCCCTTTCCGAGATCGTCATCGCTTACCTGGAGAAGCTGGAAGCCGAGGAAGAGCTCGACCTGGAGGCCGCCAGCGAGTTCCTCATCCTGATGAGCGCCCTCATGGAGATCAAGTCCTCCCAGCTGCTACCGCGGCCGGACGAGTTCGACCTGGAGGAGCTGACGCCGGAGGAGGCCCGCGAGGAGCTGGTCCTGAGGCTCATCACCTACAAGAAGTTCAAGTCAGCCGCCGCCTGGCTGCGGGAGCGCCTGGGGAGCACCAGGGACTGGCGCTTCAGGACCGTGCCGCTTCCCCGGGTGAAGCGGGCGGTGGAGGAGGACATCAGGCCCCGCTACGAGCCGTCTCGGCTGGCCGGGGCGCTGGCGCTGCTGGCCGAGGTGCCGCCGGAGCTAAAGACCGACCACATCACCATGGTCACCGCCAACATCTGGGAACGGATGAAGGCCATCAGGTCGGCGCTCAGGGGCAAGGACTCGGTCACCTTCGACGAGATCATCGCCGGCTCCGACCGCATGACCCAGGCGGTCACCTTCTTCGCCATGCTGGAGATGTACAACTCCGGCGAGCTGGAGGTGGAGCAGGAGAACCTGTTCGGCCGGATCATCATCCACGAGGCCAGGAAGAAGAGGATGATCGCATAGATGGAACGTCCCCTGGACCGGATTTTCAGACCACAGTCTTTTGACGGAGGTGCCCTTTGGACCAGCCGGATATGACAGACAGGGAGCGGGAGTCCGAGGAGCCGGACTCCGCCTCCCGTGAGCAGGAAGTGACGGGTGGGGAAGCCGCAGCCGTCGCCGCCGCTGACGCCGCCGACCCCCTGGCCCGCGACATCGAGGCCATCCTCTTCATCTCGCCGGAGCCGGTGAGCCTGGAGGTGCTGGCCGAGGTCACCGGGGTGGAGGACGACGAGCTGGCGCTGGCGGTGGAATCCGTGCGGGACAGGTTCTCCGGGGACGCCTCCGGGATCGTTTTCACCGAGGTGGCCGGTGGCTATACCCTCCGCACCCACGACCGGGCGCTGCCCTCGGTGGAGCGCTTCTGCCAGCGGCCAGCCGACTATTCCCTGTCGGCCGCGGCCATGGAGACGCTGGCCATCGTCGCCTACCTGCAGCCCATCAGCCGGCCCGAGATCGCCCGTATCCGCGGCATCAGCGCCGATACGGTGGTGTCCAACCTGCTGGAGAAGGGCCTCCTGGAGGAATCGGGCCGCAACCGCGACACCGGTGCGGTCAGGTACCGCACCACCAGGGCTTTCGAGAAACTCTTCGGGCTGGCGGACATCGCGGGTCTGCCCGCCGTAGAGGGCTTCGATGCAACTCCCCAGGACGTGGAGGAACTGCGCCAGAAGCTGCACCTGGCGGCGGACAAGCGGCAGTAGCCGCGGTGGCCCAGGGGGGCGTCCCGAAAGGCTGATGCGAGGGCTGACGATTCCATGATGCCTGGCGAACGCTTACAGAGATACCTTGCCCGGGCTGGTGTCGCCGCCCGGCGCAAGTGCGAGGAGCTCATCACGGCGGGCCGGGTCACCGTCAACGGCGAGGTGGTCACGGAGCTGGGCAGCCGGGTCAGCCCGGGGGACGAGGTGCTCCTGGACGGACGGCCGGTGGCGCCCGAGCCGCTGCGCTACCTGCTCCTCAACAAGCCGGCCGGCGTCGTGACGACGGTCACCGACCCCCAGGGCCGCCCGACGGTGACAGAGATGGTGGGCGGGCCGGGGAGGCTTTACCCGGTAGGCCGGCTGGACATCGACACCACCGGTCTGCTGCTGGTCACCAACGACGGGGGCCTGGCCCACCGTCTGATGCATCCCAGCTTCGGGATTGATAAAGTATATGTCGCTCAGGTGGAAGGGATGCTTACCCGGGGCGATGTGGAGCGCCTGACCGGCGGCGTCCTCCTTGAGGACGGCATGACGGCGCCGGCCCGGGTGCGGGTCGTCGGCCGCACGCCGCGCGGCTCCATCGTAGAGCTGGTGATCCACGAGGGCCGCAAGCGGCAGGTGCGGCGGATGCTGGCGGCGGTGGGCCGGCCGGTCCTCAAGCTGCACCGCCGGCAGTACGCTATGCTCACCGACGCGGGGATGGCTCCCGGGGATTTCCGTGAGCTGGGCTCCGACGAGGTCGAGGCATTGAAACGACTATCTGAACGAGGTAGCGAATGAGGAAGGGAGAGTGGCGCCTGGTCGCCATCCGCGGCGCGACGACCATCCGGGAAGACACGCCGGATGAGATACGGGAGCGCACCAGCGAGGTCCTCGAAGAGATGATGGACCGCAACGACGTCCGTTCAGACGCCATCGTCAGCATCATCTTCACCACGACCCCCGACATAGTCAGCGAGTTCCCCGCCGTCGCTGCCCGCGGCATCGGGCTGGCCGAGGTGCCGCTGCTCTGCTCCCAGGAGATTCCCGTGGCGGGGAGCATGGAAAAGTGCATCCGCGTGCTGATGCACACCTACTCACTCAAGCGGCGAAGCGAGATCCGGCACGCCTACCTTCACGGAGCAAGACAGCTCAGGACGGACCTGCCCGAATGAGCGCGCCCCGGGCCTCATCATCCGCAACGACATGAGATTCGTAAAGAACATAGACAGGCTGGAACCCTACGTGGGCGGGACGCCCATCGAGGTGGTGGCGCGGCAGTACGGCCTCGACGAAGTGATCAAGCTCGCCTCCAACGAGTCGCCCGTACCGCCCTTCCCCGAAGTCATCGACGTCATCAATGAGAAGTTCCAGTTCCTCAACCGCTACCCCGACGCCGAATGCCGCGAGCTCAGGCAGGCGCTGGCGGAGCGCTTCGCGGTCACGCCGGAGCAGGTGACCGTGGGCAACGGTTCCTGCGAACTGCTCTACTGGCTCAGCATGATCATGCTGGAGCCCGGTGACGAGGCGGTTTTCTCCGACCCGGCGTTCCTGGTTTACGAGTCGGTGACCCGGGCACGGGGGGCCGTTCCGGTGAAGGTGCCCCTGCGCGGCTTTGCCAACGACATCGAGGGGATGGCCGCCGCGGTCAACGACAGGACGCGGATCATCTTCCTGACGAACCCTCACAACCCCACGGGGTCCTACGCTCCTTACAGCGAGATCGCGGCGTTTGCAGCCGGCCTCCCGCAGGACTGCCTGCTGGTGCTGGACGAGGCTTATAACGAGTACGTCGAAGAGGATGATTCCCAGCAGGGCATCGAGCTCTTCCGCCGGCACGAGAACGTCGTCGTCACACGCACCTTCTCCAAGATCTACGGGCTCTGCGGCCTCAGGGTCGGTTACGGGCTGTGCCCGGCCGATGTGAGGGACGCCATCGACAAGGTGCGGCAGCCCTTCAACGTCAACATGCTCGGTCAGGCGGCGGCGATGAGGGCGCTGGAGCTGGAGGGCAGGCTTGAGGAACGGCGGCAGATGAACCGCGAGGGCCGGAACCAGTTATATGAAGGCCTGGCCGCCCTGGAGATCGGCTATGTCGAGACCCAGAGCAACTTCATGCTGGTGGATGTGCGCCACCTGTCGCTGCCGGCCGACGAGGTGCCGCAGGAACTGATGCGGCGGGGTGTCATCGTTCGTCCCGGCAAGCCCCTGGCGTGTCCCGGATTCATCCGCGTCAGCGTCGGTACGCCTGCGGAGAACAAGACGTTCCTCAGGCGGCTCGGAGAGATCAAGAGCGGTTCCTGACCGGCCGGGCATGCAGGCAGGCCCGGCACGGGCCTCAATCGTGGTCCGTTTCCTCGTGGTCGTCGGTGGGAGTTTCGCCGTGACTGGAGGCGCTGTCGCCCCCATCGACCCCGTCACTGTCAGGTGACTCGCTTCCGTGGGAGTCGTCGGTGCCGCTACTCCCGGGGCTTCCCGGCCGGGAGGGGGCTGTGTCGTGTTCTGATTCGTCATCATCCGCGCCCGAGGGCGTCTCGTAGCGGTCATCATCGTCATCACCTGCTGCCGGCCGCGTTCCGGCGGGGCTGGATCCCCGGCCGGTCCCACCCGCCACCGAACTGCCGGCCATGGCGCCGCTGGCGCCGCCGGCGAACAGCTCCCTGCGGATTTCCTCGGGCAGCTGATCGAAGATCTCACCCAGGAGTGATGCGAAGCGCTCCTGGAGGTCATCGATCATGGCATAGACCTCTGACGCGTCCTGGCCGTCGGCCTTCGCCTGGTTGGCGTAGCCGATCGCCTTGTCCAGGTGCAGTTCATAGCGGTAGACCAGGTCGGGTATGATTTCCGGCTTCCCCTTGGCCGCCATGTCGGCGATCTCATCGAGCCGCTTGCCGGCGTAACCCGCTTCGCGCCTGGCCTTGTCCAGGTCATCCCTGATCAGGCTGGTGCGCGCTTCTTCCATGCGCTGCTTCAGCGGGTAGAGCAGGCTGTCCGGGCCGGCAGCCGAAGCGGCCAGCGCGGTGCCTCCGGAAAGCAGCATGAACGTCGCCGTGATCCATGCCAGGGGCTTCAGGCCGATGCGGCCGCGCCGCGACCGGCCCGATGTCACCTGCTGCTCCAGGTTGCGGCGCGCAGCTGCTTCACGGACGCCTTCCATGACCCTGGTCTTCGTGGTATAGAAGGATTCCCGGGGGATTTCCACCCTGAGAGCCTCACGTCCTTCGACCGCCAGCCGGACCAGCGGCTCAAGCCCGGCTTCATGGCCGGGGTAACGGGCGATGGCATCTTCGATTCCCACGCCGCCGTTCAGGACAGCATCGATGCATTCATCCAGGATATCTTCTATCCGCTCATCCATCTTCGTTCCTCCGGGAGCCGGCCAGCGACTTCCTCAGATTGGTCATGGCCCGGTGCTGGAGGGCCTTGACGGCGCCCTCGCTCTTGGACAGGACTTCGCCGATCTCCCTGTTGCTGAGATTCACCATCAGCCGCAGCAGGATCACCTGTTTCTGTTCGTCCGGCAGATCATCTATCGCCGCGTACAGCTCTTCTTCCTCCCAGGCAGTGTCGATCATCTCCTCGAGGCCGGCCGCCGGCTGTTCCAGAGTCTCCTCGACTGCCTCGATCTCGAAGAAGGGGCGACCCTGCCGGCGGAAGTGGTCGATGACGCTGTTGTGGGCGATACGGAAGATCCAGGCGTTGAAGCCGGCCCCCTGCCAGGTGAAACCGCCGATTTTCTCGAAAGCGTTCAAAAAAACACCCGATGTTATGTCTTCCGCTTCAGCCCTCTTGCCGACCTGGCGGTAGACGTAGCCGTATACCTTATCGAAAAGGCGATCGTATATCCTGCCAAAGGCAGATATATCCCCCTGTTTTACCCGCTCAACAAGTTCTTCCAAATTTTCTTTCCCGCTCAATTGTGTCCTATTGATATAACGGTATTTGGGCAGATTGGTTACGCGGTCCCTGGGCCGGCGTGGCCGGGCCAGGGACCGCCGCCGGGAATATTATCGGGGATATGCCCACTGACCCGTAACCTTTTTCCCAGGTTTTCGTTATCAGTAAGTAAGGGAATCGTTCCCAGCCGTCCGCAGCATCGCACGGAGGGGACGCCGTGTCCTGGTTCCCGCAAAGGGGCTGTGGTTTACAGCCTCGGTACGGGAGTTTCCGGCGAGGGAGCTCCTGGTTCAAGTATACAGGGCTTTGCCCTGGATATCTGGCCACCCGGCATCGGCATCTGGGGAGTCGTTTGCCGGGTGGCTTGATGTTTTCCTGCCGCCGGCGGTTTATTTTTCTTCAGGTCCGGGAAAGATAATGCAACATCTCCCGCAAGGGAGATGAGAGCCCCAAGAAGTCGGAAGATTGTGGGCCCGGTAAGTCAAGGAAGCGGACAACATCCTGTTGGAAGCTTCAACAGCGGAGACACCAACTCCGCGACCGGGGATAAAAACAATCGGAAGGTTTCTTGGGGCCAGTTTTTTACTCTGCCCGCCAGTTTCTCCTTGTCCCGCATGAGTGTTAGAATTACACGTTGGCGCGGGCCGGAGCGCGTCGGTCCCGCCGTCCAGGAGAAGATACGAAGGGAATCACAGCGATGATCATCATAATGAAGCCCGATGCCAGCGAGGAGCAGGTAAGGCACGTAGTGGAACGGCTGGAGAGCATCGGCGCGCGCGGTCACGTCTCCCAGGGCGAATTCCTGACCATAATCGGCGCCATCGGCGACGATGAGCAGATCAAGACACTGCCCCTGGACGCCATGCCGGGGGTGGAGAAGGTGCAGCCGATCCTCAAGCCCTTCAAGCTGGCCAGCCGCCAGGCCCATCCCGACGACACGGTGGTGACGGCGGGGGGGAAGGCCCTGGGTGGTGGTATGTTCGCCCTGATCGCCGGCCCCTGTTCGGTGGAGAGCGAGGAGCAGTACATGGAGGCGGCGCGCCAGGCGAAGGCCGCCGGCGCCTCGATGCTCCGCGGCGGCGCCTACAAGCCCCGTACCTCCCCTTACAGCTTCCAGGGCATGGGCGAGGAAGGGCTGAGGATCATGGCGGCGGCGCGCGAGGAGACCGGCCTGCCGATCGTCACCGAGCTGATGGACCCGCGCGACGTGGAGACCATCCTCAAGTACGCCGACGTCATCCAGATCGGCACGCGCAACATGCAGAATTTCCACCTGCTCTCGGAAGTGGGCAAAGTGGAGCGGCCGGTGCTGCTCAAGCGCGGCATGAGCGCCACCATCGAGGAGCTGTTGATGGCCGCTGAGTACATCCTCAAGGAAGGGAACCCGGACGTCATACTATGCGAGCGCGGCATCCGCACCTTTGAGACGGCCACACGTTTCACTCTGGACCTGTCCGCCATACCGGTCATCAAGAAGCAGAGCCACCTGCCGGTGGTGGTAGACCCCAGCCACGCCACTGGCAAGCGGGACCTCGTGCTGCCCATGTCCCTGGCCTCGGTGGCCGTCGGCGCCGACGGCCTGCTGGTGGAGACGCACCCCGATCCGGAGCAGGCGCTTTGCGACGGTTCCCAGTCCCTGCCCGTGGATGATTTCATGAGTTTTACCGAGGAGATCAGGCGCTACGTCGAAATCGGCGGCCGCAAGGTCTCCTGAAGAAGCCATCTGTCCAGGTCATGTAGACGCCATGCCTGATCATTCAGATACAACCATCGCTATTATCGGCGTCGGGCTCATGGGAGGGTCCATGGGCCTGGCAGCACGTGAGCGCCTGGGCGTCGAGCGGGTCCTGGGCTTCAGCCGCAGCCGGAGGACCCTGACTGACGCGCTCGAGATCGGCGCCATCACCGACGCCGCCGGATCGGTGGAGGAAGCGGTCAGCGAGGCGGACATCTGTTTCATCGCCACGCCGGTGCGCACGATCCTCGACATCGGCCGCCAGGCCATGGCGGCCACCAGGCCCGGCTGCATCGTCACCGACATGGGCAGTACCAAGTCGCGCATCATGGCGGCGCTCACCGCCAGGGAACAGCGACATTTCATCGGCGGCCACCCTGTCTGCGGCTCCGAGACCGCCGGCGTGAAGAACGCCCGCGAGGACCTGTACGAGAAGGCGACCTACTTCCTGACAACCGGGGAGAGCGTCGATCCTACAAGCTACGAGAGGCTCCACGGCTTCATCGCCGGCATCGGAGCCCTGCCGACAGCCATCGATCCTGATGCCCACGACCGCATCATGGCCCTGGTGAGCCACCTGCCCCACGTGCTGGCCAGCTCCGCCATGAACCAGGTTGGCAGCGTCAGCCTCGACGGACGGGAAGCGCTGCTCTCGGCAGGGCCGAGCTTCCGCGACCTCACCCGCACCGCCGGCAGCAACCCGCGCGTCTGGACCGACATCTTCATGGAGAACCGCCAATGGCTGGCGGATGCCTGCCGCGTGCATGTAGAGAACATCCAGAGGATAACCCGCGCCCTCGACGAGGGTGATGAGGAGTTCCTTTCGGAGATGATCATCCAGGCCGCGGACAAGCGCAACCGCATGCTCGAGGCGGAGCACCTGGCCCCCTCGGAACTGTTCGTGGTCAAGGTCCCCGTGCCGGACCGCCCGGGCGTTCTCAGCGATGTCACGGTGGCCCTGGGGAACGCCGGCATCAACATCGATGATCTGTCCTTCCACCGGATCAGCGTCGATCTGGGCGGGGTCCTCTCGCTGGTGGTGTCGGGCGGCGATACCGCCGGGCGAGCCGTGTCCACCCTGAAAGGCAGGGGTTACGACGCCGTCGCCGTGCCGTTCTCGGAGTCCGAGGTCGGCTAGCGTTGGCGGGTCACCCTGAGTCCTCGGCGAGTTTTTCTCCGGCCAAGCCCCTGCGCGGCTCCACCAAGGTGCCCGCGGACAAATCCGTATCCCACAGGGCTGCCATGGTAGCCGCCCTCTGCCACGGCGACGTGGTCATTCGCAACTTCCTCAATGCAGACGATACGAACGCGACCCTGGCGGCGATGGAGTCGTGCGGCGTGGCGGTCGAGCGCCACGGCGGTAGCCTCTTCACGGTCCACGGGGTGGGCCTGAGAGGGCTGAGGCCTCCTGGCGGCACCATCGATATCGGCAACTCGGGCACCTCGATCCGCCTGCTGCCGGGCATCTTTGCCGGGCAGCCGGGGGCGTTCACCCTCGACGGCGACGAGAGCATCCGCCGCCGCCCCATGGACCGGGTGGTGGCCCCCTTGAGCGAGATGGGCGTGGGGATCGAGGCCCGGGAAGGGCGTTTCGCGCCGCTGACGGTGCGGGGAGGCGTCGTGCGGGCCATCGACTACGACATGCCGGTGGCGAGCGCACAGGTCAAGTCAGCGGTGCTGCTTGCCGGCCTCTTCGCCGACGGCCCCACAAGCGTCACGGAGCCGGCCCTCTGCCGTGACCATACCGAGCGCATGCTCGCCGGGGCGGGCGCCGACGTGACCCGTTCCGGCATGAAGACCACCATCCGGCCGGTGGAGAGGCTGGAGCTTGAAGAAGTGCGCGTACCGGGGGATCTCTCCTCGGCCGCCTTCCTGGTCGTGGCCGCAACCATCATAGAGGGGTCTTCGCTTCGGATCGAGGAGGTGGGCGTCAACCCGACCCGCACCGGCCTGCTCGACATCATGAGTGCCATGGGCGCCGACATCAGGGTGGAGAACGAGCGGGAGCAGAGCGGTGAGCCGGTGGGCGACCTGGTGATCCGCTCGGCGCAGCTCAGGGCGACGTCTGTCGGGGGCGACATCTCCGGCCGCGCCATCGACGAGCTGCCGCTGGTGGCCCTGCTGGCCGCGTTCGCCCAGGGTGAGACGGTCGTGGGCGGCGCTGACGAGCTCAGGGTCAAGGAGTCGGACCGCATCGCCGGGCTGGTGTCCAGCATGGCCGCCATCGGTGTCGAGATAGAGGCGCGCGAGGACGGTTTCGCCGTCAGCGGTGGCGGGGGTGTCCGGGGCGGTGTCTTCGAGAGCCATGGCGACCATCGCATGGCCATGCTCGGCGCCATCGCCGGCCTGGCCTCGCGGGAAGGCGTGGTCGTCAGGGATTTCGACTGTGTCTCGGTGTCCTTCCCCGATTTCACCAACCGTGTGAGCCGCCTAGTGGGTGGGGGTGACGTCTGTTGGTACTGGCTATAGACGGTCCCGCCGGGGCCGGCAAGAGCACCATCTCGCGGATGGTGGCGGCGCGTTTCGGCTGGACCTACCTCGACACGGGGGCCATGTACCGGGCCGTGACGCTGCTGGCGCTGGAGCAGGGCATCGCGCCCGGCGACAGCGGGGCCCTGGGCCAGCTGGCGGAAAACGCCGAGATCAGCTTCCAGCCGGGACCGGGGGGGCAGCCTCGCGTGTTCGCCGGCTGCCGCGAGGTGACGGAGGACATCCGCTCGCCCGAGGTGACCGCGGCTGTTTCAGAGGTCTCGGCCCACGCGCCAGTGCGGGAGGCGATGGTGGCCCGGCAGCGGGAGGCCGGCGGCCAGGGGGATGTGGTCGTCGACGGCCGCGACATCGGCACGGTGGTCTTCCCACGGGCCGAGGTGAAGATCTTCCTGACGGCTTCCAACACAGAACGTGCCCGGCGGCGGCGCCTGGAGCTGGAAGGCAAGGGCGTCGCTGTGTGCCAGGAGCGGATGGAGCAGGAGATAGCCGCTCGCGATGACTTCGATTCCAGCCGCGCGGTGGCCCCGCTCAGGCCGGCCGCTGACGCGATTATGCTGGACACCACCGACCTCGGCATCGAGCAGGTGGTGGACCGGGTAGCGGAGATCGTGCAGCAGAACCAGTCAGGATGAAGGGTCAGCGCCTGCCGTTTTTCCACTTGTCCATCCCCGACGCCGTGAATGCCGGACAGGGTGCATTTTCCTCCGTCAGGCTCCGGAAAATCACCCTGCCCGCCCGGTTGCGGTCCCGCTGGATTTGCCTGATTCCAATCCCCGACGCCGTGAATGCCGGACAGGGTGCATTTTCCTCCGTCAGGCTCCGGAAAATCACTGCGGTCCATCCTGGTTCGATATATCCACTGTCATCCTGAGGAACGAAGCGACGAAGGATCCTTGTTTTAGTCCCCTCATTGTAAGCGCCCGGGGGCATCCCGCGCTCAGGCGAAAACCGGGGGAGCCTTGGCGCGGGAAACCCCCGGGCGCCTGGCATACGGGCGGACGCCCCCTGGCTGCCGGATTTCGATAGAATATGACGCGAGCATGGGGTGACAATCAATTGAGCAAGACCGGATTCGAAAATAGTAACCAGGTACCGGCTCCAGGCATGTCGCCGTTCCTTTACAACAGGGCGGCGCGATTGCTGGTCACGCGGCCGTTGACGTGGCTCTATGGCATCGAGGTGACGGGGAGCGGGAACTGGCCGCAGGCCGGAAGGCCCGCCCTCATCGCCTCGAACCACGGCAGCAACTTCGACCCGGTTCTTCTGGGACTGGCATTCCCTGGCATCATCCGCTGGATGGCCAAGGCGGAGCTCTGGAAGGTGCCGGGACTGGGCTGGCTCATCAGCAGGCTGGGAGCTTTCCCGGTGCGGCGGGGAGAGGCTGATCGCGAGGCCATCCGCGAGGCGCGCGCCCTGCTCAGGGAGGGCCAGATCGTAGGCATGTTCCCCGAGGGCACCCGCCAGCGCGGGGGGAGCCTGGGAGAACCCCAGCCGGGTGCGGGTATGCTGGCCATGGAGCCGGGCATCACCGTGGTTCCTGTGCGCATCCGCGGCAGCGAGGGGATAATCCGCCGCGGCCTGCCGCGCAGGCCGAAGATATCGGTCACGGTGGGCCCGCCGATAGACCTGGAGATCGCGGGCATGTCCCGGGGCAAGGCCTACAGGGAGGCCAGCAGACGCATCATGGCCGCCATCGCCGAGCTCTAGGACCTCACGCCGGACTCGATGGCATTTCAGCGGCGGCTTGAGATGCGTCCAATATCACATCACCGCCGTGCGCGTTTCCGTTACAATATACCATGTCATGAAGATCCTGATATCCAGCCGCGGCGGTTACTGCTACGGTGTCCAGCGGGCGTTGGACATCGCCCATGACGCCGCCAGCGATTCCCAGGGCCCCATCCATACCCTCGGCCCGATCATCCACAATCCCGGGGTGGTGAACAGGCTGGCGGAAGCCGGCGTGTCGCCCGTGGACAAGCCGTCCCAGGTCGAAAGCGGCACACTGATCCTGCGCACCCACGGCGTTACGCCCCAGGTGATTGCCGAGGCGAAGGAGCGGGGCATCCGCATCGTCGACGCCACCTGCCCTTACGTCAAGGTCGCCCAGGAGAAGGCCTCGTCCCTGCAGCAGCAGGGCTACCTGCCCATCATCCTGGGCGAGCATGAGCATCCGGAGGTGGTGGCGCTGGTGGCCAACGCCGGTGAAAGGGCTGCCGTGGTGGAGAACGCCGAGGAGCTGAAGATCGGCACGGTCAAGGGGAAGAAGGTGGGCGTTGTGGTGCAGACCACCCAGGCCAGCGGCAACCTGGCGGCCCTCGCCGCGCGGCTGGCGCCCGCGTGCCGGGAGCTGCTCATCCACAACACCATGTGTAACGCCACCCAGAAATGCCAGGACGAGGCGCTCAAGCTGGCCCGGAAGGCCGACGCGGTCATCGTCATCGGCGGCCGCAACAGCGCCAACACCACCCGCCTGGCGCAACTCTGCGCCGAGGTTCAGCCCCGCACCCACCATATCGAGGACGTGGAAGAGCTCCAGCCGGAATGGTTCGCCGGGGCCGGCACCGTCGCCATCACCGCCGGCGCTTCGACGCCGCCGGAGCAGATGGACGCCGCCGCCCGCTGGCTGGAGGATAACAGTCCCTGACCCGCGCGGCTGCCGCGAGCTCTCGGATGCCAAGGGGGTCTGTTACGTCTGGCGCAGCGGTGGTAGAATTTACCAGGTGACGGTTTTTATGTCAGGCCGTTCTCCTGCAAGTTTTCAGGGGGTGTTATCGGGGTTAAAAGGGTATGGATACAAGACGGCTAATCATGGCTCTGGCGGGGCTGGTGCTGGTACTGGCACCGGTGGCTGCGGGAGTTTTTTTCATCTTCAGTGGCGACGGCGGCGGGACGGATGGCGGCGCTGCCGTCAGCGCACGTGCTGACGGGATGCTTTCCGGGCCGGAGACACCGCCCCTGCAGCCCACGGCAGATACCCGGGCGCCCGGAGGCGTCGCTCCCGGCGACGTATTTGCAGCCCCCACGGACAAGACCGCCGACCGCCCGCCCGGTATCCAGCCGGTCCTGGCCGAGCTGGCCGGGACGCTGTCAGCTTCGGGTCCCGCTGTCGCGGAAGAGTTCGCCGCAGAAAGGGGCCTCAGGCTTGTCGATGGACGGGTACAGCTGGTCGTCGAGGCGGAGGACCCGGCGGCGGCGTCCGGCGAGATCACGGCAGCCGGCGGCGTCATCGAGGCTGCCCACGGCAAGCTCGTACAGGCATCGGTGCCGGTGGGGGAGCTGCACAGGCTCGCTGCAGCGGCCACAGTGGAGTATCTGAGGCAGCCGGAAACACCGGCACTCGCTGCCCTCAGCGAGGGCGTGGCGGACTCGGGCGCTAACGTCTGGCACACCGGCGGCGGCAGTGGCGCGGGCGTCAAGGTAGCTGTCCTCGATGTGGGCTTCCAGGGGTACCAGGGCCTTGTTGCCTCCGGCGAACTGCCGGCGGATGTGACGGCTGTCTCGTTCCGCACCGACGGTGATATCACCGGCGGCGGCGAGGTGCACGGCAGCGCTTGTGCCGAGGTAGTCCATGACGTAGCCCCCGGAGCGCAACTCTACCTGGTGAATTTCTCCACCGAAGTCGAACTGGCTAACGCCATCGATTACGTCATCGCCCAGGATATCGACGTCGTCTCGGCCTCATGGACTTTCTTCAACAAATTCCGCGGCGACGGCCAGGGCGCCATCAACGACCTGGTCAAGGGCGCCCACGATGCCGGCGTCTTCTGGGCTAACGTGTCCGGCAATGCCGCCCAGGACCACTGGAGCGGGACCTTTACCGACGCAGACAGCGACAGCTGGCATGAGTTTGCCCCTGGCGACAACGGCAACGACCTGAACGTCTCCGCCGGCGCCACCATTGACATCTACCTCACCTGGAACAGGTGGCCCGTTACTGACCAGGACTATGACATGTACCTGGTCTACGAGGGGAATCCCACCGTACCAGTCGCTTCCAGCGACGGCTGGCAGGGAGGCACCCAGGCGCCAGCGGAGCAGATCCGCTACACCGTGCCCCAGGGCAAGGGCGGCCGTTACTGGGTCGCCATCAGGAACTACAGCGCCACCGGAGACGCTGTTTTCAAGCTTTATACATACCCGCTCCATCTCCAGTACCAGACGCCGGCGGGCAGCCTCGCCGGCCAACCCTCCGATTCCCCGGACGTGATGAGCGTGGGCGCGGTGCAGGTGGGCGGCACGACGCTGGAGGCGTTCAGTTCGCGCGGGCCTACCGTCGACGGGAGGACCAAGCCGGACATCGTAGCCCCCGACCGCATCACGACGGCGACTTACGGCACGCGAGGTTTCTGGGGCACCTCAGCGGCCGCTCCCCACGTCGCCGGCGCGGGCGCCCTGGTTCTGCAGGCGCAGCCGACGAGCACGCCGGACCAGGTCCGCGCGTTCCTGGAGGCCCGCGCCACCGACCTGGGGGCGCCGGGCAAAGACAACCTTTTCGGCGCAGGAAAACTGAGCCTCGGCACGGCGCCGGACCTGAAAGCGCCTGACGTGACCGACGTGCAGCCATCCGGGTTCGTGAACTCGGCCTCGGTGGTCGTCAGCGCCGCCTTCTCTGATGCCGGGAGCGGCATCGATCCAGGCTCGGTCCAGTTGACCCTCGACGGCGTGCAGCTGACTGACTGCGACGTCACGGCTGCCGGAGTCAGCTGCCAGGCAGACGGCCTGGCGGGAGGCGACCATGTCATCGGCGGCTCGGTGGCGGACAACGCCGGCAACACTGCGCCGATCAACGGCTCGTTCTATGTAGCCTGTTTCCAGCCGCTCCTGGGCATCGGCTCGCCGCAACCGTCATGGGCCACCTACCAGGATTATATCAACCGCGAGCTCACGATCGATTTCTCGCTGTGCAACGTCGGTGCTTATGATTCCTATGACGTTGGCGTGGTGGGTTCGAAGAGCACCAATGGCGTTATCCTTGCCAGCGTGCTGCCTCTCGTCGCAGGCGATCTGCCCCATGAGGGCCAGCCCGGAGCCTGCGCGACGCTCACCTTGAGGTACATAGTCCCGCACGGGGTGGAATCCTTCAAGACGGTCACCTACGTGGAAGCCCTGGGCCCTTGCGGCGCCGCGTATTATTATCCTGGGCCGTTCATCGGGCCCGGCGGCTAGGCTGCGCCGCTGCGCGCCAGCCGTCTCCTCTTTTCTTCCGGGAATGCTTACCCTGTGGTTTCCGAAGCGGTAGAATCACGGCCATGAGCATTTCTGGGGACAGCGGCAGAGAGGACGGCGGACGCTCGCGGGTGGAGCGGGGAGGGCTGGTCGAGGCGGTCGCAGCGGACAGCCCTGCCGAGCGCGCCGGCATCGCCCCCGGTGACCGCGTCGTATCGCTGGACGGACATATCCTGCGCGACGTCATCGACTATCAGTTCTATTTCGAGCCGGTGCGGCAGGACGTCGTCGTCGAGCGTGACGGAGCAGTCCTGAAGCTCGAGCTCGACAACCGCGGCTCGCCTCACCCGGGCATGACTTTCGCCCGCGCGCTGTTCGACGGAGTCAGGCGCTGCCGCTGCAACTGCGTCTTCTGCTTCGTCGACCAGCTGCCCCGGGGGCTGCGGGAGACCCTTTACCTCAAGGACGATGACTATCGCCTGTCATTCCTCTATGGCAATTTCATCACGCTCAACAACCTGCGTGCGGAAGACACCCGGAGGATAGCCCTCCAGCGGCTCAGCCCCCTGTACGTCTCGGTGCACGCCACCGACCCGGCTGTCCGGGCGCTGCTGATGGGCTGCTCGCAGCGGCTCGCGCGCGCCGGTCTCGAAAACCTGCGCCAGCTGGGTGATGAGGGGATCGAGACCCACGTCCAGATAGTCCTCTGCCCGGGGATGAACGACGGTGACGTGCTGGAGCGGACGGTGATGGAGCTGGCGCGTGACTATCCGGCGGTGGGCAGCGTCGGCATCGTCCCCGTGGCCGTCGACGAACGCCGCGCCCGCCCATGCGGGCAAGGGCCGCCCCTGAGGCCGCCCACCCGGGACGAATGCCGCCGGCTGGTCAGCGAAGTAGCCGGCTGGCAGCAAGGGTTCCGCCACGACACTGTCCGCGGTTTCGTTTATGCCGCCGACGAGTTCTACCTGAGGGCGGAGGCGCGGCTGCCCGACGCGGCCAGCTACGACGGGTTTCCCCAGTACGAGAACGGCGTCGGCATCGCTGCGGCTTTCCTGGAAGAGGCGGCCGGGGCGCTCCGGGAGGCGCTGGCGGGGCTCGCGGGCGCGGGCCGCTGCTGGCTGGTGACCGGCGTCCTGGCCCGGCCGGTGGTGGAGCT
>QZKG01000061.1 GCA_003599855.1 Gaiellales bacterium | reverse complement strand
GCCCAGCGCCATATGCCCCAGAAACCACACGCTACCGAATACAAGAGACACCCATAATAAGGTTAAGAAAGGTGCCGGGAACGAGAACTGAACCCACGGCAACCATCCAGCAAAAACACCTCATGACGAGACGTGCCCCGCGGAACCCCCGAGGCGCGGCCTCCGCCGGGCGGCAACGACCCCGATGACGGCCCCGCCACGGTCGCGGACGTGAACGCCTCCGGCGCCGACGTGCTGGCAGTCGCTTACGGCTGCCCCAAGCAGGACTTCTGGATCGACCGCTACCGCGGCGAGCTCACAAGCGTCAAGGTCGCCATCGGTGTCGGCGGCGCCTTCGATTTCATCTCCGGCGAGATCCCGCGGGCGCCCCGGGTGATGCGCCGGGCGGGGCTGGAATGGCTCTTCCGCCTCTGGCTGGAGCCGAGCCGCGCCCGGCGGATGGCGGCCCTGCCCCGCTTCGCCACGCGGGTGCTGTGGTCGCGCCTGCGGCGGCGGGCCTGAGGCCGGGCAACCTGCTGCCGGCAAGATACCCTGGTCGCGCAGCTTCCTAGTCGCGCAGCTTCTTCCTGCGCGGGATCATGCTCTCGTTGAAACGC
Organism: Gaiellales bacterium; assembly: GCA_003599855.1. Classification (GTDB taxonomy): domain Bacteria; phylum Actinomycetota; class Thermoleophilia; order BMS3ABIN01; family BMS3ABIN01; genus SURF-19. The sequence goes on along the minus strand of QZKG01000061.1, from coordinate 39,065 downwards.
CACCAGACGATGAGCAGTCCCAGAAAGCCGAACCCGATCATGATGAGCGCCGCCAGGGAGCAGAACCGGTAAACGGGCATGGCGGCGTCCACCAGGCCGCCGGCATAGGCATCCACCATCCCCAGCACCAGGTTCTTCTGGTAGTCCTCGACGATGCCGGGCCGGCCGGCGAGCCAGCCGGAGAGGTTGTTCCGCAGCAAGAAGAGCCCCAGCAGCGGCAGCCAGCTGGCGAGCGCGAGGCTGACGGCGGGGCTGACTATCCGGCCCAGCCGCCGGCTGAAGATAATATAGGGAACGCCGAACAGCGTCAGCAGGAGCGTGAGGGCGATGAGAGCAGAGCGGGCCTGGATGTGCTGGCTCTTGCCGATGACTCCCGTGAGCCCGCTGAAGATGCCAAGGGCCTCACGGACGTAGGCCACCTCCCCCGCGCGCGGGTCCCCCTCCTGGACGGCGGGGATGGCATCGATCATCGAGCGCAGTATCTCCGGGTCCTCGTAGAGCGCCGCGGTGAACTCCTCGCCGTCGATGAGCTCCAGTAGCGCCGGGTCGACCAGCGACAGCTCCCGCCGGAACCGGGCATCCTCGACTATCTGCCGGCGGGTGTCCTCGACGACGGTCCCGGCGGCCTCTTCGCCCGATACGCGGAAGAGCGTGAACGCCGCCAGTGTGAGGATGAGGACGATGGTGGCGGGGATGCCGAAGATCCACTTGAGGTCTATGCGCCACTGCTCGGAAAGGCGGCGGCCGTTCCCCTCCTCCCCGGCCTCCTGGCCGGCGGCGGCCTCTTCATCCACGGGAAGCGGCGCGGCGGGCCTTGCCGGCGGCTCGCCTTCCAGTTCGCGCAGGAGCGGCAGGGGCAGGCCGGTCCGGCCTTTGGTTGCCGATCCGGGTTCAGGCCCGGGCTCCCCTTCGGAGCCGGGTCCTGCCTCTGGTTCCCCTGCTGCGGCTGGCTCCCCTTCGGGCCCGGGCAGCGCCTCCTCTTCCCCAGGCCGTTCATCCTGCGGGGCGTCGCCGGCCCCTGACCCCTCCAGGGTGGGTTCGCCCTGCTGGGGCTGGGAAAGGTCGAACTGGCGGCTGCCGTCCTCACCGCCCGATGTGCCTGTCTCATCCATAGCCATTATTTTCTGCCCGGCGGATCACTAATCCTGCGGGAGCCCGCGGCGCGAAGGCTACGGGCCTCATCATCATTCCCGCTCTGGTATCCCCCGGGGGCTCCGGGACGAAACTGCAGCCGCTTCCTGGGCTGCCGCCAGCCTTTTCCAGAAGTGGTGGCTGCTCCCCAGCAGGGCGACGGCGATGCTGATGTCCAGCACGGCCACGCCGATGAGGAAGCGGTGGTTGCCGTGGGCGAGCCAGGACAGGGTCGCCCCGAACAGGATCATCATCGCCAGGAAGACATAGAACCTGGGCCGGTAAGACTGCCAGAGCCTAGGACGCTTGAGGGAGTCGATCCTGTCCAGGTTCTTGCGGCAGTTCCCGCTGAAGAGGTAGCGGGCCTTCAGGCTGCCCAGGGACAGGCCCAGGATAACGGCCAGCCAGAGCCAGACCTGCCCGGGCTCAAGGGCATGCGCCTCCGCCAGCAGGCTGCCCCCTTTGAGCAGCAGCACGATCCCGCCGGCCAGCCAGACCACGGCGGCCATTATGTAGAGGCTGCGGGCGGGGGCGGCCAGCCTTAAGCGTTCATCGGTCCTGCAGGTAGAGATAGCTACTCCCTTGACGCTGACAATGCTTGCTATCTCTATTAAACCCCAGGACCCGCGCCTGGTATGTGATTTGGGACACACTGCCGCCCGAGCCGGGGTCGACGGCTCCGCGAGATCCTTCGCTTCGCTCAGGATGACAGGACGTCATGGTTAAGGAACGCCATCAAGGTATTGAAGGCTGAAAGATGGAAGCTGGAGCGGATGACGGGGATCGAACCCGCGATCTTCGGCTTGGGAAGCCGACGCGTTACCAGCTACGCCACATCCGCCCGGTGCCTACGGTCAGATTTTATCTCAGACAGGGGGCAATGGTGAAGTGCCGGCGCGGAGCCTGAGGTGCAAAACGCAGATCCTTCGTCGCTCGGCTTCGCCTCACTCCCCAGGATGACATGGTTTATGGATGGGCGGCGCTCCTCAGGATGACAGGAGCGGTGGCGTCGGGAGCTCCGACCTGAATTCCCTACTTCGACGGCGACGCCTTCTCGTCGGCCAGGAAGCCGCGGAACCACTCGATGGTCTCCTTGAGGCCGTCGCGCACGTGGATCGTCGGCTCCCAGTCGATGACCTCCTTGGCCAGGGAGATGTCCGGCCGGCGCCGCTTGGGGTCGTCGGTGGGCAGCGCCTGGTAGACCACCTCGCTCCTGCTGCCGGTCATCTCGATGATCATCTCGGCCAGTTCCTTGATGGTGTACTCTCCGGGGTTGCCCAGGTTCACCGGCAGGAAGTAGTCCCCCATCATCACCCGGTAGATGCCCTCCACCAGGTCGGAGACGTAACAGAAGCTGCGGGTCTGGCTGCCGTCGCCGAAGACGGTGAGGTGCTTGTCGTCCAGCGATTGCCGGATGAAGGTGGGCACGGCCCGGCCGTCGTAGGGGCGCATGCGGGGCCCGTAGGTGTTGAACAGCCGCACGATGCGCGTGTCCACGCCCTGCTCGCGGCGGTAGGCCATGGTGATGGTCTCTGCGTAGCGCTTGGCCTCGTCGTAGACGCTGCGGGGCCCGATGGGGTTGACGTTGCCCCAGTAGTCCTCCTTCTGGGGGTGCACCTCGGGGTCGCCGTAGACCTCGGAGGTCGACGTCAGCAGGAAGCGGGCGCGCTTCCACTTGGCCAGGCCGATGGCGTTGCGGGTGCCCACGGCCCCGACCTTGAGGGTGTGCAGCGCCATCTGCAGGTAATCGATGGGGCTGGCCGGGCTGGCCAGGTGGTAGACATAGTCCACTTGGCCGGGGATGTCGATGAAGCCGGTGATGTCCACGTTCATGTAGACGAAGTCATCGGAGTCGATGTGCTCGAGGTTCCTGAGCGTCCCGGTGTTTAGGTTGTCCAGGGCGATGACGCGATGCCCCTTGCCGAGCAGATAGTCGCACAGGTGCGAGCCGATAAAGCCTGCCGCCCCGGTTATGACCGATACCTTTTTGCGTTCCTGGGCCAATTCATCCTCCTGTCAGGTCATTGACGACTCGATCCGCGATCCGGCGGCGCCGGGCCGCGACGTTTCACGGCCCCCTCTTTTTCTATAGAATATTCTCACATTTTCGCCCGTCTTACGAACAATGCGGGACTCCTGGCCGGCGCGGCGCGCCCGCCGGGGCCCGGGGCCCGCGAACAGAGGAGGTCGGTAGAACTGAGCCGCGTCCAGATATTCGCCCTGGCGGTCGCCTGCCTGCTGACCCTGGCGATCTTCCAGCTGATACGCTCACGCAGGCTCAAGGAGCAGTACTCGCTGCTGTGGTTCCTGACCGTGGCGGTGCTTTTCGTCCTGGCCCTGTGGGAGACGCCGCTGGAGAAGGTCTCCGAGGCCATCGGCATCGTCACCCCGGCCAACACGCTCTTCATCCTGGCGCTCCTGTTCCTCTTCGCCCTGGCGCTGCATTTCTCGCTGCTGGTATCGCGCCTCACCGACCAGAGCAAGATGCTCGCCCAGAAGCTGGCGCTCCTGGAGCGGGACCTGCGCCAGGCCGGCGGGCGAACGGAGGACGCCGACGCTGGCGGCGAACCCGATGAGCCGGCCTGACGGCGGCGCCCCGCGGCTCCCCGCGTGGGTCCATTCCCGGCTGCTGAAAGCAGCCGTGAGCGCGCTGCTCATCGGCCTGCTCCTCTGGCGCGTCGACACCGGCGAGATCGCCGCGACCCTGGGCGAGGTCTCCTGGGGCCTGCTGGCGCTGGGCGCGGGCATATTCATCGTCACCAACCTGGTGAGCGCCTGGAAATGGGGCCTCGTGATCCGGGCCCAGGGGGACCGCGTCGCCTACGGTTATTTGGCGGCGCTCTTCTACATCGGGCTCTTCTTCAACAACTTCCTGCCCACCAACTTCGGCGGCGACGTGGTCAAGGCGTTCAAGCTGTCGCGGATGACCGGACGCGCCGCCGAAGCGGCCGGCTCCGTGGTCATCGACCGGGTGACATCCACCATTGCCCTGCTGACCATCGCCGCGGTGCCGGCGCTCTTCGAGCTGAGGCTCCTTGGTGCCCGGATGGCGCTCATCGTCCTGGCGATGCTGCTGGCGGCGGCGCTCATCGTGGCGTTCTTCGCCAGCGAGCGCTTCGCCCGCCGCCTGAGCGGCCTCAGGATCTTCAGCTTCGACCCCATGGGGGTGCGACGCCACCTGAAGAGCTTCTATTACGCGCTCCACGACTTCAGGCGGCACCGGGGGACGCTGGCGGCGGTGATGCTGGTCTCGCTGGTCTACCAGGGGTTGCAGATAATCACCGTCTACGTGCTGGCGCTCTCCCTGGGCATCGAGGTCTCTCTGATATACTATTTTCTCTTCATCCCCATCGTGCTGGCAGTGGGGATGCTGCCGGTCTCCCTCAACGGCCTCGGGGTCAGGGAGGGGGCCTGGGTGCTGCTGTTCGGCCAGGTGGGCGTGGCCTCGGCGCAGGCCTTCACCATGTCGGTGCTGAGCTTCTTCGTGATGACGGTGGTGAGCCTCCTGGGAGGCTTCTTCTACCTCTTCGACCGCGCCCTGCCAGCGGCCGGCGCCTCGGAAGCCGAGACTGGAGCAGGAAATGGATAGGACCGGGACCCGTTTGCTGGCGATCATCCCCGCCCACAACGAGGCGGACAGCATCGCCGGCGTGATCGACGACATCCGCGCCCACACCGGCGCCGACATCGTGGTCGTCAACGACGGCTCCACCGACCGCACCCCTGAGATCGCCCTGGAGAAGGGCGCCGAGCTGCTCAACATGCCTTTCAACCTGGGCATCGGCAGCACCATGCAGACCGGCTTCAAGTTCGCTTACGGGCAGGGCTACGACATCGCCGTGCAGGTGGACGGCGACGGCCAGCACGACGCCGCCGAGTTGCCCGCGCTCATCCAGCCGCTCCTGGACGGCGAGTGCGACATGGTGCTGGGCTCGCGCTACCTCAGGGAGACAGGCTACAGCGGCTCGGCCGGGCGCCGGGTAGGCACCGCCATCTTCTCCCGGATCCTGTCCCTGATGCTCAGGCAGAGACTGACCGACGCCACCTCGGGCTTCCGCGCCATCAACGGCAGCGTCATCGAGCTCTTCGCCCACGACTACCCGCGGGACTACCCGGAAGTGGAGGCGCTCCTGCAGGTTCACATGGCCAGGTTCCGGATCAGGGAGATCCCGGTCAGGATGCGCGAGCGGGGCGGCGGGCGCTCCTCCATCAACACCTTCCGCTCCATCTATTACATGGTCAAGGTGCTGCTGGCGCTCGCGGTGGTCATGTCCCGCAAGAAGGCGCCGCGGGTGGAGTCGGCCAAGTGAGGCTGCTGCCGGACAACCGTGAGAGCGCGCCATGACCTCCTATTACAGATACTATTTCGAGTCCGGCGAGATCGACGGGAGCGCGGAGCGCATCCTCGCCAAGAACGAGCTGGTTTACGAATTCCTGAAGCCGCACCTGGCGCCGGGCTGCGCGGTGCTGGAACTGGGCGTGGGCAAGGGTTACTTCGCCCGGGTCTGCACGGAGCACGGGCACAGCTACAGGGGCGTCGAGGCCAATGAGGACCAGTGCCGGGCGCTGGCTGATGAGGGGATGGAAGTGACCTGCGGCGCGGTGCCGCCCGTGCCGGTGGAGGATGAACGTTTCGGCCTCGTCTACTGCGCCCACCTGCTGGAACACCTGCCCGACAGCCGGGCGGTGCACGCCCTCATGGCGGACTGCCGCCGCCTGGTGGACGATGGCGGCGTCATCGCCCTGCTCTTCCCCGACGCCATGGCCATGGGGCGGCAGTTCTGGAACTGCGACTACACCCATGTCTACCCCACCACCGAGCGGCGCATCGCCCAGGCGCTCGCCGACTCCGGCTACGAGGTGCTCGCCGGCCACCGGCTCTCCGGACACTACACCGGCGCCCGCCGCCTGCTGGCCCGCGCCGTCGGCTCGCGCCCGCTCACGCTCAGGGTGGCGCAGGCGGTGGCGCGCGATCCCCAGAGACAAGACCTCTTCTACCGCGGCTGGATGTATCTGCAGCAGGACATCCTGCTCATGGCCCGGCCGCTGGGTTGAGGGAGCCTGGACCGCCTTGGAAACGCCCCCAAAAGTAGCCATAATCATCCCCAACTATAACGGCCGCGACTTCCTGCGCGCCTGCCTCAGCTCCCTGCAGCAACAGGATTACCCGGATTTCACGATCACGGTGGTGGACAACGCCTCCAGCGACGGCTCGGCGGACCTGCTCAGGCGCGAGTACCCCGAGGTGCGCCTGATAGAGAACAGCCGCAACACCGGCTTCGCCGGCGGTTGCAACTCCGGGCTGAGGCGCGAGCTCAAAGGCGATGCCGATCACTTCGTGCTTTTGAACAGCGACACCCGGGCGGCGCCCGCCTGGCTCGCCGAGCTGGTCGAGGCCGTCGCCGGCGACAGCGCCATCGGCATCGCCCAGTCGATGATCCACCTCGCCGACCAGCCCGGCATCATCAACACCGCCGGCAACGAGGCCCACTACCTCGGCTTCGGCTACTGCGGCCACTACCTCGAAAAGGACGAGGGCCAGTTCGCCGGGGTCACCGACATCCCCTTCGCCAGCGGCACGGCGATGCTGGTCAGGCGGGAGGTCTTCGACGACATCGGGCTGATGGACGAGGAGCTCTTCCTCTACCAGGAGGACCTGGACCTCAGCTGGCGGGCGCGGCTGGCCGGCTGGCGCGTGGTGCTGGCGCCGAAGTCGCTGGTCGGCCACAGCTACTCCTTCAGCCGCAACAAGATGAAGTTCTACTACCTCGAACGCAACCGCCACGTCGTCTGCCTCAAGAACTACAGCGCCCGCACCCTGCTGGTGCTGCTGCCGGCGATGATCGGCGCCGAGGCCGCCATGACCGGGTACTCCCTGCTGGGTGGCTGGCTGGGGCAGAAGCTGAAAGGATACCTCTACCTGCTGCGCTACGCCGACAGCATCAGGCGGCGGCGCGCCGCGTCGCAGGGCAAGCGGGTGGTGAGCGACGGCGAGATCGTGGCCTTCTGGACCGACCGCATGGCCTTCGCCGACCTCAAGGATTCCCCCCTGACGAAAGTGGCCAACCCCCTCTCCGGGCTTTACTGGAAGCTGGCCCGCAGGCTGATCAAGTGATGGCGGGGCTGAGCGGCCATGACTGAAGCGACCGGCACAGGCCGCGGCTCCCGGGTGGGCTGCGTCATCGTCAATTACCGCTCCCCCGCGGACATGCTGGAGCAGTGCCTGGCCTCGGTGCTCGAGACCGGACTGGACGCGCCGGCCCGGGTGGCGCTGGTGGACAACGGCTCCGGCGACGGCGTGGCAGCGGAGCTCGCCGGCCGCTACCCGGCCGTGCAGCTGGTGCCCATGGGCCGCAATGCCGGCTTCGCCGCCGCGGTCAACCGCGGGCTCGCGGAGCTGGATGAGCCTTATGTCCTCATGCTCAACACCGACGCGGTGCTGGAACCGGGAGCCCTGGCGGCGATGGTGGACGCCCTGGAAGCGGCGGGCGGGGACTGCGCCGGCGTGGCACCCAAGATGATGCTCTCGGCCCATGAGAACGTCATCGACGCCGTGGGCACGGTGATGCCCCCGGACGGCGCCAGCTTCAACCGCGGCATCGGCCAGTGCGACCTGGGGCAGTATGACGGCGAGGACGATGTCTTCGGCGTCTGTTTCGGCGCGGCCCTGCTCCGGCGGGAGCTGTTCGAGCCGGGCGGCGTGGGACCGCTCTACGAGGGTTACTTCCTCTATTTCGAAGACTCGGACTGGTGCATGCGCGCCCGGGCCGAGGGGTACTTTTTCCGCACGGCCCCCCGGGGGGTGGTGCAGCATCTCCATTCCGGCGTCGCCCGACACGAAGCCCTGGGCTTCAAGTACGGCCTCATCGAGCTCAACACCATGAAACTGGTGATCCGGACCTTCGAGAGCCGGCGGCTCGCCGCCGGCATCGTGGCAAAGCGTTCCGCCAGGCTGCTGGCCCGGACCTTTATCCGCCGCCGCTTCATCCGCGAGAACCTGTCGACCCTGGGGAAGCTCGCCGTGGGGCTGCCGGCGCTCTTGCGGGAGCGCCGCGCGCTGGCAGGGCGTCGCGCCATCCCCGACCGGCGCATTTTCGAGCTGGCCGCGGGCGAGGACGCGTATTTCGATACCGTCGAATACGTCCCCCAGCGCTGCGTCGAATCGCTCATCGACAGTTACCGCCGGCTGGGACGGCAGGGGGCCGGCGCCCCGGCGGGGGCCTTCCTCGCCATCCTCGACCGGCTGCGCCGTGAGGGTGACAGCGGCGTGATGCCGCAACTGACCGCCGCCGACCGCGAGGTCATATCAGGCCAGCCTGAATGCGTGCAGCGGCTGGTGGAGCGGGCGCTCGCGCCGCGTTGAAGAAAAAAAAAACAACTTTCGGATGATACCGGGGAAGCCGCCGAACTGGCAGATCAGACGTCCTGCGTTCTCGCCCGCGCCGCCTCATCCAGGCCCCCAGACGGGCTTTCCCCAGCCAGGCTGTCCGGCGCCGCCGCGCCTGTCCCGAACGCCATAGCGCTCATCAGCCAGCCAAAGACCAGCACGGCCAGAATCATGCAGCCCATGAAGAGCCAGCCCTGGTCGAGCAGTGGCGGCCGGAAAGGCTCGACCTTGTCAGTGATGCCGCCGATGCCCGCTTCGTGGTACAGGGCGAAGTTGAGGTCGCCCGCGGCCGCCTCGCCGTCGACGTACAGTCCGCCCCCGCTGTAGACATCCTCGCCGCTGGCGCGCAGCGTCAGCCCGTCGCCGGCCACGCCGTCAGCACCCACAGCCACCACGAAACTCCGTCCCCCCGAATCCTCCACCGGCTTGAAGTCGAAGCGGTGCATCTCGAATGAATTGACGTCTGCCAGGCTGGTCGAAGCGGCGCGGCCGTGTGCCGGGTCGTCGATGGCTGCCGGAAGACCGCCGCCATCCTCCCCGCCGGCAAGCTCCCGCAGGACCAGGTCTATCTCCCCTGTCGTGGCCGGGCCGTTATTGTCCAGGTGCAGGTCCACCCGCGCCAGGCCGTCCTCTGGGGCGAACAGCACCTGCTCCACCTGGTAGCCGTCGCGCAGCGGCCCCAGGTTCACGGTGTTCGCCGGCTGCCATTTGTCGATCAGGAAGAAGGAGCCGCCAAGCCAAACCGCCGCCAGGCCGATGCTGGCAAGGGCCATGCCCGCCGCTGTCAGCCGGCCCCTCACAGTACCCTCCCGATGAACTCATCGGTGAAGACCCAGGCGCTGAAGATGCCCGCTGCCAGCAGGACCAGCGTCGCCACGCGCGGGCGCCACGATGGCGGGAACCAGCCGCAAAGCCCGGCCAGGAAGAGGGTCCAGAAGGGGAATATCGCCAGGAAGAGGTAGCGCCCCTGGGCGCCGCCGACGTTGAGCTCGAAGTACGCCACCGAGAGCACGAACGCCGCGATGATGAGCGCGAAGAACAGGACCAGCCACGGCCGCATCAACTCCCAGCCGCGGCGCCAGAGCCCGACGGCGCCGCCGACAACCAGCCCGCCGATGGCGACTTCGCCGGCGCGCCGGAACCAGAGCATCACGTCCAGCGGCAGCGGGATGCTCATCCAGGAGAAATTGCCCAGGAAGCTCGTGATCAGGTCGCCGCGGAAGCGCGTGGCCCATATCAGCTCCCATAGTCCGGCTGCGCCATAGCGCTCCACCTTGCCCGCCGGCTGCAGGTAGCCCAGTTCCAGGTAGTTGCGCAGGAAGTACCAGCCGCAGATGAGCAGCGAGACACCCAGCATCAGCCCAGCCGCCTGGAGCAGCCTGGCCCGCTCCCCCCGCCGCCGCGCCAGCATAACCGCCAGCACGATGAAGCCCACCGGGTATGCCAGGGAGAAGGACGTGCGCGTCAGCATCCCCAGGCCCGCGACGGCGCCCATAACGAGCGCCGACCTGAGACTCACCCCGTCCTCCCGGGTGAACAGCACCAGCCGGTAGAGGAAGTAGGTGAAAAGCAGCACCGCCAGGCTGTCGTTCATCACGCCCGCCGAGATGAATCCCAGTTGCGGATGAAGGATGATCAGCAGCGGCACACCGATCTGCATATGGACGGCGTCCGGGAAGAGCAGCCGCGCAAAACGGTAGCTCACGGCCACAAGCAGCAGGAAGAAGACCGCCCCCGCCAGCCGTACCGCATAGAGCTGCGTCTCGATGCCGCCGCCGCCCGACAGCCAGTAGGCCGGCAGCATCGACATGTAGTAGAGCGGCGGGTGCCCCGCGGCGGGGTTGAGCTTTTCCTGCCCCGGGTCGTACCAGGAGCTCTCCGCGCCGCTCAATATGCCGCCGAAGTTGGTGCGGGTCATGGACTCGAAAGTGTCCGGATAGAAATAGGTCTCGCCGCTCAAGGGGATGGACCGCTCACGGCTCAGGTACTGGATGTAGCCGAAGTGCTGGGGCTCGTCGGGGGTCCGCCAGGGGGGGATGGCGATGGTCCAGAGCAGGCACTTGGTCAACGCCAGCAGCAAGAGGGCCGCCAGCACCCTGTTGAGAGAGAGCCAGTGGAGAGCCGCCGCCGCCCGGCTCTTGCCCCCCGCCTGCCTGGCTGTGGCCTCGGCTTCCATCACCCGATTTTCGCCGCGAAGTCCCTGACGTGCTCCGGCTCGCCAGCCAGCAGCCGGCCCAGGCGCTCCTCCACCAGGACGCGGTCGCCGCGCGCTTTGCTCTGGTTGAGGGCCTCGAGCCCCTTGTAGATGTCAAGCGCCCGCTCCCCGCCGCTCACGGCGTAGAGCCGCCGGTATGCCGCCACCAGCGTGTCCAGCGAGTAGATGGGGCAGTACTCGGTGGGGCTGAAATAGGGCTCCTCACCGAAGGAGTGGGCGAGGATGTCGTCGTCGCGCACCAGCCGCCTGCGCTGTACCGCCCAGCGTTTCGGCAGGAAGCGGAAGAAGTCGGTGAAAAAGCCGCCGATTATCCTCCAGCTCACGCCGGCGCGCCCCGAGCGCGGGGCGATGGCGTTCAGCAAGTGGCTGCGCAGGCGCCTCAGGGGTATCTTCACCATCTGGCGCCGCTGGTAGTTCTTGATGACGGTGCGCAGCAGGTTCCGCTCGATGAGCCGGTACTTGAAATTGTATCCCTTGTCCTTGACGCTGGCCGAGTGCTCGTGGTGCACAACCGCCGCCGGCGCAGTGCGGAACTCGAGTTTCAGGAGGTTGGCGCGGTAGCACCAGTCGAAGTCCTCGAAGTACATGAAATACGACTCGTCCAGCGGTCCCACCTGGTCCTCGCGGAAGGCGCAGCGCCTGAGGAGCGTCGCGCCGAAGCAGGAGCCGAAGACCGGCTCCACCCGGTCGTACTGGCCGATGTCCGGCTGGCCGATCCCCTGGTTGAACGCGCCGGCGTCGGGCCCCAGCGCCGTGCCGATGCTGTCGAAGATGTGGGGGTGGTGGGACAGCATGATCTTGGGCGCCACGCCCACCACCACCGGCTCGGCGGCCGCCACCTTCACCATCTCGGCGACGCACTCCGGCTCGACGACGGTGTCGAAATTGAGCAGGAAGACGTACTCGCTGTCGCAGGCGGCCACCCCCCGGTTTATGCCCCCTGAGAAGCCGTAGTTGCGATCGAGCCTGAGGAGCTCCACCTCCGGGTAGCGCTCAGCCACCTCGCCGAGGATATCCACGGACGAGGCGTTGTCCACCAGCAACACCCTGAAATCCTCGTGGGTCTGCTCCCGCAACGAATCCAGGCAGCGGAACATGGTCTCCGCCGGAGAGTTATAGTTGAGCAGCACCGCTGTCACCGAACGGCCGCCCTCGCCGCAGGGGTTGAAGGCACCTGCTTTTGCCCGCGCCCGGCCAGCCGCAGCCCTGTCTCCGGACAGCTCAGCCACCGGTGAGCTCCTCCGCCAGATCGAGGTACTCGTCCACAGCCCGTTTCCAGGTGAAGCGCTCGGCGAACCCTGCCGCTGCCCGCCCCATCTCCGCGCGCAGCCCCGGGTCGCCTGCCAGCCGCCTCGCGGCTGCCTCGAGCTCGGCGAGCGAACCCGCCAGCAGCCCCGACCGGCCCTTATTGACAACTTCCGGATGCGCCCCTATGTCAAGCGCCGCCACCGGTTTCCCGAACGACTGGGCTTCCACCAGCGGCAGGTCGAACCCTTCCCAGCGGGAAGCGGTCAGGTACATGTCAGAGGCAGAGTAGATGGCAGGCATCTGTTCCGCCGGCGCGTTGGTGATCACCAGGGCGCCGGTGCGGCCCAGCCAGTTCTCCTCGCGCTGGCCGCCGAACCCCACCATCAACAACCGCAGCTTCGGGTCTTCCCGGCGCAGCCGGCGCGCCATCTCCGCCAGCTCGGCGGTGCCCTTGTAGGGCTGGTCGGCGGAACTCAACCGGCCCACGTAGAGCATGAGCACCTCGTCAGGCTTCACGCCCAGCTCTTTCCTCAGCCTGGCGCCCGCGCCCTCCGCCGGCCGCGCGTAGTGGTCGGCGCCGTTATAGATGACCCGCACCCGCTCCCTCAGCACGGCGGGCAGCAGCGTCTTCAGGTACTCTGAAACGGTGACGATGCGCCTGGCCGAGCGGAAGTAGAACCGCTGCTGCATGCCCTTCACGTAGGCGAAGTTGGCCCGGATCTTGATGGGGAAGCCTTCCGTGGAGGAGACGCCGTGATCCACCGCCACCGCCGGCGCCTTCAGCCAGGGCAGGTAGGAATAGAAGGGAAAGGTCTCGATGAACCAGAGGTCGTTGCCCTCGTGATTGAGGAAGCGCAGGTGGCGGGCCGCCGCCAGGTCGTAGCGCGGGAAGAACGGCGAGGTCCGCGTCGGGATCAGCTTCAGGTTGTAGCCCTCGGCCTCGAAGGTATCGTCGGAGACGCTGGCGTAGACGGTCACCTCGTGGCCGGCGGCAGCCAGCCCCTCGGCCACCTGGTCCACCACCAGGTCGACCCCGAACCCCTGGAGCATCCTCTCCGCCACGAAACCGATCCTCAGCCGTCCAGACGCCACGGCTCACCCCTTCCTCAAGCGGTTGGCGGCGATCACCTTGAGCCGGTAGAGCGGGTTCTTCAGCTGGCGGTCCTTGTCGGCGATCACGCCGCGGAAATGCTCGATGGCCAGGTCCTTCTCGGCCACCATCTCCCAGAGTTTCTCGATGTCGGCGGCGTTGGCGGCGACCTTCCCGCCCAGGCGCGCGATCTCCTCCTGGCGGCGGTCGAGCTCCGCCTGCTGGAAACCGGCTACGCCGCTGCGCTGCGGCTGTCTGAGCTCCTCCCGCCCCAGCCGCTCCAGCTGCCGGCGGACGGGGGCGACGATGTCCTCCCAGCGCATCTCCGCCGCCTGGGCCGCCAGGTTGTCCCGGCAGCGGCGGCGCATGGCCTCGTCGTCCATCAGCCGCTCCAGGGCGGCCGCCAGCGACGCTGCGTCCCCCGACCCGGCAACAAGCCCCAGGCCGTTCGCCTCCACCAGGTCGGCGAGGACGTCGCCGTCGGTGGCCACGATGGGCAGGCGCGCCCAGATATAGTCCAGTATCCGCGTGCGGAAGGAGAAGCGCGTCTCCAGGTGAGGCTGGTTGGCGCTCAAGCCGATGTCCGCCTCCAGCAGGTAGCCGCCCCGCTCCTCGTAAGGTACCCAGCGGTCGTTGAAGAAGACCGTCGTATCCAAAAGGCCCAGGGAGCGGCTCAGCTCCACCGCCTCGTCGTAGGCGCGCATACGCGGCACGTGGGGGTCCGGGTGCCGCGTGCCCATGAAGTAGAGTTTGATTTCCGGGCGCCTCTCCCTCAGGAGCGCCATGGCATGGATGGGCGTCAGGGGGTCGAGCCAGTTATAGATGCCGCCGCCCCAGACGATCAGCCTGTCATCCGCCGCGATCCCCGGGACCACGCCCTTGACCGCCGCCCCCCGGCTCAAGGGCTCCTCTCCCGGCACCCCGAAGGGGACCACATCGATGAGCGACCGCAGCGATGCGTCGATCGCATAGGCCTCCGGTTCGACCCTCCCGGCGGCGGTGAGGTACCCCAGCCAGTAGTCCCGCTGCCGCTCCGAGGCGCAGATGAAAAAATCCCCGGCGACGGCCTGGTCCATCAGCGCCGTCAGGGTGTTGGCATAGGCATCGCTGCGTTCATCGGGCTCAAGCCACGAGTCCTGCTCCAGCGCCTCCAGGGCCATGGGCACGTACAGATCCACCACCAGCAAGCAGTCCATCCGCTTCAGTTCGGGATACAGGCTCAGGGAATAACCCTGGCAGACCAGGGCGTCGCAACCGGCGGCGGCGGCCGCGGGGCCGTCTTCGCCGTACTCGACGAGCGAGAACCCGTCCGGCTCAAGGTCGGAGGGCTCCGGCGCGATCAGCTTCACCTCGGCGTCGCCCGCCAGGGCCCGGGCGAACTCCCAGCACCTGATGGACGGCCCCGCCATCGACCGGGTCGCCGGCTGGTGGCTGATGATGCCCAGGACCGGTCCGCCGCCCATCAGGAACCCCCTCCAGCAGGCCAGCCGTCCCAGCGGTGCGCCTGGCGGAAGATGCCGTTATTTTTCGGCCCCTTGACCACGCGGAAGCGGTACTTGCGGTCGTGATAGTCGAAGGTCTCGGTGTCAGCGTCGTTATGGAAGGAAACGGAGAAGTTATAGCTGCCGGGCAGCAGGTCGAGCGCGTCGATGGCGAAGGTCAGCTCGCCCTCGCCGGCGACCGACGCCGGCGGCTCGCCGAGCTCGCGGGTGCTGCAGCCGAAGCAGAGAACGCCGTCGCTGCGGTGGATGGCCATGCCGATGACCGGCTCCTCCAGCCTCTCCTTCACGCTGTAACCGATGTGCACGGACAACCCGTCCCCGGTCTCAAAGGTATGCTTCTCGCTGCCCGACGCGTCGCGTATCGTCACCGATGATATCTCCCCGCGTCGGGTGCCCCAGCGGTCCTGGTAGCGGGACATGGCCTCCTCGGCCGAGAGCCGCTCGTCCTCCATCTCGTTGACCGCCCAGAGGTAATGGTCGATCACCTTGCTGGTGGCGCCGTGGGCCCGGAGCCTGCCCTTGTCGATCCAGGCGGCCTCGTCGCAGAGGCTGCGCACCGCGTCGAGGCTGTGTGAGACGAAGACTATGGTCTTGCCCATGCTCTTGAACTCCTCGATCTTGTCGAGGCACTTGCGCTGGAAAGACTCGTCCCCCACGGCGAAGACCTCGTCGATGAGGATGATGTCCGGGTCGACGCTGACCGCCACCGAGAACGCCAGGCGCATGTACATGCCCGAGGAGTAGGTCTTGGCCGGCGCGTCGATGAACTCGCCCATCTCGGCGAAGGCGACGATGTCGTCGAAGCGCTCGTCGATGACCTGGCGGGAGAGCCCCATGATGGCGCCGTCCAGGTAGATGTTCTCCCGGCCGCTGAAGTCCGGGTGGAAACCGGCGCCCAGCTCCAGCAGCGCCGAGACCCGGCCACTGACCTCTACGGCGCCGCTGGTGGGCACCGAGGTCCCGGCGATGAGCTTGAGCAGCGTGCTCTTGCCCGAGCCGTTGCTGCCGATGATGCCCAGCGTCCTCCCCGCGGATATGTCGAAGGTGACGTGGTCGAGGGCGTTGATCGTCTCCTGGTAGATGCGCTGCCTCAGGAGCGCCTCTTTCAGAGTGCGGCCCTTCTCGTGGCGGACGCGGTACTGCTTGACCACGTCCCTGATGGCGATCACCGGTTCGCCGCTGGTCTGGGTCACGTCACACCTCTTCCTCGAAGCGCGTCTTGTAGCGGTTGAACAGGGAGAAACCGATCACGAAGAGGGCAGCCGCCACCGCCGCCGAGTAGCCGAACCAGGGCCAGTCGGGCGCCCGGTGGTCCAGGATGACCGCCTGGTAGGCGGTGATGATACCCGTCATGGGGTTGAGGTGTATCGCCGTGTCGGCCCAGGCCGCCTTGCCCAGCACGTAGCTGATCGGGTAAAGGATCGGCGTCACATACATCCACGCCATGACCACGATGCCGAGGATGTGCTCAACGTCGCGGTAGAAGACGTTGGTACAGGCGAACAGGTAAGCGAGGCCGGCGGTGAAAACCAGCTGCACCACGAAGACCGGCAGCAGCAGCAGAAGCCACTGGCTCAGGCCGACGCCGAAGGCCAGCACCACCACGCCCAGCACGATCATCCCCAGCAGCAGGCTGATGAACTGCGACAGCACCGAAGTGAGCGGCAGCACCTGCAGCGGGAAGTAGATCTTCTTCACCAGGTTGGCGTTGCCCACGATGGACATCGAGCCGCTGGTCATGGAGTTGGCCAGGAAGTTCCAGGGCAGAAGGCCGGTGAAGAGGAAGAGCGCAAAGGGGTAGTCCCCCGGCGGGTCCACCCGCACGATGATCCCGAAGAGGATCCAGAACACCAGCAGCTGCAGCAGCGGGATGGCGAAGTTCCAGGCGAAGCCGAGGATCGAACCCTTGTAGCGGGAACGGATATCCTTGGACACGAGTGTCCGCAGTAGCTCCCTGTACTCGACTAGCTGTTTTAGGTTGGAAAGCACTTGGATGTCAGAGGGGTCCCGGATAATATCCGGACCTTTTACGGTCGGCATCGGATTCTATCATAAGTCGGGGAATCACCGTGGAGCGCTGGCGGTTCCGCGGGCGGCGGCTCGCCGGCGGGGGGCCACCCCCCACCGGGGAGCAGCATGCGTCCTGCCTCTACAGGCTGCAGATGGCGACGCGGATGTTCTTGGCGGTATCGGCGCCCTGGACGGCGGTGTTGGTGTAGTAATACGTCAGGATCTGGACGTAACTGTTGCCGCGCTCGGCGCGCTTGTAGGCGCCGTGGCCGCTGAGGCCGACGCCGTGGCCGTTGAGGGACATGCCGTTGCAGTCCGGATCGGGCACGCTCTGGAGCCAGGGCCAGTAGGTCACGCCCCAGGCCTCCTGGGCGGAGCGGGTGCGGCCGTCGGTGTTGGAGAAGTACGAGGTCATCACGGGCGCGCCGCCGTAGGTGACCACCTGGCCGGCGGTGGCGTTGACGGCGGCGGTCAGGTCGGAGAAACGGGCCTCGAGGCCGTACCCCTTGTAGACCTGGTCGTCACCGTTGCCGTTGCGGCTGTTCTTCAGGTGGAAGACCTCCTTGCCGTTGCCGTAGTTCTTGCCGCCGTTGTTGACATGGTAAAGGGCGTAGCCGCGGGCGGCCACCGTCATGGTCTTGAGGAACTCTGCCGGCGAGCCGGAGCTCGACTCAGCGATCCCGCGCAGGTAGTACTCGATGGGCAGCTCGTTGATCACCCAGACCTTGTTGGAGACCGACGAGTAGCGTACCTCGATGGTCCCGCGGAAGCGGTTGTCGTCCAGCGAGGTGTTCCAGCTGGGGATGTCGTGGTAGGAGGTCACCTGCATGATGCCGGGTCCCCCCATCCTGATGTAGGAAGAGGTGTTATGGCTGAAACCGGGAGCGCGCACCGTATAAGTGCCGCCGGAATAGCTGACACTCACAGTCTGGCCCGCGGCCACAGACGTCAGCATGTTGCCGCTCGAGTCGAACACGCCGAACCCGGCGTCGGAGGTCACCGTGGCCCCGCCGCCGCCATAGGTATGGACGACCGCGCCGGTACCCGGCGACCACTGGATGTAGCCGCCCTGGAAATCGCTGCGGCGCCCGCCGGCATAGGCATACTCGTCGGAAACGGGGATGCCCAGGGAAGACTGGCAGGCGCCCACCTCGTTGTACTTGCTCAGGATGGCGCCGTAGACGATGTTGGTCCCGGTGGCTGCAGACCAGTAGACGCGGCCGCGCTCGAAGTCGCTCTGGCGCGCCCCGGCGACGCCGGGGGCGTCCTTCTCGCCGCTGGTGGGCATGCCGATGGCGCTGGACGGGCCGCCGTGCTGCAGGTACTTGCCGAGGATGCCGCCATAGACTTCATGGGCGCCGGTCGCAGGCGAGTAATAGATCCGCCCGCGCTGGAACTGGCTCTCACGCCCTCCGCTGACGCCCGCCACGGCCGCTTCGTCGGCCACAGGTATCCCCAGAGAGTCGGAAGCGCCCACATCGATGTAGGTCTTGAGGATCGCGCCGTAGACCCCCCGGGCGCCCGTGGATGCCGACCAGTAGATGCGGCCGCTCTTGAAGCGGCTCTCCCTGGCCCCCGGGACGCCCGCCGCGTCGGCCTCGTCGGCGATGGCGGGCCCGAGGCTGCCCTTGGGACCACCCAGCTCCTTGTACTTGAGCATGATCGAACCGTAGGTCACAAAGGCGCCGTAGGATTCGTGGTAGGTCAGGACGCACTTCTGGAAGTCCTGGCCGCGGCCCGAAGAGCCGGCGTACTCGCCGCCGGCGGGCATGCCGCAATAACCGGCGGGACCGTTCCATTGCTTGTATTTTGCATAGATGGCGCCGTATACAGCCCGGGCTCCGGTGGACGGCGACCAGAGTATCGCCCCGGAGGCGAACTCGCTCTGCCTCCCGCCCGCGACGCCGGCGATGTCGCCCTCGTCGCCCTTGGGCAGGCCGATCCCGGCCGGCCCGCCGATGCGCAGATATTCGGTGAGGATCGCCCCGAACACGGTGCGGGCGCCGCTGGTGGAATCCCAGTAGATGCGAGCCTTCTGGAAATTGCCCTGGCGCGCTCCCGAAAAACCGGTGACGCCGGCTTCATCATCCGTGGGGAAGCCGTAAGCGGCCACGCCGCCGCCGGCCAGGAAGCGGCTGAGGATGGCCCCGTAGACGACATGGGCGTTGGTGGCCGCGCTCCAGTAGATCTTGCCGCCGATGAAATCGTTGGCCCGTCCCGAGCCGACGCTGTATTCGTCGCTCGCGGGCAACCCCAGGAACCCGCCTTCGCGGCCGAGGGCGTCATACTTCTTGAGGATCCCGCCATAGACCCACGAGGTCTTCCCGCGGGCGCTGTCCCAAATGAGCCTGCCGAAGGTGAAATCCTGGGCCATGCCTCCCGGTACGGCGTATTCGGCGTTCACGGCGGCCCCGGGAGCGCCGCCGAGGGCGTCCCACTTGGCCCGGATGGCGCCGATCACAGGTATCGCGGAGTACTGCACCTTGGCGTCGGTCCTCAGCCGCGGCAGGTACTGGTACAGATAAGCTCCCGGGCAGGCGGTGGAACCGACGTCACGGTGACCCAGGTAGTTGGCCTTGTTGGTCCCCAGCATCGCGTCGCTCCCCGTGGGGTCGATGCGGTTCTGGTTGGACTTGTAGACCATCAGGGAGAGAAGCGACGAGTAGATCTCGTGCGTGATGTCGCTGGAACTGTAGTCCCCCAGCACGGAGATGCCCACCGAGCCATAGTTCCACTCGAGGGCATGGCCGCCGACGACCCCGTTGCCTCCGTAGCGGCCCTCGTAGATCCTCCCCTGCCGGTCCACCAGGTAGTTGTAACCGATGTCACCCCAGCCGAGGCTGACGGCATGGTAGTAATAGATCGACCTCACGGTGGCCGCCGGGTCGGGGTCGCTGTTGCTGGTCACGGTATGGTGGATGATGATCTTCTTCGGGGCGACATACTGGGGGGTCCACCGCATGTAGGCCTCGTTGGCGCCCCACTGGGCCCGGCTGATGATGTTGGGCGCCGCGGATGCTTCCGGTGGGCTGACCCAGGCACTCAGACGGCGCACGGCCCCGTCCACCGACAGTGGCGATTCGTGATAGCCCTTGGCATCGATGTAGCTGGCGGTGACCCTGTGGATCACCGGCGCTTCGCCCTTGTCGTTCGCCGTCAGATCGAAACGGTACTGGAAATATCTGGCCTCATCAGCGTAGAGCAGCTCGCCGATGGTCTCGCCCGCGGAAGCGGTCTCGCCGATGTGGTCCGGCCCTTCCTCGGCCAGGAGCGAGACCTGCTGCCAGCCGCTCCACTCCTCGCCGTCCTGGCTGAACCGCACTTCGGCGCTGACGCCGGCCCCTTCAGGCGTATCGGCCAGCCAGTGCAGGCCAAGGGCATTGAACGAGTGATCGGCTTCCGCCTCGCTCGACACGTACTCGCCCTGGGTCACCTCGGGGCTGATGGTGAGCGCCTGCCCCGCTTCAGGGATGTCGGCCACCCCGGTCCCGCTGAAGTCACCCTGGGCAAGCTGCGGCCCGGAAAAGACCATGTCGCCGCCGATGGTTTCCGGCGGCGGCGCCGCGCCGAAGCCAGGGTAGAACAAAAGGGCAGCGGCGAGAGCCGTTACGACCAGCCCCGCAACTGCGATAAAATGGTGTATCCTTACTCGCGTAAACATCCATGCACCTGATATTGCGGCCGGGAACAGGCTACCAGCCGTTTGTCAGCGGACTGTAAAAAATAGCCCCGGAGGGCCGATTTTGCGTAATTTACAAATTAGCCCTGTCACACCTGTTTCCTTTATTTGTCCGGCTGCCGGAGCGGGAATGCCTCCCGGCGCGCGCTGCCTGCGGCATCCGCGGCTAGCTGGCGCCGCCAGACTGGACCCGGCGCCATGAGGATCGGCATAGAAGGCCTCCCCCTCATGTTCCATCGTACCGGCACCTCGGCCTACACCCATGAGCTCGTTCAGCACTTAAGACGGCAGAATCCCGGGGATTCTGTAGTACTTTTTGCCAGGAACCAGCGGATGGGGGGCGGATCCTATCATGAGATCTCATACGCGGAGAGGGCAGCCAACTTCATCTATAAACAGTATCGGCTGCCCCGCGAGCTGGCTGACCATCACATCGACATCTATCACTCCCCCCGGGATATGGGCCTGCCCAGGCCGCGGCAGCTGCCCTGTCCCTCGGTCATGACGCTGCACGACATCATCCTCGTCAGGCTCGCCCTGGACTATTACAGCCCGGCGCGGGCGAGGATGTACGAGAAACGCCTTCTGCCTCGCGTGCGTGAGGTAGACCAGATTATTACCATTTCCCGGTTTTCCAAACAGGATATCGTCGAATGGAGCGGCGTCCCGGCGGACAGGGTCAGCGTGGTCTATGACGGCGTATCCGAGAGGTTCTCCCCTGTCACCGACGATGCCCGCCTGAGCGCCGTGCGCCTGAAGTACCGCCTGCCCCACGAGTTCATCCTGTGCATGGGCTCCACCGAGCCCCGCAAGAACACCAGGACGGCCATCGAGGCCTACGCCCGGCTGCGCGAACTGAGGCCGGGCATCCAGCTGGTGGTTTCCGGCACCGACTACTGCCGCCTGACGCCGCAGCAGGCATTCGCCGGCATGGACCTGGACGGGGTGTTGTTTCCGGGCTACATCGAGGATGATGACATGCCCGCTTTGTACTCCATGGCGCAGGCGCTCCTGTTCCTGTCACTCTATGAGGGCTTCGGCCTGCCGCCCCTGGAGGCGATGGCCTGCGGCACGCCAGTGGTGGCCGCCGACGCCACCTCGATCCCCGAGATCTCCGGCGATGCGGCCATCCTGGTGAACCCCCGCGACCCGATACAGGTGGCCGCCGCCCTCGACATGCTGCTCAGCTCCGCTGACCTGCGGGAGGAGATGATCGCCAGGGGAATCGAGAAAGCGGCTTCCTACTCCTGGAGTGAGACAGCCAGGCAGACCAGGGAGATCTACGAGCAGGTCGTCTCACGCCATGGCGGCTAACCGCGACATCGCCGCGGCCCTGCAGCTGCTGGCCGACTTCATGGAACTCGACGGCGTCAACAAGTACCGCACCATCGCGGTGGAGAAAGCGGCGCGCCGTGTAGCAGAGGCGGACTTCTCCCTCGCTGACCTGGCCCGGGAGGGCGACCTCACCGACCTGCCCGACATCGGGCCGAAGATCGCGGCCAAGATCACCGAGTACCTCGATACGGGACGCATCGCGGAGCTGGAGGAGTTCCGCTCCAGGTACCCCGACGACCTGGTGGCCATCCAGCGGATCCAGGGGGTCGGCCCGAAGACCGCCAGGAAGGTCTGGGAGGAACTGGGGGTCTCCTCGATGGACGAACTGGAAGCGGCGGCGGCTGACGGCCGGCTGGCAGCGCTCCCGGGGCTGGGGCCGAAGACGGCAGCCAACATCATCAAGGCGATCGGGCGGCTGAAAGCCAGGGGGTCGCGCCTGCTGCTGGGCGAGGTGTTGCCGGTAGCCGAGGAGTGCGTCGCCCTCCTGGCGGCGCTGCCCGAGGCCCGCGAGGTCGCCTGCGCCGGGAGCGTCCGGCGGATGAAGGAGACCGTCAAGGACGTCGACATCATCGCCACCGCCAGCGAGCCGGAGGCCCTGACCGGTGCGTTCTGCTCCCTGCCCCTGGTGGGCGACGTCATCGCCAGCGGCCCCACCAAGTGCTCCGTCAGGACCCACGCCGGCGTCCAGATCGACCTGCGCGTCGTCCCCGACGGCCTCTACGGCAACCTGCTGCAGCATTTCACCGGCTCGAAGGAGCACAACGTCGCCCTCCGGGAGCATGCCATCTCCCAGGGCTTCAAGGTAAGCGAGTATGGGGTCGAGGAGACTGCCAGCGGCAAAGTGCACGAGTGCGGCTCCGAGGCGGAGGTCTATGACCTGCTGGGGATGGATTACATACCTCCCGAGCTGCGCGAGGACAGCGGCGAGATCGCCGCAGCGCTAGCGGGCGCCCTGCCCCGGCTGGTGAGCGGCGCGGACATCCGCGGCGACCTCCACGTCCACTCCGACTGGAGCGACGGCCATGCGCCCATCCGCGAGATGGCCCGGGCCGCCCAGGAACTCGGCTATGAGTACATCGCCATCTCGGACCATTCCCAATCGCTGGGCATGACCGGCGGTCTCACACCGGAGAAGCTCGAGCGCCAGCTGGAGGAGGTCGCCCGGATAAATGACGGGACGGAAGGGTTCCGCATCTTCACCAGTATCGAGGTGGATGTGAAGGCTGACGCCACCCTCGACCTGCCGGACGACTCCCTGGCGGCGCTGGATTTCGTCACCGTATCGATCCACTCCGGCTTCACCCAGGAGATGAGCCAGATCATGGAGCGCCTGACGGCGGCCATGGAACATCCCCTCGTCCGCGCCATCGGCCACCCGACAGGGCGCCTGATCAATCGCCGCGATCCGTACGAAGTGGACATCGAAGCGATCATCGCCACCGCTGCCCGCACCGGCACCGCCCTGGAGGTCAACTCCCATTTCCAGCGGCTCGACCTCTGCGACCTGCATGCGCGCGCGGCCCAGGATGCGGGGGTCCGTCTGGTGATAAACAGCGACGCCCACCACATCTCGGACCTCAGGTTGCTAAAATATGGAATCGCTACGGCCCGCCGGGGCTGGGTGCGCCCGGAGACGATCCTGAACACTCTGACGGCGGACCGCCTGGCGCGGCTGCTGGAGCGGCCGAAGTCCCCGACCGACACATGAGGTCATGAAGAAGTTCCTGCTCGCAACCATCCTGACGACAGCCGCTCTCGCAGCAGCCGGCTGCGGCGGCCTGACCAATACCGACTGGGCGACACAACTGCCCGACGCCGGCAGCTCCGGAGCCGGTGACGAGCTGCAGGCGGCGCTGGACCGCTATGCCGGCGCCCTTGTCAGCAAGGACCGTGATGGATTCCTCTCGGTGATCGACGCCGAGAACACGGATTTCACCAGCCGCCAGGACGTCCTCTTCTCGAACCTCCAGGCAGTGCCCTTCCAGGAATACAGCATCACCATAACCAGCAGGAGCGATGCCGGAGGCGGAACAGTCCTGGTAAAGGTCAACATCGCCTACACCCTGGCCGGCAGCTTCAGCGAGCTGCCAGACCCGGAACGCGCCGCTTACCATATGGTCAGGAAGGAGGACGGCTGGAAGCTCTCGGGGGATGCCAGCGAACAGGCTCTGGGCAAGAAGAGGGCCACCGGCCTGGAGGACTTCGGCCCGGTCATCGTCACGGAAGGCGAGCACGTGATCGTGCTGAGCCACCCGGCCCAGGCGGGGATCTCCGCGGAGGCCCGCGACCTTTCCGACTCCGCTTACCCGCGGCTCACGGATACGCTGCCGGGCCTCGAGCTGCCCAAAGTGCCGATCCGGATCTTCGGCGGCATGGGCCAGATAGAACAGTCCTACCCCGGTGGCTGGCAGGAATGGACCGGCGGCGCTTCGCGGCCCCTGGGCTCGACCGCCGGCCAGGGCGGCGAGATCATCATCGACGCGGGCACTTTCCGGGAGACCGCCTCCTACGGCACCGGCTACAACGGCCGCATGCTGGCCCATGAGCTCACCCACGTGGCCCTGTTCCCGGAACAGGGGTCGCGCACGCCGCCGTTCCTGGTGGAGGGGTTGGCCGACTATGTTGCCGGCATCGAGCCCGTCGTGCTCTTGAGGGAGAAGATGAGAAGCGGCGAGACCTTCAGCCCGACCCTGAGCGACCTGTACCAGCCCAGCGGTTTTTCGACCCTGCTATCCACCGAGGCGGCGACCCTGGCCTACGAAGAGGCGGACCTCGCCGTCGAGTACCTCGTCATCACCTACGGCAACGAGGCGGTACTCGACCTGCTCAGGGAGTTCAGGAAGCGGTCCGGCGAGGAGATCGACCAGGGGCAGCTGGTGGACGAGGTCTTCCGCGAGGTGCTGGGGGTGGGCTGGAGCGATTTCGAGGACGCCTGGCGGGACTACGTCTTGCGGGGATAGGAGCCTGAAGCAGGTGACGCCATGAACACATCATTGAAAAGGTTCGCACTGCCGGGCCTCGCGCTCTTGCTGGCGCTGTCCGCAGGCCTTGCCTGGCTGTCGCTGCCGCGCCTGCAGGCGCTCAGGGCCGACCGCATGCTCTCCCGCGCCAATGAGGACATCGCCGCAGCCAACCAGGCGCTTGCCGCTTTCGACCCGTCGGCGGTCAGTTTCGAGAGCTTTGTCTCGGTGGACAGCATCCGCCTGGCCGGCGCGGCGCTCGAAGACAGCCTGCCTGCCATCGACGAGGCTCTGGCGCGGGTGGGCAGCGCGGCGGAAGCAGTGGACGAGGCTGCGGGCCTCTACCGCCTGCCCCAGGGCTACCTGGATTATCTTGAGCGCAAACGGGAGATCGCCGGACTGCGCCTCGAACAGCTGGGGGAGCTGAAGCAGACTGTCCAGGAGCTCCGGATGATCTATCAGGACGGCGATATCATCTTCACCGCGGTCGAAGAGATGGACCGCCTCTGGGGCCAGGTTGAATACAGCCTGCAGACGGTGCAGGGCGCCCCGGCTGAATCCGGCGCCGCCCTTGCCCAGGCGGCGGTCTCCATGCGGCAGCTGAAGGGCCAGGTAGACGCCCGCTACCAGGAGAGCGGCTTCTTCCTGCTGGCATCGCTCTCGGAATCGATAGAGGAGAATGCCGTGCTGGCCGACATGGGCAAGGAGCTGGCTGATGCCGTGTTCGCAGGGGACCAGGCACGGGCGCAGCAGGCGGCCGCCGCCATGGAGGCGCAACTCCTGCGGACCACCGACACCAGCAGTTCCATCGATGCCTGGATCGAGTTCCGGCTCACGCCAGGGGTCGATAGCTTCCATGAGCTCCAGGGCGAACAGGAGGAGCTGGACCGGGAGGCGGCGGAACTATTCAGGAACCGCGTCTGAACCCTCGTCGCGGGCGCCGGCCCAGGCACTGATGAGGCCGAGGGCCTCGGCGAAGCCGTCGGCCCTTCTGAGGCCGTCCCTCAAGGCTTCTCCGGGACGGAAGCGTGCCAGGTACCACCCGTAGAACTTGCGCATGAAACGCACGGCCCTCTCTTCGCCCATCTCGCCTTCCAGGTCGTGGTAGAAATGCTCCATCTCGGCAAGCGTCTCCCCCAGGGGCCTGCCGCCGGACCCCTCGCCCGCGAGGATGTCCCCAAAGAGCCAGGGGTTGCCCAGGCAGGCCCGCCCCACCATCACCGCCGCGCAGCCGGTGCGGCCCATGACCGCCGCTGCCGAGGCGGCGGAATCGATGTCCCCGCTGGCGATCACCGGCACCTCCAGCGCCGCCGCCAGCCCGGCGGTCACCTCGTGGTCGGCCTTGCCCTTCCTGCCCTGGACCGCCAGCCGCGGGTGGATGCAGACCGCTGCAGCTCCCGCCGCTGCCATCCTCTTCGCGAAGCTGTCGGCGCTCTGCGAGCGCGTTCCCGACCTGATCTTGACGGTCACCGGACGCGACGCCGTTGCCACCGCGGCGGCGACGATCCTCTCCGCCAGCTCCGGCTCATCCATCAGGGCGACACCGGCGCCGGTCTTGACGACCTTGCGCACGGGACAGCCCATGTTGATGTCCACCACCGCCGCCCCGGCAGCCCCCGCGGCGGCGGCAGCCTCGGCCATGATGTCCGGGTGGTTGCCGAAGAGCTGGACCGCGACCGGCTGCTCGGCGGGGGTCAACTCAAGCATCGCGGCTGTGCGGCGGTTGTTGTAGTGAAGCCCGTAGCTGCTCACCATCTCGGTACAGCAGAGGCCGGCTCCGTGCCGGCGCGCCTGCAGGCGGAAGGCTCGCGTGCTGATGCCCGCCATGGGAGCCTGCGCCAGCCGGTTGGGAAGCTCCAGCGCTCCCAGCCTAAAGCTGCTGCTGATATGTGGCGAAATGCTGGTCATGGTACAATACTCCCACATGGCCGACGTGGTACTCCAAACCATCAACCTCACCAAAGAGTTTACCAAGCGCAAGGGCTTGTCGTCTCCGCGCCATTTCTTCGACAAAGTCACTTTCACGGCGGTCAGGGACGTGGACCTGACGGTCGAACGCGGGGAGATCTTCGGCCTTCTGGGCCCCAACGGCGCCGGCAAGACCACGCTTACCAAGATGCTCTGCACCCTGATGCTGCCCTCGGGCGGCAGCGCCACCATCAACGGTTACGACATAGTCCGGCAACAGAACCAGGTGAAAAGGTCCATCGCCCTCATCTCCAGCGAGGAGCGCAGCTTCTACTGGCGCCTCACGGGCCGGGAGAACCTCAAGTTCTTCGCCGCCCTCTACGGCCTCTCGGGACGGGCGGCCAGGAGCCGCATCGACGAGGTGCTGGAGCTCATCGGCATGGCGGCGGCGGCCGACCGCCGCTTCCAGGAGTACTCCACCGGCATGAAGCAGCGCATGGCGCTGGCCCGGGGGCTGCTGGCGGACCCGGAGATCTTCTTCATGGACGAGCCGACCAAGGGGCTTGACCCGGTGGCGACCCGGCAACTGCATGACTTCATACGCGACGAGCTCGTGCGGCAGGGCAAGACGGTGGTGCTGGCCACCCACCACCTGGCGGAAGCCGAGCAGGTCTGCGACCGCATCGGCATCATGTCGAACGGCGAGATGAAGGCTTGCGGCTGCGTCAGCGACCTGGTGGGAGAAGCTTCCCTGATCGAGTACTTCCACCTGCTCATCGAGGAATCGAGGTTGGAGCAATGATGCTGAGCAAGCCCCTGGCGTTCCTCAAAAAGGATTTTCTGACCGAGATCAGCTACCGCTTTGCCTTCTTCCTCCAGTTCGGCGGCATCTTCTTCTCGGTAGTAATGTTCTATTTCGTCTCCGAGCTGATCGGCGACGCCCCCAACGTCCAGCGCAGCCTCAGCGAGTATGGCGGCAATTACTTCTCCTTCGTCCTCATCGGCATCGCCTTCTCGAACTTCCTGGCCGTGGGCCTGGGCAGCTTCTCCAGCGTCATCCGTTCGGAGCAGATGATCGGCACCCTGGAGGCGATGCTGGTGACGCCCACGCGCCTGCCCACGGTGGTGCTCTCGTCCTCCCAGTGGAGCTTCGCCTTCACGTCGCTGAGGGTGGGGGTCTACCTGCTGCTCGGCGGCCTTTTCTTCGGCGTCAACTTCGGCGATGCCAACATCCTCCCGGCGCTGGTGGCGCTGGTCCTGACGGTCATCGCCTTCAGCAGTCTCGGCATCATCTCCGCGAGCTTCGTGATGATCTTCAAGCGGGGCGACCCCATCGCCTGGGCGCTCTCGACATCATCGACGCTGATCGGCGGGGTTTATTACCCCATCAGCATCCTGCCGGACTGGCTCCAGAGCGTCTCCTACTTCTTCCCCATCACCTACTCACTCAGGGCGATCCGCCTGTCGCTCCTGCAGGGCGCGGGGTTCGACGATGTCGGCGGCGACCTGCTGGCGCTGGTTGTGTTCTCCATCATCACCATACCGGTGAGCCTGGTGATCTTCCGCTACGCCGTCGCCCGCGCCAAGAAGGTCGGCACGCTGGCTTACTACTAGGGGAACGGCCCGGCGGCTCGAACCGTTCTTTTTTTGGGAGTTTGACGTTACAATAAGACCAGGCTGTCCAACGATGAGAAACGAACCAACCGCGCCAGGTACGGACGGCCCGCCCGAGCCGGTCACGCGCGCTGAACGGACCCATGGCAGATGGAACTAAGGCCCGAACTTACAACCAGGCAACAGACGGCCCTCTCGCCACGCCTTTACCAGAGCATGAAGATCCTGCGCCTGAGTGCGCCGGACCTGCTGGAACTGTTACACAAGGAACTTGACGAGAACCCCGCCCTGGAGATACCGGAACCATCCGACTACGACCACGACGCCGGCCTGTCGGCCGAGCGCCAGCTGTGGGAGGACTACGTGCGCGCCGACGGTAGCCGCCAGGGATCCTTCCAGGGAGAACGTCCGCTCAACGTGTCCGAACTGGCCGCCAGCCCGGTCACCCTCAGCGACCACCTGACGCTGCAGCTCGACCTCGAGGGGCTGCCGGTGGAGGAGCACCGCATCGGACTGGCCCTCATCGGCAGCCTCGATGACGATGGCTACCTGCGGGATTCAGTGGAGTGCATCGCCGGAGCCATCGGCGAACCCGCCGCCCGCGTCGAGCAGGTGTTGACCGTCCTGCAGGGTCTCGACCCGCCCGGCGTCGGCGCCCGCGACCTCGAGGAGTGCCTGCGGATACAGCTGCTCCAGATGAAAGCCGGCAGGCTTGCCGTCGAGATCGTGGCGCGCTTTCTGCCGGAGGTCGCCCGCAACGCCTACGGCGAGATAGCGCGGGCGGTCAAGGCGCCGCTGGCCAGGGTCGAGAAGGCCGTCGCCCTCATCCGGGAACTCAACCCGGTGCCCGGTTCGCTCTTCGACGTCAGCCCGCCGGCGGGCGCGGTCATCCCGGACGTCTTCCTCCTTGTCGAAGAGGGCCGGGTCAGGGTGCTGGCAAACCGTGAGACGCTGCCGCCTCTCAAACTGAACCAGGTATACCAGGAGCTGGCCGCCGCGGGCGAAGCCGGGCCGGAGACCGTCGATTACATCAAGAACAAGATCAGGGACGCCACGCGGCTGATCCGCGACCTGAAGCAGCGCCGCGCGACCATCACCAGGGTCGCCGAGGCCATCGCCGGCCATCAGCCCGACTTCTTCACCCGCGGTCCTGCCTACCTCAGACCCCTTTCCATCGAGGACATCGCGCGCGAGCTCGAAGTCCACCCGTCGACCATCAGCCGGGCGATACTCGGCAAGTACATGAACACCCCGTTCGGCATCTTCGAGTTCCGCTACTTCTTCTCATCCGGATACACGACCGCCGGCGGCGAGAGACTGGCAGCCAACGCGGTCAAGAAACGCATCAGTGAGCTCATCGCCCGGGAAGACGCCCGCAAGCCCCTTTCCGACCAGAAGATAGCCACCCTGCTGGCCGGGGAAGAGATCAGGATCTCGCGACGAACGGTGGCCAAGTACCGCGAGGAGATGGGAGCCCTGCCATCATGGCAGCGGAAGAAGATCGGCATCTGCCGCGACACGCTCCCCGGGAGCTCCGGGGAATGATCAGGCCGGCCAGCCAGCCCTTCAGGGTCTTCGAAGCCCTGATGATCGCGGCCGCGGTGGCGATCATCACTTATTTCCATTACACGACGCTGCACGTGGAGTTCATGTCCCACACGTCGCTGCATATAATCCTCAGGCGCCTGTATTATATCCCGATAATTTACGCGGCGATCAGGTTCGGCATCAGGGGCGGCCTGCTGACCTCCCTCGCGGTCACGGTGCTCTTCGTCCCCCACGCCGCGTCCTCCATGGGAGGCCTGTTCGAATCGGGCTCCATTGACAACTTCTTCGACATCATCCTCTACAACGTGGTAGCCGTGACCACCGGCCTGGTAGTAGAGTCCCGCCGGCGCCAGGCGCAGCGCTACGAGGAGATGCTGGCGCTCAACCGTGAGATAGAGGACCGCGAGTCCGACCTGAGGCGCATCAAGTCGTATATCGAGAGCATCCTCAAAAGCGTCGGCAACGCCGTCATCTCGGTGGACGACCGCGGCCAGATCGTCACCGCCAACCCAGTCGCCAGCCAGATGCTCGGACGCCCCGAGGAGGAACTGGTAGCCTTCCCCCTGCGACAGGTGTTCGCCGGGCAGGATGACCTGCTGCGCGCCGCCGACCTGGTTCTGTCCGGGGGTCAGACTCGGGTAACCCTAGAGACCGAACTGGGACCGCCGGACGGCCGCCCCATCTCCGCGGCGGTGAGGATCACGCCGCACCGCAGCAACAGCAGCACCGTCGGCATCGTCATCTCCATGGAGGACCTGACCGAGGTAAAGGAACTCACCCACCAGCTGCTCCGGGCGGACAAGCTGTCCGGGCTCGGTGAGCTGGTGACCGGCGTCGCCCACGAAGTCCGCAACCCCCTGGGAGTCATCCGCGCCAGCGTCCAGATGATGCGCGACGAACTGGGCGATAACTGCCCGGAGCAGGAGCTCTGCCAGGTGATGCTGCAGGAGATCGACCGGCTGGATGCGTTCGTCAACACCCTGCTGGACTTCGGCCGGCCCTCCCAGAGCCAGATGGGCCCGGTGGACGCCGAGCGCACCCTCGATGAGGTCATCCTGCTGACAAAGCAGTTCGCCATCCAGCAGCAGGTGAACATCAGGCGTAGCGGCTCCAGCCACGAGCACGACATCTGGGCCAACGAGGACCGCGTCAAGCAGGTCTTCATCAACCTCATCTCCAACGCAATCCAGGCGATGCCCGACGGCGGCGACCTGGAAATCGCCCTGGCTGCCGATGACGGTTATCTAATGATATCCTTTGCCGATACGGGATGCGGGATCCCGGAGAGGATCCAGGCCCGCGTCTTCGAGCCGTTTGTCACCGCGAGGCCGAACGGCAGCGGCCTGGGCCTGTCGATCGTGCACCGCATCGTCGACGCCCACAAGGGTTATATCAGGGTCGACAGCGAAGCGGGCAGGGGCACCAGCATCACACTGGGGCTGCCCCTGGCGAAGAAAGGAGAACCCATGAAGGAAGGTATGGATGGCTAGCACGGTCATGGTCATCGATGACGAGAAGAACATGCGCTTCGTCGTGCGGCGGGCGCTCAAGGCTGCCGGTTACGAGACGGTGGAGGCAGCGTCCGGCGAAGAGGCGCTCGAGTCGTTCTCGCGCGAGTCCCCGGACCTGGTCATGCTGGACCAGCGCATGCCGGGCATCGACGGCATCACCACCCTGGTCGAGATCAGGAAGCTCAAGCCCGACATCCCGGTCATCATGCTGACGGCCCACGGCAACGTCGAGGACGCCGTCGACGCCATGAAGGCCGGCGCCACCGATTACATGACCAAGCCCTTCGACGTCGACGAACTCAGGCTGGCAGTCGAGAAAGCCCTGCGCATCGGCAGCCTGGAGCGGCAGGTCGATTACCTCAAGGGCGAACTGGACCGGCAGTACGACACCTCCGGGATCATCGGCGAGAGCCAGCAGATGCAGGAGATACTGGAGACTGTCGCCCAGGTGGCGGGGGCGGATGCCACCGTCATAATCTACGGCGAGAGCGGCACCGGCAAGGAGCTGATCGCCAAGGCGCTGCATGAGCAGAGCGCCCGCGCCGACGGACCTTTCATCCAGCTCAGCTGCGCCGCGCTCCCCGAGACGTTGCTGGAGAGCGAGCTGTTCGGCTACGAGAAGGGCGCCTTCACCGGCGCCGTCACCTCCAAGCCCGGACGCTTCGAGCTGGCAGACGGCGGCAGCCTTTTCCTCGATGAGATCGGCGAAATCTCCCCCGCCGTCCAGGTGAAGCTGCTGAGGGTACTGGAGCAGCGCAGTTTCGAGCGGCTGGGGGGATCGAAGACGATCGAGGTGGACGTCCGGCTGATCGGCGCCACCAATCGCGAGCTGGCGGCCATGATCAAGGAAGGCACGTTCCGCGAGGACCTCTATTACAGGCTGAACGTGATCCCCATCAACATGCCGCCGCTGCGGGAGCGGCGGGGCGACATCAGGATCCTTTCCGAACACTTCATGAAGAGGTACGCTCCGGGCAAACAGCTGTCCGGCGAGGCGATGAGGCTGCTGGAGTCTTACCACTGGCCCGGCAACGTGCGCGAGCTGCAGAACACCATCGAGCGCTCCACCATCCTCTGCCGCGCCGACGTCATCGATGCCGACGACCTGCCGGAAGAGGTCAAGTCTGCCCTGGAGCCTTCGACGGCCGGCATCAGGCTGCCTGCCGAGGGCGTCGAAATGGGGGCGGTCGAACGCGAGCTCATCATCCAGGCGCTGCAGCGGACCGGGGGGAACCGCACACGGGCCGCCGCACTGCTGGGCATCAGCCGCCACACCCTGCTGTACCGCATAGATAAATACAGCATCAGTCTTTAATGGAAGTTAATATTTCTTTTCTTGACGGCCCCCAGCATGGTTTGTATGCTGAACTGGAGTAATATGGATCACTTGAGTCTAATCAAACGGGAGCCGACAGAGCTGGAATGAGACGTCTCGGGCTCCTATACCTGGCAGCACAGAACCTGCGCCGCAAGCCCTTCCGCAGCTTTGTCACCATAGCAATCGTGGGGCTGGCGGCAGGCACCCTTTTTTCAGCGACCCTGCTCATCGGCAGCGTACACCAGAGCCTCGAGGTAGGCATGGAGCGCCTGGGGGCGGACCTGCTGGTAATGCCGGAAGGTTCGGCGGAATCGGGCGAGACCGCGCTCATCACCGGCACACCCACGAGTTTTTACATGGATGAGTCCGTCTTCGAGCAGGTAAAAGCCATAGAGGACGTCGAGCAGGCCTCTCCCCAGATATTCATCGAGTCGATGATCTCCTCCCAGTGCTGCACGGGACACGTCCAGATAATCGGCTATGACCCGGAGACCGACTTCGTCGTCGGTCCCTGGCTGGAAGACAACCTCAACCGCCCCCTGGAGAATCGCGAAGTCGTCATTGGTTCGCTGATCCTCGCCAACAAGGGCGAGAGCGTTCACTTCTTCGGCACTGACTTCGATGTGGCGGGCGTGCTCGACTCCACCGGCATGGGTGCCGACGAGAGCGTCTTCATGAGCATGGATGCCGCCTACGAGATGGCCCTCAACTCCCAGGAGAAGGCCGAGACCTTCCTGGAGATCCAGCCGGGGCAGATATCCTCGGTGCTGGTCAAAGTGGCCCCCGGCACGACTGTCGAGCAGGTAGCGCAGCGGATCAAGGCCGGCGTGCCCGGCACCATGGTCATGACCGCCAACGACCTCAGCCAGTCCGTCACCGACCGCCTTTCCGGCTTCCTCCGGGGCTTCTTCGTCCTCGACGCCATCGTCTGGGTAATGTCGCTATTAACCATAGCAGCCATCTTCTCCATGATAGTAAATGAGCGTCAGCGTGAGATCGGCCTGCTGAGGGCCATGGGCGGCAGCCGCCGGTTCGTCTTCAGGCTGATGCTCACGGAAGCGCTGATGATGACAGCCGTCGGCGGCCTGGCCGGCATCCTCGTGGGCGGGGCCGGGCTGTTCATCTTCAAGGCAGTAATCACCGCCAGCCTCGGGGTACCTTACCTCTGGCCCCCTCTCTGGTATTTCGGCATGCTGATGGCCGGCACCCTGGCGCTGGCCGTAGTGACCGGCGCCATCGCCTCGCTCTACCCGGCAGTCAGCTCCAGCCGGCTGGAGCCCTACGCAGCCATCAGGCAGGGAGAATGACAGACATGATCAAGCTCAAGGAGATAAGCAAGAGCTACAAGGTCGGCCCCACCACCGTCAGGGCGGTGGAGAGCGTCGACCTCACCATCGAGCGTGGCGACATGGTCTCCATCGTAGGCCACTCGGGGAGCGGCAAGACGACGCTCCTCAGCCTCATGGGCGGCCTCACCAAACCCTCGACAGGCCGGGTGCTCGTGGACGGCACCAATATCTGGACGCTGTCCGACAGGGAGCAGTCGCAGCTCAGGAACCGGCGCATCGGCTTCGCCTTCCAGTTCTCCAGCCTGATCCCCACGCTCAACGCCATCGATAACGTCAGGCTCCCGGCTACTTTCTCGGGGGCGCTGGTCAACCATGGACGCGCCACGGACCTGCTGGAGCTGGTAGGCCTCAAGGACCGTATCCACTCACTGCCGGGAATGCTCTCCGGCGGCGAGCAGCGCCGCGTGGCATTGGCGCGGACCCTGATGAACAACCCCGAGATCATTCTCGCCGACGAGCCTACCGGCGACCTGGACGAGGAGACCGAGGCCGACATCCTCGACATCTTCCGCTCCATCAATGACAAGGGGGTCACCATCGTCATCGTTACCCATTCGCGCGCGGTAGCATCCCAGGCCAAGAAGGTGCTCAGGATGAACAAGGGCCACCTGGAAGTGAACGGTGACTGACATGAGTCACGGGCGCCGGACAGCATCCGTTTTAGCCATGGCGATGATCATCTCCCTGTTGCTGGGCGCCTCCGCCTGCGGTGAGAAGGCGGGTATCACAAGCGACGATCACGCCCGCATCGAGGTGGGCATGACCATGGACGAGGTCGAGGACATGCTCGGCCAGCCCGAGCGCTCCCATGTGACCGGCGACTCACAGAACCCGTCCATCTTCTGGTATTACCCCAAGGCTGAAGGCGACGGGCTGGTCAAGGTCTCCTTCGAGGGAGCCAGGGTCACCTCCGTCTCCCCTTACGACCAGAGCTTCGAAGTCGGAGAATAGCTTCAGCTCATGCCCCAGGGCAGGCAACCCTTGTGGCATATGCCACGAATCCCGTCCGCAGACGCGCATCAGGCTCATTCGCTGATCCCTTCTCCCGAAGCCTGAACACCGAAAAAGACATAAAGAACCCGCAAAATGCCTGAGGAAATCGTGTCAATCCCGTATCGGGGAAGAATTTAGCGCCTGAGTGACGCTGATCAGACATCTTGGCACGCTTCTTGCAGGATAAAGGGTAGAACACACAAGGGCATGCCCCGCAAGCCACTCTTGCGGTGGGATGCGTGCTCCAGCGGGCAGCGGAGCAAGCACTAGCTAGAAGCGGAACCAGTTGACACCAGCGAAAACTTACTCTCCATGAACAGGGAAACCCTAACACCAGTTGCCGGTTACGGCAGAGGCGCCAGCGGCCTGCGGGCAGGCACTGCCAGCGAAACAGCCACCCATCGCCTCGAGAAGCTACTGCTCGCAAACCGGATAGCCATGAAGGTATGGGAGCTGCTTGACGGCGTGACCAGCGTAGCTGAGATCGCCCAGGTGGTTGCCTCCGAGTTCCAGATAGCCCGGGACCAGGCCTTCATCGAGACCCGCGGCTTCATCAGGATGTTCAGCGAGGCGGAACTGCTCCGGGTGACTCACTGACCACAGCGCCCGAGCCAGGCCGGGTAGCAGCAAGGCTCACGCTTGCTGCCTGATCCATCTGGCTACGGTTTCTTCGTCAGAACCCAACTTTATAGCAATATCCCCTACGCTCATCCCGGTTGACGCCAGATTCCTCGCCTCCTGCTGTCGTTCACGGTATGCCTTGCTGCGACAGGCATTTGAGCAGAAATAACGGTTGGTCCTGGCCTTGTAGTGGTCGATCTCGAACCAGGAGTCGCATTGGCGGCAGCGACGGTAGTCGCGATTCTCTGTGATAGCCTGGGCGAACTGGATCCAGATGGCGCCCGCCAGGCTGTCGGGAACGAAGTACAGGCCCCAGCTGCCCCGCTGGTAATCATCCCAAAGTATCCTGGGCGATACGCGCGAACCGAGATGCTCGTTGACGATAGCCTGCACCCGGCTGAGGGCGATCTGTCTCAATTGCCCGGATGTGAACTGCTCCGGTATCTCAGGCCTGGTTCGGAACCAGCGCAACTCGCCGGCCGACGCCGCGATAGCCGCGATATCCCCGGTGGAGGCATCGCCCCCTTCCATGTCGGACTTTGCGGCCTCGACGTACGGCCTCAGGTACCGTTCCAGCGCCTGATCATCTTCCTCGTTGACCATGTCCCATAACACCAGGGCGTTCCTTATGGAGAGGATCTCCCTTTCCCAGGCGGAAATCGGCTCTGCCGTGCCTATGAAAGGCCTGGCGCGGCCGGGGGCACTTTCCAGCTCTACGCCCAGGAGCCCGTACCGGTCGGCGAAGGCAACGATGCCCCGGGGGTCGATAGCTGTCTCGGCAAAGACGCGGAAGAGACAGGAATGATCCCGCAGGGGGTAATACCTGCGGCGCGAAAGCAGGCTCAGGCTTGACGGTTCTCCCGCCACGGTGATCCAGGGGATGCTCTCACCGGCACCGACGCCTTCCGGCAACCCCACCGGGGCCACTGTGTCAAGGGAGAAATCCGCCTCCAGCCAATTGTAGCCTTCATTGTGTACGAACCACTCAAAATCAAATATCTCACCGGGCATGCTTTTAGTCCTTCTTGCTTGGTTTGCCAAACTACGTTACGTTAATTATAGGACATATCGTAACGCCATTCAATAATCATGATGCCAGCGCAACGGGCTGAGGCCTGGCTGCCAACCTTCCGGACCCTGCACGAATATGCATCGATTTCCCGTCACCAATTGCATCCTGGCATGGTCCATGCAGGTAAACATACAGGCATCCCATTACCCAATGGTCTGGGTCAAAGAGGTTGTCAGGCACCATGGGGTGCGCTTAGCGGGCTTTCCCCATGGTGCCATTATTTTTGCCGCATCCGCCCAAGAGCGGACCGAAACCTCACAGAGATCGTACCCGTGCTCCCGGCAGGCGGGCCGGCACGTTTGTGTGCCATATGACACGTTCCTTGCAGGAAATAACCCATCCGTTGGTGAATAATAATCAAACGGACAGCCGTTGATGGGGATAATCTTGTCTCTCGGCCCAGAAATACGCTTTCTTCATCGTTCTGCCCAGAGAACCCTCAACTTGGCACGGAAGTTGCATTATCACTAAACAGGAAGTGTGGCCTCCACCAGCTGATGCGGGAAAAAGGAAAACCATGAAGGGCGCGAGGCTCCTGTTCGGGTCGAAACGCCAGTCTGCGGGCTGGCGCGATTGCCACTGGAAGCGGCAAAGGACCGGTGTTAGACTCTAGCCACCAATCAACTAGGCAAGGGGGAAAAATGAGCGACGAACAGAGGGAAGAGACTGCGTGTGAGGAAAGGACGATGACCAGGAGGGAGCTTTTCCCCCTGGCCGGGAAGGTGGCTATCGGCGCCGCCGGCATCGCCGTGGTCTCGTCGGCGGGGCTCGCTTTCGGCTGCGGCGAGGAAGAGGCCGGAAACGGCGCGGCTACCGGCGATGAAGATGCGGAGATGGAACACGACTGGCCCTGGCCCTACGAGAAGCTGGATGCAGCTGAGTCCGCAGCCCTGGCCTACACCAACTGGTATGAGAAGTTCTGCTGCTACGCGGTGGCCAGCGGCATACTCGTGCCGCTCCAGGAGAAGATTGGCATGCCCTACACCCACTTCCCCGTCGAATCCACCAAGTGGGGTCACGGCGGGGCTGTCGGCTGGGGCACACTTTGCGGCACCCTCACCGGCGCCGGCATCGCCACCGGTCTGATCGCCGGAGAGGAAGGCGAGCAGATACTCAACGACGTTATCAACTGGTATACCGTCACCGAGCTGCCCACCTTCAAGCCGGCCCAGCCGAAGGCCGAGATCACCAACAGCAACAGGAGCGACTCCCCGCTCTGCCACATCTCGGTCGGCAAGTGGATGGCCAAGGAGAATGTGAAGTTCTTCTCCGACCCCCGCAAGGAGCGTTGCGCCCGGCTGTCGGCCGACGTCACCACCAAGACCATCGAGTTGCTCAACCAGTGGATCGACGGAACATACAAGCCTGCCTATCCGGAGCAGGCCAAGGCACACGAAGTCCAGATGCCCGCGCAGAACAACTGCACGGAGTGCCATGGCGACGCCGTACCTGCGTCCCCGGGCATGTAGCACCACGGAACAGAACAGCAATCAATACCCCCGCGGCCCTCGCCGCGGGGGTTTTTTTATTCACGATCAGGCTTCTGCCATCCTGATAAAGATAAATTAGGCAGGTGCCGATAAAGCAAACGAAGGCACGGCGGAGTGGGCGACTGCATCTTGTCCTTCCCTCCCCGCTTAAGCGAATCATGTACGGCTCAGGCAGCGATCTGTCCGGGTCTGCAATGAAAACGGGCAACTGACTGAGTGCAAGAGGGATATAACAAAACAGGCACAGATTACTTTATCCAGCGGGTTGTACTGGCAGAAGGTCAGATAATCGACCTGGTATGCTTCGAGGACAACGGAGCCACGGATAACGTGATAAAGGACATCATGAACGAACTGCAGAAAAAAAAGCTGGAGCTACAGACCTGCCCCCTCTGCAAGTCGAACCTGGTATATCCGGTGGAACGTAGCCAGGTGAACGACGCGGAGTGGAAAGTGCTGATGCTGTGCCCCAACTGCCTCTGCAAGCGTGAGATGGTGGTCGACAGGGAGACCGTGCGGGAGCTTTTAAAGAACGCACGGGTGGGGCGCGAGTCGCTTATGAAAGAGCTCGACTCCATGCAGAAGAAGAACATGGAAGAGGAAGCGGAGAAGTTCATCTCCGCCCTCAACCGTGACCATATCCTGCCTATCGACTTCTAGCTACACGGCCGCGTCCCGGGCGGCCAGGGCAAACCGGGTTCAAGGCAAAGCGGGGAGGCTGTTTTGTATCAGTCTATCGATCGAGCGGGAATTGACTGGCAACAGCAAAAAGACCTCCAGCGCGTGCGTGAATATCGCCGTCCAGCCGCAGTCCTCCGGTGCGTGTATGGCCTGCATCGAGATGTCCGGCATGTCGTCTGACGGCAGCCTCACTAATGTCGAGCGGATCATGGCCGCAAGTCCATCCGGCGAGGCCGTTGGGCTCGGGCTCAACAGTCCGGGAGCGGTCGAGGACTGGATGAGGACGGTTGATTCGATCCGCTGCCGCTGCTTCATGGATGATTCAGAGGTCTGGGTGCCTAAAAGCTCCGTCGGCAGCAACTGAAGCTTCCTGACAGGCGGGGCGCATGCTCCGCATTTTCAC
>QZKG01000053.1 GCA_003599855.1 Gaiellales bacterium | reverse complement strand
CTTGATGATCCGGCTTTCACGCTCATGTTCAAGGAAGTCCCGAATATGACACGGGAGGAAAAGCAATCATTAATTAGGGCATACGAGGCAGTCATGAGAGCCAGGCCCAAGGGAAAGAAAAAATGAAGCGCGTAATTGATAAGGCAAATCAGCTAAATGAGACATACGGAAACGACCTAGACAGAATCACAGACAGTCTGGGTCTCTCTGTCATGTATGAAGAAATGAAGGGCAGGATGAAAGAGTTTTACTTTCGCGGGGCAATCGTCGTTCGTTCGGACTTGTCTATTCGGGAAAAGCGGGAGCTGATCGCCCATGCTCTCGGGCATCATCTCTTTCATGCCGGAAACCATCTCGCCATGCAGAAGCGGATTTACTCGTTCGGCAATTACCATGAGAAGCAGGCAAATGCTTTCGCCGCCTGTCTGCTCATTCCACTTTCCAAGCTTTCACGACTCATGGATGATCGGGCTCGTATTGATGAAATTGCAGATAATTTTGGAGTGACGGAAGAACTGGTCCGGCTTCGCCTTATGATTTGGGCTAATTTCGAAAAAGATTTAAGCGGCGAAAAAAGCGCTAGGGTGGGTTAATAATGAATTGTGTTATCTATCTTCGAGTATCAACGAAAGAACAGGCCCAAAAAGCAGACAGCAAAGAGGGCTATTCTATCCCTGCCCAGCGTGACGCCTGCGTAAAATACATCAAGGAAAAGGGCTGGAAGCTCATTGATGAGTACCTAGATCGCGGGGAGTCTGCGAGGAGTGCTGACCGTCCTCAACTTCAGGAAATGCTTGGTCGTATCGGGAAACAGAAAGATGTTCAGGTTGTGGTTGTCCATAAGATAGACCGCCTGGCCCGGAATATGG
The DNA here is from genome assembly GCA_003599855.1 of Gaiellales bacterium. Classification (GTDB taxonomy): domain Bacteria; phylum Actinomycetota; class Thermoleophilia; order BMS3ABIN01; family BMS3ABIN01; genus SURF-19. The sequence goes on along the minus strand of QZKG01000053.1, from coordinate 40,706 downwards.
AAGATCACATAACGATTAAGGCGATACTCAAAAGAGCTGATACTTCCCTTGTTTCCGTGGTCGAGAACTTTGAGGACAATGCCTCTGGTCATCTGGTCGAAGGCATCCATGCACTCATGGCTGAGTTCTATTCAGCTAACCTCGGTGCTGAGACAAAGAAAGGCATGGTTCAAAAAGCCAAACAAGGCGGTTGGCCGGAAATGGCTCCGCTTGGATATAACAATGTTCAAACTCCGATGAGCGGACGCCTACTCCGCTCCATTGAAGTCGATGAGGAAAGATCCCCCTTTGTACAAAAAGCATTTGAGCTTTATGCAACAGGCGACTATTCCCTCAAGGAGCTTGAAGAAGAGTTATTCACACTCGGTTTCAGAAGCAAAGGTACCGCGAAGAGAGCGCCGGGGAAAGTCCATAAATCCCGCATAGCCAATATGCTCGCAAACCCCTTTTATAAGGGCATTGTCCGCTGGAATGAGATTGAAACGAAGGGAATTCATAAGCCTATTATTTCCAAAGACCTGTGGGATCGAGTTCAGGAAGTTATAAAGGTCAGGGATCAGGCGGGAGAACGCAAAAGGAAACACCCTCATTATCTCAGGGGAACTGTTTATTGCGGAGAGTGTGGTTCTAAAATGTCCTCGATGGTGGTCAAAAACAGAGTGAAAGACGAGTACACGTATTTTTACTGCCTAGGACAAAATCGCAAAAATGGCTGTAAACAAAAATACATTGCTGAAGGCGAAATCGAAAAGCTCGTCGAGGATTGTTTCAAATCGATTCAGCTTCCCGAAAACATTTATTCGAAGCTGAAGGATCGCTTTGAGCAAGAATTGCTGAAAAGAGAGGATGGAACCATCCGCGAACAGCAGTTTATTACTCGGAGAATGACTAAATTAGCGGATCAGAGGCTGAAATTGATGGAGGCGTACTACGCCCAGGCTGTCCCTCTGGAAGTACTGAAAAAAGAGCAGTCGAGAATAAGCGGGGAATTAGAGGATTGTCAGGGAAGACTGGAAATTCTTAAGAACGGTGACGATGATATTAAGAGTACGTTAAACCTCGCTCTGGATATGGCTTCGAAGTGTCATGTCGCCTACACTAAAGCGAATCCAAAAGTCAGGCGGATGTTCAATCAGGCGTTTTTCAAGAAGGTTGCCATAAAAAACAAAAGGGTCAGTGCATTACATTACACTAACCTCTTTGCTCTATTATTCGACCCTGGTTTGAATAAGGAGGATTTGGTAGCGGGGGCAGGATTTGAACCTGCGACCTTCGGGTTATGAGCCCGACGAGCTACCAGACTGCTCCACCCCGCGTCACCGGCGATATTATAACATAAAGACATTTATTGGACAGTTATACTCCGATACGGCATCAACCCGATCCAGACCTCTTCTTTGCAGGTATTATTTATCGTCTTTACTTATCAGACCCATTTTCCGATAGGGTCATAGTTGAATGACGACCATCCAATAGAACTATGAGGGCATACACCAAGATATTGCTGCTCACCACCATCGCTTTTACCGCGGTGATGTCGATCGTGAGCCTGGGCACAGCGCAGTCGCTTCCTGATGGGTTTGAACCTGAGGGCGAAGTCTTGCAAAGGGTTTCGTCGCTCGAAGAGCAGGCAGACGCAATCAGGGCGGACATAGCCAACCTGAACCGCGAGCTAGAGATCCTCGTGGAAGACTACAATGCCACGAGGGTGCGCCTGGATGAACTCACCCTGGAACTGGCAGACAATCATATCCGCCTCGACGCATTGTGGGAGCGCTACCGGGTAGAAGAGCAGCAGCTGTCCGACCGTCTGGTCAGCATATATAAGGCTGGCAAGGTAAACGTGATCGAGATCATGGCCAATAGCGATGACTTCAACGATTTCTATGTTCAGCTGAGCTACATGAAAAAAGTCAATGACCAGGACTACAAACTCCAGATGCAGTACAAGGCAAGCGCGAAGGAGGTCGGTAAGCTGGCTGAAGAGATCGATGCCAGCCGGTCAGAGCAACTCGATCTGGAAAAGCAACTGTCTGGGCAAAAGGAAGCGGTCGAGTCGCTGGTAGCCGAACGCGAAGCGCTCCTGGGACAGGTAAACGCTGAGGTGCAGCAGATCCTGCAGCAGGAAGCCGAGCGCCAGCTACAGGAGCAGCTCCGGGCCAGAGCCGAAGCTGAAGCTCTGCTCGCTGAGTTGCAGATCTCCGATGAGACCCAGGCGCAGGTGGTTTTAACAGCGCTTCAGTATCTTGGGGTTCCCTACGTCTGGGGTGGAGAAAGCCCGGATGGCTTCGACTGCTCCGGCCTGACGAAATATGTTTACGCTCAACATGGTGTGAGCTTGCCCCATTACGCCGCTTCCCAGTACAACATGGGCGTACCTGTCCCTAACGAGATGCTCCAGCCAGGAGACCTTATCTTCTGGGGGCCTGGACATCCTCACCACGTCGGCATTTACATCGGGCAAGGCAAATATATCGAGGCGTCAGGCTTCGGCGAGATGGTCAAGATCAGTACTCTGAGCTTCGATGGTGACTATGCGGGTGCGCGCAGGTTCCCGTTAAAAGCTCGCGGCTCCTGACTCCTGCCTGATGCGGCAACTTCCACTTTAGCTCCAGCTCCTGTAGCATTATCGTGGCTGACGACTTCTTGTCAGCCAGGGTCACATCTGGATGAGGAAAGGCGAGCATGGTTTACGTCCTGATAATTTCTGGAGCATTGTCGCTCATTATTATCGCCGCCGGGTTCACGGTGCTGGGACGGAATGCCATTGCTTTTTCGCGGACTTCCAGGGAGTTCCTGAGAAGGATCGATTCGATGGTAACCAGGATCACCAGGATGGTCGATGTGATCCAGCGGCGCTCCGTAGTCGTCACTGAAAAGGCACAGCTTCTTCAATGGCGATTGCACCTGCTGACATTCACCATCAATAAGTTGAGGATACTGGTGGTCGCGATGGATACGGCTTTGAAGCCGATCAACCGCGCGCGTAACTATATCGGGCTCTAGATTTTCAGCTCACGACAGGCGACGGCGCGGTCGCCGGCCCCCTGCAAGACGATCTTCTCTTTCAGGCACGCTTCAGTCGAGTCAGGACAACGGGGGCTGAAGGCGCAACCGCTGCTGTTAGTGGCCTCCAGCTGATCTCCTGCAGGAGCAGGTTCGACAGGGCCTTCGAGAAAGTCAGGCTGAGTCGCTGGATCCGAACTGACAAGCAGTCGCGTGTACGGGTGCAGAGGTTCCTCGAGAATAAGCCTGGTGGGTCCCTGTTCAACTATCGAACCCCGGTACATGACTGCCACCGAATCAGTCATCATGCTCACGACTGGGAGGTCGTGGGCGATGATGATATAGGTCAGCTGCCGTTCTTTCCGCAGCCTGATAAGCAAATCCGCGATTCGGACCTTCGCCCTGGCATCTAGGGCGGAGGCGAACTCATCACAGAGCACGATATCGGGATTGAGGGCCAGAGCGCGAGCGATCACGACCCGTTGTGCCTGGCCGCCGCTGAGCTCGCCTGGATAGCGATCCAGCAGCGATGCTTCCAGCCCTACCTCCGTTAGCAGGGCTTCGGCTGCTTTCCGCGCTTCTGACATGTTGACCAGGCGGTGGATGAGCAGCGGTTCCACGACTGATGTGACGATTCTCTGTCGCGGGTCGAGCGCAGCCAATGAATCTTGCCAGACAAGCTGGATCCGGCGCGCCCTCTCTCTGCGCTCATTGCGACGGTGATGATATTCTTTCCCATCAACCAGAACAATGCCGCAGGTGGGCTCTAACAGCCCCAGGATAAGGAGTGCCAAGGTAGTCTTACCCGCACCGCTTTCTCCCACTATCCCTAGCGTCTCTCCCCTTTCCAGCTTGAAGCTGACGTAGTCCAGGGCGGTTATGCCGCTATCGGCTCTCCCAGCGAGTCGGGAAAACAACCCGCCAGTGTCATATCTCTTTGACAACCCTCGTGCTTCAAGTATGGGCATGGCCTTTTCCCTTTCCAAAACAGGTTTGACGCCATAGCCCGAACAACTCATTGGTATATTCATGTCCGGGAGATTTGATGACCTCTTCGCAGGGGCCGTATTCGACCTGACTGCCCCCTCTCATGACCAGTAGATCGTCGGCTATCGACGTAGCCAGTCCCAAATCATGCGTGATCAGGATCATTCCAAGGCCGGACGCAGCAACCCGTTCTCTTAACAGTCTCATGATCTGTGCCTGCCGTGTCAGGTCGAGCGACCCGGTGGGCTCGTCAGCAACCAGTAGTATGGGGTCTCCAGCCAGGGCGATGGAGATCATGACCCTTTGGCAGAGACCGCTACTCAACTGATGTGCATATGGTGCATGCCTCAAAAGGTCTTTTGCGACACCAGCGCTATGGAGCCGCTTGAGCGCTTCAGTTCGAGCTTCCTCACGACTTAGATGGTGGTGGCGCCTTATTGCCTCAGCAACCTGGTTGACGACCTTCATGGTGGGATCGAGGGCGCCACGCGAATCCTGGAAGATCATGCCGACCCTTGCGCCCCTGATATCATCCAGCTGGTCCTCGCTCATCTGGATGATGTCGTCGTGCTCGAGAATGACTTTCCCGGTCACCCGCGCCTTTCTTTGATCATGCAAGCCTGCCACGGCTAAAGCGACGCTGCTTTTACCTGCACCCGATCCCCCGATTATTGCCAGCACCGAACCGGCTGAAACTGAAAAATCCACACCCTTCACGGCTTCCACGACAGAATCTTCTTTGACATACGCGACATGCAGATCGTTGACTCTCAACACTGTATCGTTCATGAGGATCTTCCTTCACCAGCCACGACAGGAGCCATGGGCCTGCTGACAGCAGAACCTATCATGATGAAGATGATAGTCGTAACCGTTACTGCGACCCCTGGGGCTACAGCCATCCAGGGAGCCTGTTCGAAAAGCCCCCGCGACTCCGCGAGCATAAGCCCCCAACTGGGCTCGGGTCGCTGGACGCCCAGATTGATGAAACTGAGACCCGCTTCCGCAAGTATGGCTGCTGCAGCGGCCAGAGCGGTATATGCTAGCACGGGCGTGATGGAATTAGGCAGGATATGGCGTATGAACACCGTGGTCCCGGATGCTCCCAGTACCCTGGCGGCTTTGACGTAATCCATCTCTCTCGTCGCAAGGACTGAGGACCTAAAGAGACGGGCGAACACAGGCCATCCAAAGACCGCGATTGCGAAGAACACATTCCTGAGACCGGGGCCGAGAACGGCCATGATCGCTATTGCGCCGAGAATCGCGGGAAAAGAGAGGAACGCGTCGGCGACACGCATGAGAAAAGCATCGGTGAAACGCCCGCCCATCGAGGCGAGGCCGCCAGCGGCGATGCCAGCCAGGAGCGCCAGGGATGTAGCGATCACACCGACGAGCAGGGATGGCCTTGAAGCCCACAGCACTCGGGACAGGACGTCACGGCCATGCAGGTCTGTTCCAAGAACATGGCCCTTCCCGGGAGCCTGCAGGGTGTGATCATAATCCGTTGCCAGGGGGTCCTGCAACGGAAGCAACGGGACGATCAACGCCAGGCCGGCGATCACCATGGCCAGTATAACGGCAACCAGCAACAGCCGGTTGGAGCGCAACCCACGCCAGACACGCCCGCCGGCATCCGGGGAGACAGACAGGCCGCCCCAGATCGTCGGTATTATTCCCGGTCTAGCCAACTGCCCTGCCTCCTGACCTGATCCGGGGATCGAGTGCCCCATGGACGACATCTGCCAAGGTGTTGATCACGACAAAGATAGTCACGAGTACCAGGACGGAGCCGAGCACCAGGGGGACATCCCTGCTCTGCGCGGCAAAATACGCCATCCTGCCGACCCCTGGCCAGGAAAAAACGATCTCAGTAATCATGGCTCCACCAAGCAGGCTGCCGAAATCTATGGCGAGGATGGTTACCACCGGGCCCGCGCTGTTGCGTATGCCGTGACGCAATATCGCTGCGCGCCTGGACAAACCCCTGGCACGAGCAGCCATCATATAAGGCTTATCCAGCTCCGCCGACAGAGTCGTACGGGTGATCATGGAGACAATGATGATTTGCGCTGCTGCCAATGTCGTCGCAGGCAGCACCAGGTTCAGGGGGCTCCAGTCTCCCAACCCTGATAACGGCAGCAACCCCAGCTTGCTCGCGAACAGATATCGCAGCAACATGCCCAGGAAAAAAACAGGGATGGCCATCAACAAGGCTCCAAAAAGCAGGGATATCACTTCAAACCGGCGTCTTCGCGACAGAACACGCGCCAGGCCCCAGATACACCCGATAACAGCTTCAAGCAGGAGTGACGCGCCTGCCAGATACGCCGTAGCAGGCAGATGATCTCCGATTACTGAGACCACACTCCGGTGTCTCTCGAAGGACTCGCCCAGGTCCAGATGCGCCAGGCGCCAGAGGTACATGCCGTACTGGGTGATGACAGGCCGGTCCAGACCCCACTCGCGCCTTAAGACCTCAAGGGCTTCTGGCGTCGCTTTGTTCCCAAGCGCGACCTGTGCAGCGTCGCCCGGAACAAGCAGATACATAACTACAAAAAGCACCGTGACGGTGCCTGTCAGTACCAGCAGCAACTGGATGAGTCGGCGAATGATGAAAAGCAGAGTAGTCATCTCACTTGCTGACGGCGCTCCTGGAACATGAGTTTCGGGGGCCCCGAAGGGCCCCCGCCGCTTTGCGCTCTACGACTCCGATACAGCTACTTCGTCCAGCGCTATGTCACCCATCGGCGTTACCACGAATTCAGACACTCTGGATGAGTATGCCATCACGTTGCGGCTGAAGACCAGGGGTATGATGGGCGCGTCCGCGAGTATCTGACCCTCGGCTTCCTGGTACAGTCGCGACCGTTCCTGGGCATCCAGGGAAGCGCGGGCATCGTCCAGGGCGAGGTCTACTTCATCGTTTGCGTATTGGGAGATATTAGGCGCACCCGGGCCGATGAGGCTCGAATGGAAAAGCGTGTAAAGGAAGGTATCGACGCTCGGATAGTCAGCGCCCCAACTGATGATGAAAAAGGACAATTGCTGGCCGGTCATCTGCTCGATGAAATCTCCAGGCGCGAGACCGTTTATCTCCACCTGGATACCGACTTCCTTCAACTGGGACTGGACGGCCTGGGCAAGCTCGGGACCTGTGCCTTCGCTGGGGTAAGTCAGGGTTATGGCCGGTAGGCCATTGCCTTCAGGGTAACCCGCTTCAGCCAGCTTGGCCTTCGCTTGCTCAGGATCGTACCGGTACGCAAGAACGTCATCCTGATGACCAGCCATCGCCGAAGGCACGATGGCATCCGCTGCGGTTGCGTGCCCCTGCATTACCACATCGGCCAGTGTCTCCCTGTCAACGGCGAAATTCACCGCTTCACGCAGCGCCTTGCTGTCTGACCAGGGGCTTTCTGCCATGTTGAAAGCAGCGAACCAGAGAGCCGCGGTATCGCTGTCGACTACTGTGACCTCAGCATCAGCGCGCAGGCTCTCATCCATGCCTGGGGGCAGCGATTTCACTGCATCCACATTGCCGGCCTTGAGCTCTTCAATCGCAGTAGCCTCATCCGGGATGATCTTGACGATGACCTCTTCTACCCTGGCTGCTTCACCATCGTATTCAGGGTTCCTTTCCAGGACCAGCTCCTGGTCGTGCTTCCATTCCCTGAGCATGAACGGACCATTGCCTACCGGCTTTTCACTGTAACCGTCAGACGCCGCTTCCACCTCTTCTTTAGGCACAGGAGCGCAGACAGGATGGCCAAGGAAGGTAACGAATTCAGCCAGTGGATATTCAAGGGTGACCTTGAGTGTATGGTCATCGACAGCTTCGACGCCTGTGAACTTGTCAGTCTCGCCCATTGAGAATGCTACCGCATCCCGTACGGGCTCGAGGATGACCAGGGCCATAGGCGACTCGGTTGCCGGGTCAAGAGCCCTGGTCCAGGAATATACGAAGTCATCGGCGACCAGTTCGCGCCCGTTGGAGAACCTCACTCCCTTGCGAAGCTTGAAAGTGAACTCTGTAGCGTCCTCGCTTACTTCCCATTCCTCTGCGACTCCAGGGACTACCTGCCCGGTCACCGAGTCATATTTAACGAGTCCTTCAAAAAGGTAGCGATTGATGTTCGCACCTATCTCCTCTTCGACATACGCAGGGTCAATGGCAACAGGATCAGCCAGATCGGCGTATGTGAACGTCCCGCTGGCTTCCTCACCTTCCCCACACCCGCCGAACATGAGGATTGCGACTGCCAGCACCAAAATCACACCCGGAAAAAAATACATCCCCCTGTTTTTGCTTCTGCCTATACTCTTCACGATACCTCCTACCAATAATTGCTTGCCCTGGCCCGTCCAGGGACTCGATCATTACCCCGCACTTCAGCCTTTTTTGACAAAAACGACTCTAAACCCTTCAAATGCGAGGCAAGCAGTGAATATCAGGCAGGCCCGAAACTCAGTCGTATTTCGGATTGCACCCTTTTTTCCTTAAATCAGAATTCAAAACATTTTATTGGGAATGAGCCGTCCGATAAGGGAAAAAACCCATCCATTTGGACGGGTAGCGGAACTTATTTATTCGACGACTGACAGCGGGATTCCTCTAAATTGGTCCTTTGCCCAGGATCACCCAGAAAAAAACGCCTTGGAACCGCGCGTTCCAGTCTTGACAAAACCCCGTGACAGGCCTGAACTGATCCTTTACCTGCTGATTGTAATAGTAGCTGACCGATAGTACAATTTTTTCACAATCCATACTGCACGCCAGAGGTGACGGCTCGATGAGGATCCCGCTGAATCCCATAGAAATGCTGTTTATTCGAATGGCCCATGCCTGTTTCAACGCTATCAACCACAAAGAGTAGCAGTCGTGGAGCGTTTTTCGCTGGAAGACTTCCTGCATGATGATGATGAACAAACCTCCCCTGGAACCCAGCTCTATCTCTACCGTATCCTTAACCTGCTGGCGTCTGGCGGGACCGGGGCATCCAGTCAGACAGCAGTCTCTTACAACGGGTCCAAGAAACTGGCCGTTCGGCTGGGTATCGATAGTGCCGAGAAGCTTGCTGGATTGTTCCATGACCTGGGTCTTGGCGAAATAAGTGTCTCGCTAAAGCAAGACTCCATCGCAGTAACGCTCACCCACAGGCATATCCCGCGAAAGGTCCCGCACGGGCAGGGTCCAGCCTGCGAGCTGGAACGGGGAATCGTGGACGGGGCGCTGGAAATGATGACCGGACTGGCCGTGACAACCTCTGAGACAAGCTGCTGGACGAAGGGTTCCGATACCTGCACTTTCGAGGCATTCCTGGACATTACCGACAACCAGGAGCGGTTCATCCCCGGACCCGGAAGGGCCCACCCCTCACTGACTCCGAGTCATGGGCTCGGGTTTAGCCCCATGAACCAGGGGGGCATCAGGTCCTGGTATCTGGATCTTGCCGCAAGAGAGTTGGCCCGGTCGCGACGGCACGGCAGGCCGCTCTCGATCGTCTACCTGGACCTGGACGACCTGGGGCGAGTGAACGCCGAGCATGGGCGGAAAGCCGGCGATCAGATAATCAGCGCTGTTTCCGCTGCACTGAGCAGGGCCTGCCGTGCGGAGGACTTTCTTTGGCATAACGGCGAAGACGAGTTCGCCCTGGTCCTTTCCGAGACTGATACTGACGCAGCTGATATAGTAGCCAGGCGTCTTTCTACCGCCGTGCTGTCCGCCGCGGAAAATATCGAGTTTGCTGCCAGAATATCGGCGAGCATCGGTTATTCAACTTTCCCCGCACATGCTGAGGATTTGGATTCTCTACTCCAAAGTGCCCGCTCAGCACAATATTTGGCAAAAGCTCGAGGCAAGGGGCGGACACAGGTGGCTGTCGGCACTCCCGACGGGGACTCTGCTAGAGCGCAACATGGGCTTGCATCCGATGACAGAAGCTTCACGCCGCGTCGTTCGATGACGGCTCCCGAGGGAGAGGCTGAACCTGCCGATGCAGATCTTCAGGGCAAAAGCATATCGTTCGTCATTGCTATGAGCGGACCCTTGCTGATGGCAGGATTACGGCAGATATTGAGCGGTAAGAAAGAATTCCTGACGCTTGAGGAAATCGAGGACCCCGCAAAACTGGCAGATGCAATCGAGGACAACCGGCCAGATATCGTATTTTCTGACATGGCGATGGCATTGTCGGGAGATTGTGCCGCCCTCAGGCTGATAAGGGAAGAGAACCTGCCCTGCAAATTCGTCGTATTTGCCGATGCCGTCGATCAGGAAGTGATAAAAGTCGCCTCAGACTTCAATATCGATGGCATCGTTCTCCAAAGCTCCTCGCCCGGGGAGATCATTTCTGTGATCAATTCGACATATGAGGGGAAAACAGTCATTCCGGACGAGGCGAAATCAGCGATCAGGGAACTTGAAAGCCAGAGGCAATTACTGAATGAGCTTTCAGAGAGGGAGCTCGAAGTGCTGAAACTGGTCGCAGAAGGCAAGTCCAATTCACAGATAGCTCAGGACCTGTATATCACGGTCAACACCGTGAGGTTCCACCTCGCTAACGTCTACCAGAAGCTGAGTGTTTCAAACCGGACGGAGGCTGCAAACTGCTACCTGAGGCAGGATGTGGATACCGACAGCCAGACCCGACTGCTTTAGCCCGTCCTGTCACCGACGCCCCCGCTGCCCTGGCTTCTTTGGGAACAATCATCCCGGAGCTGTTATTGTTCAGCCAGCATTCATCGGATTGTTTTATTTTGCAGGCACAATGAGCAATTAACCTGACGCCCGGGCAATCCAATGTCCCAGGCACACCTTGCCGGCACAAAAAAATCCTGTAATTGCACTGGCCGGAAACCCTCCAGTCGGCATTTACCATTGCTGATAACCGTCCATTACCCCGTCCTTGAACCATCGCTTCATACATACCTAACTAAATGAACTATTTATAGAATTTCGCCACAACACATCCCGTCAGGGCCACTGGGCCGTGATGGGATGTGCCCCTCAAGCTAGATACGAGTGGGATTTGGACGGGTGGGGGTAGAACCGGCGGGCCGTGGAGGTTCGGAAGTGTCATGGCTCAATTCGTATTGCCCCGCTGGCTCTCAAGGCAGAACTATGAGAGAAGTGGGAGGAGGTGTCGATTTTGGCTTCAATAAAGACAAAGCTGTTTGCTGCTATGACTTTACTCGCGACGTTGCTTGCGGCGAGTGGTGGTCGCTGGCGGTGGTAAACACCGAATTAAGTGATCATATTATCGATTTAGAAATATAGCCTTCCAGTCGATACAAAGTGTTGCTATAATCCCTGCATCACTTTTGTGGGTGCTTAATTATTGCGTCCATAAATTGTATCGAGCTTCAGGAGGGTGCCGTGGTTACCCGCAGACGAAACTGTCTCTTGGTTTTAACAAGTCTGTTAGGTGTGGCTGCTGGCGCCCTCTTTTTTTATTTCTCTAAACAAACAGTCTGGACCACTCAGTTATTATCAGAAACCATTCTATTGACAATTATCGCTTGGATCGCTGAACATCAAGCGGTCAACTTTTCCAAGAAAGTCCACGTTAGTAGCGCGAACCTTCCTGTTCTATTAGGTGTTTACTTCCTAGGCCCAGCACCAAGTGCTCTGATTGCCAGCATAAGCACGCTTGTTGATATCAAAGAAAAGGACAAAATCAGAGTCATATATAATTTTGCATCAAACGTAGTCCCTGTTGTGCTGGTGGCGTCGCTGTTTGAATATCTGCGAGAACCTTTTGGTCTAGCTATCCCAGTTTCATCTCTTTCTCTTGGATTTATTTTGCTTGGTATTGCGGTTGGACTGGTCTGGGAGGTAATCGACTTTTCGTTAGTATCTGCGGGAGTTTCGCTCTATTATGGCGAGCGAATAAGCAAGTTGTGGAAAAGCAATTTTTTCCCAGCCCTACCTTCACAATTGATGATCATTGGGGTTGGACTAGTGATCGCTTCTGTCTATATCATGGCAGGCATCGCCGCAGCAGCCTTATTCTTTATTCCAATTCTTGCAAGCCAGCACATATTTAAATTGTTAGTACAGCAAAAAGAGCTGCTTGCTGAGCAGACCAAGCTGTCTCAGGACCTGATGGACATGAACATCGGACTGGCTGGTGCATTGATCATGCTCCTGGATAGTAAAGATCACTATACGGCTAGTCATTCCGCTGGAGTAGCCATGTACTGTCGAGATATGGCCAGGGTTATGGGTATGTCTGAAGATGAACAGCGAATCGCTCATATGGCCGGCCTGCTTCACGACCTGGGCAAGGTTGGCACTCCTGATTCAGTTCTCAAGAAAGAGGGCGAGCTGACACCAAGAGAGTGGGAGCTGATTAAAGAGCATCCGACGACTGCAGCGGAAGTCCTCTCGCAGCTGGCGACACATAAAGAAATCGCTGACATCATCAGGCATCACCAGGAGCATTTTGACGGCTCTGGTTACCCGTATGGCCTGAAAGGCGAGGAGATCCCTGAGCTCAGCCGGATGCTTGCGGTAGCTGACACTTATCATGCTCTGACATCCAATCGCCCCTATCGAGAAGCAAAGAGCCCGTTCGAAGCCCTCATCATCCTCAGAAGGGTTGCGGGTACCCAGCTCGACTCAAAGTATGTCGAGGTTATGGCGCAGGTCCTGAAAAATGAGGATCTTAGCTACCGGGAGGGTAGCAAGGCCGACTTTCTTACTGAATTTCGGAAAGGTCGGCCTGCCTTGAAGTTGGATGCACTCAACCTCCACGCATCTGAAGAAAAGTAAGCGCTCCCCAGCTAATCCACTTTCTCCCGCTCCACGTTTCACTTCCGCTATTGTCCATTGGTTGATGGATCCCACTCTCACCATCCCACTACAGAAGCGTGGATTAACCAAACCATAAGCTCTGGAAACCGCTGAGAATATTCCCAGAAACTCACTATTTCCCCTAACCCATAGCGCTTACTTTCCTTACTCCTCCCAGCCGGGCTCTCGCTCTTGCAAGATTCAGACTATCACACAGATTGCGGCGGGGAATCGTCCAAAGGTTGTATATTGATGTGTAAAAAGATGTATTTTTTAAACCGCATTGTTGGATTCATTTTGTTGGAAATGTATTACCGCCTGGGATCTCCTGGTCAAACCTAACTTCCTGAATATCCTGGTTACATGGGTCTTGACAGTCCTCTCACTGATAAAAAGCTTTCCTGCGATCTCAGCATTGCTGAGTCCCTGACCCAATAATTCGAAGACTTCCATTTCCCTGGGCGTAAGTGTCTCCGTGCCCGAATCTATGTCCGATCTCATTTCATTCAGGGCCCTTTCTGCAAATTCCTTGATCGCCGGGTCATCATCTCTCAGCAGCTTCTTCACAAGGGGTGCTACAGACATGCCTCCAGCTTCAACCAGGGCTCTGGCACCACGCAGGCGAACTCCTCTGTCAGATGAGTCGATCAGCGTTCTGATTTCTGGAATGGCTTCGCTGCCGATTCGACCAAGAATATCGATGAGGTAATCACTCTGAATGTCGTTCTCCAGGCCGAAAGCAAGCAGATCAAGGCTGATCTTGCCCTCCTGGATAGTAAAGTGGTTGTGTCCGTTATCGGATGCTAGTTGAAGTGACTCACTTAAAAAGGATTTCGCGGCCTGGCGATTACCTTTAGAGAGTGCCCGCCAAGCGCGGTGGAAATACACTTGTGCCAAAATATACTTAAAACCGTATTTTCTTGCTATTGCTTCTGCAATTTCTAGATCATTATATCCTCCAGTAAGGTCATTCATCCTCAGCTTGTCAGCACCAATGTTCGAAAAACACATTCCTATTGCATAATGAAATCCACTTTTTCTATTAACAGACATACACTGTTTATGCACATTAAGGGCTCCTTTCAGATTTCCTATTCTCCGAAGGGCAGTTCCTTTGTGCACTGAAACCCATTGTTCCCGAACCATTTTTTCTGCTTCTTCAATGGTTTCTATCCCTCCATCTCTATCTCCTTTACAAAATTGCAATAATCCAACTAGTCCTTGAAGCGCCCATTTATCTTCGTGGGCACTAGCAGAATCAGCCTTTTTTATCACTCGACCGGCTAACTCATATGCTTCGTTATATTTTCCAATTAAATACATTGTCGTTATGTGATTGTATGCAAATCTGAAATAGCTGGACATGATGCCATCCCAGTTTGCTTTACTATCAACCATATCTGAGTTATTCATCGCCGTCAGAAAATCACCATTGTAAAAATCCATACTAAGCATGACAATTTCTTTATACAAGACTGCCCTAGGTGAACAATTCTCTAATTTATCCACATCTGCCAGATACTGCCGCGCTCTATGATAATCACCCTTCCAAACGAACGCACATGCAATTAGAGTAAGCAAATCCGCCTGCTCATCTGAATCATTTGTATTATTCAAAGCGAGCTGAGCAAAAGATATGCTTTTTTCAAAATCTGAGTCGAGCCCGTAAAATTCACAAAGCATTCTTGCGCATTTATACGTACCTCTTTCATCTTGATCGTCACTGAATGTTCGGAATGCCCTTAATCCACTCTCCGTCGCAATATCAAAATTGCAATTAACTCTGTTAATTTTCGAGGTAAAATAACCCAGCCAGGGATTGCCTCTCTTGCCCTTGGGGATCAGAGCCAACCAATCCTCGACCTTCGAGACGTTCCCCGAATCGATGACGGCATCTCCCCGCTCTATAATGATCTCCAACGCCTGGTCGGTTTCGGCGGCGCTTAAAAAATGGTCGACAGCCTCCTCCTCCCGCCCTCTCTGGATCAGCGCCCGTGCATAGTCGCGATGCATGGCATCGATCTCACTTTTTTTCATCTCGCGCTTGAGTTTGTTTCTCAGAAACTCCCGGAATAGCGGATGCAAGCGATACTGGCCATGGCCGATACTGACGATCATGAGGTTGCTGCTCACGGCTTCCTCGATGACCTTATGAGCCGTCGTAGAATCGAAAGTCATGCCAGCCTCGTCGATCAGGGCAGCATCGATCGTTTCCAAGACAGATGCTTTGGTAAAGAACTCCCTCTTCCCTTCATCCATGGCAGCCCAGATCTCTTCAGACAGGTAACTGTGGATATCGCTCGACTGCGCCAGCATCTCGCCGAACTGCTCGGGGACGGCATTGCCAGCGCACAGGTTCTGTGAAAGCGCCAGCGCCACTACCCATCCTGCGGTCCTGTTGTGGAGCTCGGCAATGTTCTCGCATCCAAGCGTCAGATGAGCTTTACGGAACATCATCATGGTCTCGTCCATGGTGAACCTGAGATCTGCTGTGGATATCTCCGCCAAGGCTGACTGCGCTTTCAATTTCCCGAGCGAAAGGCCTGTCGGCCTTCTTCTCGAACCGATGACTACCTTGCATCCGTCATGAAGGTGATCGATGAGAAACCTGGTGGCCTCATTGACCTGCTTGTTGCCGCTCACCAGATGGAAGTCGTCCAGGTAGAAATGAACAGGCTCACTCGTCCTGTAGGCCAGTTCACTGGTGAAAGCATGGAGTATCTCGGCCTGCCCCTCAGGGCCTGCATCAGCCTCCTTCAGCCTTTCGCTGATCCATTGTCCGAATTCAGGGATATGGGCCATGAGCCCGTTGAAAAGATATGACATGAAAACCTTGAATTCACCATCATACTTGTCAAGCTGGTACCAAACCGAGATCGATGGAGCCATGGCGAACAACTGACCCATGAGGATGGTCTTCCCGTATCCGGCATCAGCGCAGATTAACTGGAGCCTGTGCTCAGGATTGGCGCAAACCATGTCTACTAGACGATTTCTAGGTATCATCCGGCTGCAATCCGGAGCACTTAATTTTGAGTCGATGATTAACGGTTGCATAGAATGACGACTGTTCCCAAAGCTGCCTGCAAGGTATACAACAATAGTTTCATTAGTAATATTTGTCTATAGTACTTTAGTCGTATTTTCACCCATTAACCAGAAAGAACCCCACTACCTGACGGAAGCGGGGTTCAATATGACGGTTTGGGTAAAACCTTTTATGAAAGCGGGACTACGTTTGAAGCCTGAAGACCTTTAGCCCCTTCAGTAACTTCGAATTCGACTTTTTGACCCTCGTTCAGGGTTTTGAACCCATCAATCTGGATCTCGGAGAAATGCACGAAGAGGTCTTCGCCGTCTTCCCTTTCGATAAAGCCGTAACCCTTTTCGTTACTGAACCATTTTACGGTTCCTTCTGCCAACCTACTACCCTCCCATCACTGCCCAGGCAGTCGCAGGGGTGACTGCTCTTTTTGGTCTGCCTGAGCCGGTGCAGCCAAGCAGAACTCCTTGCTTATGGAAACAGTACTATATGTTGAAAAAGTTGTAAAGCATTTAATCTGGACATAGTTTGTCTTATTTGTACCTTTCAAATCTGTGGCATTGCGGCAAGTTGCACGACTGGTTACTTGTCTTTGAAACATATCTGTGAGATATACGAGAGGCCTTGCTCGAGGGTATATTTCTCTACCTAAGGTAGCGCGTGAACCAGCTGGCCGCGGCCCGAGCCACTTCTTCAAGGGCTCCGGGTTCCTCAAAGAGGTGCGTCGCGCCGCTGATAACCTTTACCTCATTGTCAACCATCAGTTCGTCGACCACCATCTTGTTGAGCCTTACAACCGGCAGGTCCCTCCCGCCCACTATCAGTAATACCGGCGCCTTGACGGAGCTGATGGCAGGACCAGCCAGATCCGGCCGCCCGCCACGTGAGACGATGGCCTTGACCTGCTCCGTTCTGTGCGTTGCAGCTACCAGTGCCGCCCCGGCGCCCGTGCTCGCACCGAAGAGGCCGATGGACAGATTGCTCGTAGGGGGGTTGGCGGCAAGCCAGTCTATGGCTCCCTCGAGGCGGCCGGCGAGCAGATCGATGTCGAACCTCAACTCGGCTGTCTGTGCGTCGACCGCTTCTTCTTCCCTGGTGAGCAGGTCGATCAACAGCGTTGCCAGTCCCGTATCATTGAGTTCCTGAGCGACAAACCGGTTCCTGGGGCTCATGCGGCTGCTGCCTGTTCCATGGGCGAACAGCACTATCCCGTGAGCTCCTTCCGGGATGACAAGATTCCCTTCGATCTGGACAGTCCCTGCGCGGAACTGCACCAGCTCCTGAATCGTTTTGGGTGACATGGCCATGACCGATCCTGGATGCAGCAGTGCTATGTACCGAGCCTATTCCCTCATAGGCGCCATTTGAATCATGCCTTTCCGAGTGCGGCGCCAGCCACGATTCGCGAAAGAGGACAGGCTACCTGTAGATATCGATGATTACCCGGCCGGGGTCACCCAGGCTGGAAAGGGTGTATGTCGCAGGGCCTGACAGCTTGACGCGGTATATCAGGGCCTGATCGTCATATGACGGAACGCGATTGATGGATAACACGAGAGCATCACCGACCTGGACTTCCTGGCTCAGCAACCTGGGTTCCTCCCCTATCCCGCGGATTCCTCCCAGCGTCAGGTCGATCTCGGTCTGGTCCACAGACATGGTCGCCTCTGCATGTGGAGCCTGGAGCACCTGGCTCCCGCCTGTGTTCACCAGGTCGAAGACTATTCGATAGAACGTCCCGTGGTCGCCCCAGCGGATATCGACTAGCTTGAGCCCGTCAACCAGCTCCCCTGCTGTCTGGGGCTCGACTGATCCTGCTGTCGCTTCTGGTACATCGGCTTCGACCGCCGCACCTTGCGCCAGGTTCCCCGCGCCCGCATTGGCTTGGTCGCTGTCCAGAGTCACTGCAGTCAGCGTGTTGGCATCGGAGACAGTAGTCTGCCTTTCTCCGGCCGGGTCATCCTCAGAACAGCCTGCCAGAAGAAGCGTCCCGGCCAGGATAAGCGCCGTGGAGAACCGCTTTATTCGCACACTGAATCCTTTCTCGCCCCAGACAGAACAGAAACGGTCCCGAGGAACCTTTGGATTAAATGTTACCCCATCGCGAGAAGGGTCGCCCGGACTTTTTCCGTACTCCGCGTAGCCGCGTTTCCGATCTAGGCTCTTCCGGCAGCAAACCGGAATCTTAAATCCGCTAATTCCTCGGGACCTGACTTGATTCTATGCCAGCTAGCAGGTGCTGGCAATAGATCACGTTTTCATATATCGGAAATTGCGAGCTTTTTTTTACCACGACTTACAAATAAAAAAAGCCCCAAGAAACCTTCCTTGCCTGCCTTCCCTGACATTCGCTTTGCTTCAGCTTCCTCGTACTTTGCGGCCATTTACCTCCGCATTTCCTCTGCTGAGCTTTTTGCTTTGTCTCCAGCAAGCCTATCCGACTTCTTGGGACTCACATACAGTATACCCGATTCCTCATTTTCTACAAGCGTTTTTCGGTAGCTTAATACATGAATTATCCGCAATTTGCGTCTTTTTTATTTGGCGGGCCGGTCATTGCTCCCATCACCAGGCCAGGTGGGAGGACAGACCCTGCTGACTATGGCGGGGCGCAAGGACAGATTATTTTGATTTGCGGGCAATTTCTTCCTGATGACCTGATATCCCGTTTTGAAACAGCATCAGGCGGGCACTAGTATGCACAAATACGGAATACCAGCCGACGACGCCAGGATGCGTGCGAGCAGGCAATGAAAGGGGAACCAGCATGCAGAGGATGTTGTATCTCACCTTTTTTTCACTGATGGTCACACTGACAGCTGCAGGATGTGGGGAAAACGGGTCTGATGAGGATGAGATCTCGTCCCTGAACACCTTCCCCGAGGGCATTTCTGTCGAAACCCTGTTCAGCTCCAGTGAGTTCAAGGGTCCCGAGGTCTGCGGGGGCTGCCACAGCGAGATTTTCGACCAGTGGCAGGGCTCGATGCATAACTACTCCTTCACCGACCCCGTATATCAGGCTCTCCACAGGCAGGCTGGAGAAGACACCGGAGGCGCTACGGACGTTTTCTGCTCTGCCTGTCACAACCCCATTGGCGTTTTCTCCGGGGAGGTCCCGCCCCTGGATAACCCGGAGATCAGCGAGACATCACGCCAGGGTGTACAGTGCGATTTCTGCCATACGGTGAGCAGCTCCACCGGCATAGGGAATTATTCGTTCGTCTTTGCTCCCAGCAACATAAAGAGAGGCCCGTTCAACGATGCCGTATCGAGCTATCACGAGACGGAGTATTCCGATCTGCATACCAGGTCAGAGTTCTGCGGCATGTGCCACGATGTTAATCATCCAGGTAATGACGTTCCGCTGGAAGCGACCTACACCGAGTGGAAAGAGTCACCATATGCCGAGCAGGGCATTCAGTGCCAGGACTGCCACATGACCCCCGGACCCGGAGTCACCAAACCGAACCCCGGGAGAGCGGCGCCAGATGCCAAGGAAAGGCCGCAGATCTATACCCATTACTTCGTCGGCGGCAACGCCGTTCTGGGCGATGAGCAGCATAACGGGCTGGCAGTTGAGCAGCTGAAGGCCGCCGCCAGCATAGCCATAGTGGCTCCGGAAACGATGCCCGCCGGCGAAACCAGTGAAGTGAGAATCGACGTCACCAACAAGGGAGCGGGGCATTATCTCCCCACGGGGCTGACCGAGGTCCGGGAGATGTGGCTGGACGTACAGGTGACCGACGCCGGGGGCAAGACGGTGTTCCACTCAGGCGCTGTGGATGAAGACGGCGCGGTGGACGCGGACGCAGTCATGTACCATACGGTGCTCAAGGACAAGA
Source organism: Gaiellales bacterium (assembly GCA_003599855.1). Classification (GTDB taxonomy): domain Bacteria; phylum Actinomycetota; class Thermoleophilia; order BMS3ABIN01; family BMS3ABIN01; genus SURF-19. Next base: position 21,034 of record QZKG01000053.1, on the reverse strand, counting down.
ACGGCGACCCGACCCACAAACCCTGGTTCGCGGCCGGCATCCTTTCCGACCATCGCATCCCCCCGATGGAGACCGTGAGCGAGACCTATGCGATCCACGTGCCTGATGATGCGGTCGCCCCCTTGACGGTCAAGGCTACCCTGCGATACCGCAGCGCTCCCCAGACGGTGATCGAAGAGCTCCTGGGCGACGGCGCGCCGACTCTGCCCATCATCGAGATGGTTACCGCTTCCTGGACCTGTCCCGGCTGAGGTTGATCGGGCGCGGGCGTGACCCGCAAGGAAAGTGCTAAGGCTTCCTGGGGGCCTCCGCCGGGATACACCCTTTCGGAGGGACGGCGTTGCTTACTTGTCCATCAGCGCCGCGATGCCCGGCAGGTCCTTGCCTTCCAGCAACTCCATGGCGGCGCCGCCGCCGGTGGAGACATGGTCGAGCCGGTCGGCCAGCCCGAAATGGTTGAGGGCCGCCACAGTGTCGCCGCCACCTGTGACCGTGAGGGCTTCAGCTGAGGCCACCGCCTCGGCGACAGCCTTCGTTCCGCCTTCAAAGGGTTTCATCTCGAATACCCCCATGGGGCCGTTCCAGAAAACTGTTTTGGCTGAAGCTATATCCCTGGCGTAAGCTGAGGCGGTCTCCGGGCCTATGTCCAGGCCCATCCATCCTTCCGGTATCTGGTCCACCGGCACCACCCTGGTAGCGGCTTCCTCTGAAAAGGAATCCGCCACTACCAGATCAGCGGGAAGGACCAGGTCGCAGTCGACGCCGGCAGCCTTCTCCAGCGCCTGGGCAGCGATGCCGATTGCCTCTTCCTCTACCTTTGAAGCTCCGATGGATAGCCCCTTGGCCTTCAGGAAGCTGAAACACATGGCGCCACCGATCAGTATGGCGTCGGCGAACTCGAGGAAGCGGTCGATCACGCCGATCTTGTCGGAGACCTTGACCCCGCCCAGGATCGTCACGAACGGGTGTTCGGGACCCTCGACCAGGCGCGAGAGCTTCTGCAGCTCATTCTCCATGAGGAACCCGGCGACCGCCGGCAGGTGAGCCGCCACGCCAGCAGTGGACGCGTGGTTGCGGTGGGCGGTGCCGAACGCCTCGTTGACGTAGATATCAGCAAGCCCTGCCAGCGCCGCCGCAAAAGCAGGGTCGTTCTTCTTCTCCTCTTTCTGGAAGCGGCTGTTCTCCAGCATGGCTACCCCGCCAGGAGGCAAATCGGAGAGGGCGGCTTCGACTTCGGGGCCGACTGTCTGGTCCAGCTTCAGCACCTCGGAGCTGATGAGCTCAGAGAGCCGCCTGGCGACAGGGTCCATGCGCAGGCCCTCGTCTTCCGGACCGCCCTTGGGGCGCCCCAGGTGGGAGACCAGGATGACGCTGGCCCCATGATCGCGCAGGTACTCGATGGTGGGAACCGCCGCTCGGATGCGGGTATCGTCGGCCACCTGGCCGTCAGCCAGAGGGGTATTGAAGTCCACGCGCATCAGGACACGCTTGCCGTCGACGTCTATGTCCCTGATGGTTTTTTTCATGCGCTGCCCCTTTTGTTCATTGAACAGGCCCTGGCCGCCGGAGCTTACCCGGACTGTACGTTGCCGGCAGGGCAGAGCCTGGCTGGCGGCCGGGCGCGGCGCGTCCATCCTTCCCCGCGTCCCACCCTTCTAACGAACAGACTACAGAACCCGCTGGGTCAGCTCGACCACGCGGTTGGAATAGCCCCACTCGTTATCGTACCAGCAGAGGATCTTGACCATGCTGCCCTGGACCATGGTGGCCTTGGCGTCGTAGATGGATGAATAGGGGTCGCCGACGATGTCAATGGATACGATTGGATCGGGCTGATACTTGAGGATGCCCTTCATGGCGCTCTGGTCCGCGTGTTTCTGGAAGGCCGCGTCGACATCTTCCAGAGAGACCTCTTTGCCGAGGATGGCGACCAGATCGACCACGGAACCGTCGGGTACCGGAGCGCGCATGGCCATGCCGTCCATCTTTCCCTTGAGGTCCGGCAGGACCAGCGAGACGGCTTTTGCCGCGCCCGTCGTTGTCGGGATGAGCGAGACCGCCGCCGCGCGGGCGCGCCTCAGGTCCTTATGGGGCAGGTCGAGGATGGCCTGGTCGTTGGTGTAGGCGTGTACCGTCGTCATGAAACCCTTTTCGATGCCGAACTCATCCATCAGCACCTTGCAGGCCGGGGCCAGGCAGTTGGTCGTGCAGGAAGCGTTGGAGATGATGTTGTGGTTGTCCTTGTCGTACTCGGAGTCGTTGACGCCCAGGACCACCGTGATGTCCGGATCCTTGGCGGGAGCGGAGATGATCACCTTCCTGGCGCCGGCCTCCAGATGCTTCCCGGCGCCTTCACGGTCCACGAAGAAACCGGTCGACTCGATGACCACGTCGACGCCCATGTCGCCCCAGGGGAGCTTGGCCGGGTCACGTTCGCTGAGCACCTTGATCTCCTTGCCGTCGACCACCAGCGCGTCATCCCTGGATTCCACCGTGCCGTCGAAGACGCCCATCACTGAGTCATACTTGAGCAGATGCCCCAGCGTGGCCGGACTGGTAAGGTCATTGAACGCGACGAAGTCGATATCCGCGTTCTGTTCTTTCGCCGCGCGAAACACGTTCCTGCCGATCCTGCCGAAGCCGTTGATGCCAACCTTGAGAGCCATTTATCTATTCCTCCCGGAAATAATGTTATTTGGGCACGCGCGAATTCTAACATATTGGCCCGCGTTCTTCCCCCTGGGGCGTTTTCCGCCATGATCCGGGGTGCTATTGCGCCCAGGGCGTCTCACTCAAAACCGGGGGTACGCTCTTCCGCAAGCCTAACCAGGCGCCGCAGCCGGTGGTTGACCGCGGACTTGCTGAGGGGCGGGCTGGCGCGCCGTCCGAGCTCGTGCAGCGTGGCCGAGGGGTGCCTGAGCCTCAACTCGGCGACCTGGGTCAGCCTCGGGCTGAGCCTGGGCCATCCATCCCAGCGCTGAAGGGCTTCGATGGCGCGGATCTGCCTGGCGGCGGCCCGGCTGCAGCGCGCCGCGTTCGCCTGGTCGAAGTTGGCCCGCCGGTTGGCATCCGCACGCACCGAGCTCACTATGGACCGCTCCTCGAACCTGAGGGCAGCCTGGTGGGCGCCGGTCTTGACCAGGAAATCTATCACCACATCGAGCCTTTTTGCATAGACGGCGGGCTTCTTCTTTCTGCGGGTGATGGACAGGCGCAGTTCCAGGCCGCTGGCGGCTGACAGCAGCGCCTGCAGGAACGCCTCGTTGTCGCTGTAGATCTCCAGGTGCGCCGGCGCGCCGGGCTCGCTGACCGAGCCGGCGCCAAGGAACGCTCCCCGCAGGAAGGCAGCTTTGCAGCAACGGCTCCGGACAAGCCGTTCCGGCACGCCCTCCTGGAGTGACATGCTGTCGGAGAGCACCCCGGTCTCGTTGAGGAACTGGACCAGGCGATCGCCCCCTTCGAGATAGACCTCGTAGCGCTTGCCCTGGCTTAGCCGCCTCTCTTCCCTCACCCTGACCTCTACCGGCAGCCTGAACGACTTGATCAGTTGGATGGCCGATCTCGCGGTAGAAGACAGGCCGAAGGATGCATGGAGTCCGTAACTGCCCCCACCCTTGATATGGAAGGTTCCCGAGGCGCGCAGCAGGGCGGCCAACTCGGCAGTCCTGCAGCAGGGACGCTCCCGGGCGACATGGTCAAGCTCCTGTTTTACCTCGGCAGCGAACGACAATTGTCACGGGTGTCCATGAGTGACATGACCGCGGCAGCCAGCTTGCGGCTGTCATGCTGACCGGCCTCGTCATTCCTGACCACGTCAGCGAGGATGACCCGCGCGCCCATCGATTCTAGTCGCTCGATTTCAGGCGCCACCGGCTCCTCGCCGTTCCTGCCGTTGTTAAAGGCTTCTCCGGGCATTGACGAACTGTCATTGACGACTACCGCGTCGATTATTTCCTCTCCGGCATGGTCCATGACCGCCCGCAGGTGGTCCGCCGCCCCGAAGCCGTCCGTCTCGCCCGGCTGGGTCATCACGTTGCAGATGAAGACGCGGGGACAGGAGACGCCGGCAACCGCTGTCCTGATATCTTCTATAAGCAGGTTCGGTATCAGGCTGGTGAAGAGGCTGCCGGGCCCCAGGACGACCAGGTCGGCATCGCCGATCGCAGCGACCGCCTCGGTCGGGGCCTGCGTCCTGTCCGGCTCGAGCCATACCCTCTGGCAGGGCCCCGGTTCCGCCATGATCGCTGACTGCCCGGCTACTTCCAGCCCGCCGGACTTCACGGCGCACAGGGTTACGTCATCGAGGGAAGCAGGGATCACCCGCCCCCTGGCCTCAAGCAGGTCGCCTGCCCGTTCGATCGCCATGCCCGCGTCACCGCACACCCTGGCCATGGCCGCCAGGAACAGGTTCCCCATGCTGTGACCGGCCAGGGAGCCCGTCTCAAAACGGTGCTGGAAGGCTGCGATCACCGCCGGGTCGGCTTCCGCGAGCGCTGCCAGGCAGTTGCGGATGTCTCCAGGAGGGATCATGCCCAGCTCCTCCCTCAAGCGCCCGGAACTGCCGCCGTCATCCGCCACCGAGGCGATGGCGGTGATGTCACCCGTGTACTGCTTGAGGCCCTTCAGCAGCACCGGCATGCCTGTGCCGCCTCCGATAGCCACTATCGCCGACTGCCGCCCGCTGTTCATGTAGCCGCCTTGTCGATGTCGCGATGCCTGACGATCACGTTATACCGGAATTCGTCGGACCGGTAACGCCCCGCCAGCCATTCAGCGATCGCTACTGAACGGTGGTGGCCACCGGTACAACCGACGCCGATGGTCAGGTTGGTCTTGCCTTCAGCCAGGTATCTGGGCAGCAGGTAATCGAGCAGGTCGCCCACCTTCTCCCTGAACTCCGCGCCATCGCTCGTTTCCAGCACGTAGTTGCTCACCATGCGGTCGAGCCCGGTCAATGGCTTCAGCTTGGGCTCGTAATTGGGATTTGGCAGGAACCGCACGTCGAACAGCAGGTCGGCGTCCAGCGGGGTCCCGTACTTGTACCCGAAGGATATCACGGTGATGATGAGCTCATGGCTGCCCCCGGGCATCGCCTCCCGGATCACGCTCTGACGCAGCTCGTGGATATTGAGGTTAGAGGTGTTGATGACCCATTCGGCGCGTTCCTTGAGGCCTTCCAGCATCTCCCGCTCGCGCTTGATGCCGGTGGGAATATCTCCCTCCGGAGCCAGCGGGTGGGGCCGGCGAGTCTCCTTGAAACGACGCAGCAGGGTCTGGTCGGATGCCTCCAGGAAAAGGAGGCGGTAAGGCACCTGCTTGCTGTCCAGCTCGTTGAGGCAGCGATCTATCTCCTCGAAGTACTTGCCCCCCCGGACGTCGGTAACCAGAGCCGCTTTCTCGACCTTGCTGCCCTCGAGGGCGAAGAGGTCGGAGGCGGCGGCGATCATCTGGGGCGGCAGGTTATCGATGCTGAAATAACCCGCATCCTCGAATGCGGCAAGGGCGTGGGATTTACCGGCGCCCGACATGCCGGAGATGATTGTGAACTCTATCGGTCTCTTGATATCGCCCATGTCGACCAACCTATCGTCATATATCCCCGCAGCGTTAAGTTATCAGCCGGCGGCTGTTTTGGCTAATCCCTGACCTCTGCCGCGCAGCCCTCGATGGCGAGCAGCCTCCGTTTCCAGGCCATGCCCCGGGAAAAACCGCCGAGGCCGCCGTCGCTGCGGATGACCCGGTGGCACGGCACTATGACCGGCCAGGGATTGGCGGCCATGACGCTGCCCACGGCGCGGGCCGCCCCCGGATGCCCAGCAGCCGCGGCCAGACTGGCGTATGTTGTGCTCCGGCCGTACCGGACCTCCATCAGCGCCAGGCTGACATCCCGCGCAAAGGCAGAAACGCCCGAGAGGCTAAGGGGGATCGTGTCCAGGTCGAAGTCCATGACGGCTCCCGCGAAATATGATTCGAGCATATCCGCCAGCGCGCGCTGGCGCTCTCCATCATTCCCGGGCAAAGATACCACCCTTGAGTCCGGGGCAGGCGTACCGGGCAGCAGGTGGCCCACAAGCATCCCCTTCTGCCACAGGAGAAAACCGTCGCCACAGGATGTGCTGTAACTGGTGGCGTATGTCTCTTTCTCCATCAATCCTTCCCCAGCTTGTGTATGTAGGCGTAAACGTCACGGGCGACCTTGGCCGGTAATCCTGGCACAGCCTCAAGCTCGTCCCGGCTGGCTTCCAGGAACCGTTCGGGAGAGCCGAAACGCTTCAGGATCGCGTGCTTGCGAGCCGGCCCGATCCCGGGGATCCCGTCCAGGATGGAACTGCTCACCTGCCGGTCCCGCCGCTGGCGGTGGAAGCTCACCGCGAAACGATGGGCCTCGTCGCGCAGGCTCTTGAGCAGACCCAGGGCGTCAGACCCCACTGACAGCCTCAAGGGCTCCTTGCGGTAAGGAAGGTAGATCTCCTCGAACCTCTTGGCCAGACCGATCACGGGCATGCCTTCGATGCCCCTGATCTCAAGCATCCCGGCCGCTGCCGACACCTGCCCCGCGCCGCCGTCGACGACCACGAGGTCGGGTTGCCGTGAGAAACTGCTGTCCCCCGGGGAGCCGTTCCCGGCCAGCCTGGCGAACCGCCGCCCCACCACCTCTGCCATCATGGCGAAATCATCCGGCGGGCCCGGCTCCCGCCGCACCGCGAACTTGCGGTACTGGTCCGGGGCCGGCCTGCCGTTCTCAAAGACGACCATGGAGCCTACCGGGTACGCTCCACCGATATTCGATATGTCAAAACACTCGATCCGGGACGGCGTCCCCGGCAGCCCCAGCACCTCTTTCAGCTCCGCCAGCGCACGCGCAGGGCGCGCCTGCTTCTCGCGCTCCCGCAGGCGGTCCTGCTCAAAGGCGAGGGCGGCGTTGCGGTCGGCCATGGCCGCCAGCTCCCGGCGCTTCCCCCGCACGGCGGCGCGTACCTGCACCCGCGTTCCCTTCTGCCCCGAGAGGAACTCGGCGATCATCTCGGCCTTGGTGAAGCCGGAGGGGACGACGATCTCCGAGGGCAACCCCACGGGCGTCGCATAGTAGCGCAGGATGAACTGCTCCAGGATGAAGGTGTCCGTCTCTCCACCAGCATTCTTGAGAAAGACGCTTTGCCTGTCACTCAGCATGCCGTCGCGCACCTGCAGTACCTGCACGTTGGCGAACTCCCCTTCGGCGTGGATACCGAGGACGTCGGCGCTGGCCAGGCCGGTGGCGCTCGCCTGCTGCTTCTCCATCAGGTGCTCCAGGGCCCGGAGGCGGTCGCGCAGGACGGCGGCTTCCTCGTAACGTTGCCCGGCAGCGGCCCTGTCCATGGCCTCCCTCATGCTCTCGACCAGCCCCTCTGGCTGCCCCGAGAGAAGCCTGACGACACGGTTGATCATAGCCCGGTACTCAACGGCGTCGACCTTGCCGTCGCAGGGAGCCAGGCATAGTCCGATGTGGTAATTGAGGCAGGGCGCGCCCGTGTGGCGGCCCGGGCTGGCGCCGCGGCACTTGCGGAAGGGGAAGATCCTGCCCAGCATCTCGATGGTGTCCCGCACCATGCCGGCATTGGCGAATGGGCCGAAGTAAGCTACCCCGGGACGGTGGGGCTTGCGGGTCACTATGACCCGCGGGAACTCCTCATCAAGGGTCACAGCGACGTAGGGATAGGATTTGTCGTCCCTCAGGTCTATGTTGTAGAGCGGACGGTGATGCTTGATGAAGTTGGCCTCAAGCAACAGTGCTTCGCTCTCGCTGGCGGTGGTCACGAAGTCGAAGTCGTGGATCCGTTTTACCATCGTGGCGATGCGGAGGTTGCCGTCGCGGGGGCTTCCCTTCTGGAAGTATGATGCTACTCTCTTGCGCAGCGATTTCGCCTTGCCGACATACAGGACCCTGCCACTTTCGTCCCGGAAGACGTAGATGCCGGGCTGGTCGGGCAGCGTCCTGAGCAGCTCCCGGTTGCTCTGTCTTATCTGAGGCATGGCTCTCTCACCTGGCTGAAGAATGGTTCTGCCGTCACCAATAATAATAACAGCATCAGGCAAGTGCCGGCTGCGAACGTGGATAAAACGGGATGGTCATGGAACCGCCAAGGGGGCCTGAAGCCCCCTCGATGCAGGTCAGATAGGATAAACGGGCAGCCGCGTCAGGCGTTCATCTTGCCAGTGACTTTGCCGGAGACCTGGCTGATGGTCTCGCTACCGGGCCTGGGGGCGAAGACCAGCCCCAAGACAAGCCCCACGAGCATGCCGAACATCAGCGCCTTGAAACCACCGCTGCCCTTCCTGCTGGAACAGCACATCTAAGCCTCCCGTAGATACAGAAGCCGTGGCTACTTCTTCTTGCGAGCCCTGGCTTTCGGCTTTGCCTTGGCCTTGCCGCGCGCAGCAGCCTTGGCTCTTGTCGCCTTCGGCTTGGCTGCAGCCTTGCCCCGCTTCGTCCTGGTCGCCTTGGCTTTCCTGGCCTTATCCTTCTCCTTCAGGCTCTTCTCGATGTCGCGCTTGAAGGCTTTCCAGTCGCGGCCGTAAAGCCTGTAGGGGTTCCAGGCGGTCACCGTGCGCGTATAGCGGTTGAACTCGTGGAAGTTGGGCGCGCGGCCCAGCTTGCGGGCTATGCGGGCGCCCTCGTCGATGTAGCGCTCGCGGGTGGGCTTGCGCGGCTTCTCCAGACCGACCGACACCTTCAGCTCGCGTACGCTCATACCCATGCGCAAAGCCGGGTACTTGGCGTCCACCTTGCCCAGCTTGACCAGCTTTTTCATCTCAGCCTTGGTACGCCGGGCTGCCGGGATCATGCCGGCCTTGCGCACGGCATTGGTCCAGCCGCCGAAGCGCGCCCTGATGGCTTCCGCGCTGGGACGGTTCGGGCCCTTGAGGTAACCATGATAGGTCGGCCCCATCAGGCCATCCTTGCTCTCCTTCTTCAAAGCATCAAGGAGATCCTGATCCGAATAGATCTTTTCCATGTGTTCTGCCTTTCTCTTGCCCCTGCTCCTACACAGGGATTTTCGAGGCCTGACGGCCTCCCTCCTACCGTATCCTGGCGGCGGCAAACTGCAGGCCGCCTAAGCTTTTTTTCAATCCGGCCGGTAAAAAATCCTCTTGCAGCGCTACAAAATCTCTCTGGCGCAGTCCAGGATTACTTGGGCGCAGCCCTGCTTCGAGGTCTTGCCTACAAATACCTCGCTCCTGTCGGGCCGGATGATGGTGACTTCGTTGGACTCGGATTCGAAACCGATATCCGTGCGGGAGATATCGTTCACAACCAGCATCGCCAGCCCCTTTTCCTCCAGCTTCAGTCCTGACTGCTGGAGATCCCCGGCGCCGAACTGCGCTGCGAACCCTACCTTGAAGATGTCACTCCCACCGATGTCTTTCAATATATCAGCCGTCGGCACCAACTTCAAGTCATAACCGCTACTACGTTTTATCTTTCCCTCAATCCCCGGCAGTGAAACTGAGAAGTCCGAAACGGCGGCGGCCATGAAGAGGATATCGTGGCTGGCGACCTGGCTGTGGACCGCCTCCTTCATCTGGCCGGCGGTCTCCACATCGATGTAGGTGATGTCCGGGTGGCGCGGCAGGCCGCAGTTGGCAGCGATGACCGTCACCCGGGCGCCCCGGCCCAGCGCTGCTTCGGCCAGGGCGTAACCCATGCGGCCGCTGGACCTGTTGCTGATGTGGCGGACGGCATCGATGGGCTCCCTGGTGCCGCCGGCGGTAACGAGCACCCGCATATCCTGATAATCGTGTCCGTACCCGCCGCCGAGCAGTTCCTGGACCCGTGCGAAGATGGTGTTGACGTCGGCCAGCCGGCCGGCGCCAGCCTCGCCGCAGGCCAGGCGTCCCGCTTCGGGATAGATTATCTCCAACCCGCGCCGGGCGAGCGTCGCCAGGTTCTCCTGGACCGCCGGGTTCTTCAACATGCGGTGGTTCATGGCGGGGCAGATGACGACCTGGCAGTCGACGGCCAGGAAGGTCGAGAGCAGGAGGTTGTCCGCGAGCCCCGCCGCCATCTTGCCGATGGTCCCCGCAGTCGCCGGGGCGACCACCATCAGGTCGGCATCGGCAAGATCGATGTGGGAGAAAGGTGATCCGCTTTCTTCCGCGCCGGTGAACATCTCCGAGAATACCGGGTTGCCACTGAGGGCCTGGAAGGTCATCCCCCCCACGAACTCCCTGGAAGCCGGCGTCTGGATGACGCGGACGTCACAGCCGGCTGCGGTGAGCAGTCGCAGCAACTCGACCGCCTTGTAGGCGGCGATACTCCCGGTTACCCCGAGAACTATCCGTCGGCCTCGAGCGTTCATAGCAGAAGATGTCTTTCAGTGGACGGCCGGCGCGGTTAGAACTGCCAGTCTGGACAGACTGGCCGGTCGGCCTAGTCGCGATAGCGGTAGGAGACCTTGCCTTCCTTGATCTCCTCCATAGCGATAGTGAGTATGTTCCTGCTGCGGGTGTCCACCAGCGGCGGGGGGATGTCGTCGATGCTGCCTTCCTCCCGGCTGCGGTAATAGTTGTTGATCTGTCGCGCCCGCTTCGCGGCCATGGTCACGAGGGCGTACTTCGAGTCAACATGTTCCAGGAGCAGGTCGATTCTGGGCTTGTCCAATGCTAGCCTCCCTTAAGGCTGTCGATGATTATCCTTTCCAGCTCATCTGCGGCTCGATCCACGTTATCGTTGACTACAATGTAGTCAAATTCATCCGCTGACGCAAGTTCCTCCCGCGCCCGCTCGAGCCTCTTCTCTATTTCGGCAGGATCCTCGGTATCCCGACCCACCAGGCGCCGCTTCAGCTCCTCGAAGTCCGGCGGCCTGATGAAGATGGAGACCGCGTCCCGGGCATTCTTCCTCACCGAGCGCGCCCCCTCCAGTTCTATCTCCAGCAGCAGCGTGCGCCCCGTCGCCAGGTTCTTTTCGACCTCGCTCCTGAGCGTCCCGTACGAGTAAGAGCCATAACGCACATGCTCGAGGAAATCCCCCTCGCTCACGCGGCGGGCGAAATCCTCTTCCGATAAAAAAAAGTACTCGCGCCCTTCTGCCTCACCGGCGCGCATCGGCCTCGTCGTCGCTGACACTGCAAGCTCCGCGTCCCTCAGGCGGGGCAAAACTTCCTTGATGAGGGTACCCTTGCCGGCGCCGGATGGGCCGGAGATCACGAACAGGCGACCCGGGATGACAGGCTGATCGTCCGTCGCTGTTCCTAAGCCTGGAAGAACGATACCAGCTCCCGGCGCTGACGCTCCGAGAGGCCGCCGACGGTCTTGTTGGGGCTGATGCGGCAGTGGTTCAGGGCCTTGGTGGACTTGACCTTGCCACAATTAGGCACTGCCATCAAAACATCGATGACCTTGGCGGTCTTGATGAATTCCGGGGGGTCCGCCAGGATCTGCTCTATCCGGATCGCGCCGTTCTTGAGGTCCTTCTTCAGGCGGGCTCGCTGCGAGCGGATCTCGTTGGCGCGCCTCAGTGCCTCAAGACGCTGCTCAAGAGTCCGTACTGGTGTTCCGGATGTAGGTTCGGAAGGAGACATCAACGGGTATTATATGGGCTCGATAGCGTTATTTGCAAGGAGAATACGACTCTTGACTGGTATATAGTACCTGCCGGCAGCGCGTCGGACGAGACTGACCCCCGGCCGCTACGAGCCAGGGAGGCAAAACCAGAGTGAAAGGAGCCCCATGCCCCGGAAAATGATGAAGATACTCCTGCTACTGATAATGTGCCTGATGCTTGTCATCTGGGTGGTCGCCTGCGGCGAGGAGGAGAAGGCGACCACGGATAGCCAGCTGGACGAACCCGTCACTACTGAGACCGCTGAAGACGACGAGAACGCCGATGACCCGTTCGCGTCGGTCGAGAACATCGAAGCCACGGTCACGGTGGCCGTCGATGGAGAGGTCACGGTCATCTGGTCGCAGAAAGACGGGAGCTGGCGCTGGGAGGACCCCAAGGACCCGGAGAGTTATGTCATCTTCAACAAGGAAGAAGGCAAGCTGTGGGTGGTCAGCGACAAGGTGGCCATGGAGTCTGATGCAGCAGCCGGCGAGGAAACGATGTATTGGGGCATGGGCCCGGCCGGGATATTGGGCCTTTATGCCGCGATGCCGGGCACCGCAACGGATGATGACACCTACGAGATCAGCGTCCCCGGCGAAGGCAGGGTCGTGCTCGAGCTCAAGGGCCCCCAGGGCTTGCCCAGCCGGTTCGTCACCTATGACGCCAGCGGCAACGAGGAGCAGAGCATCGTCTTCGAGTACAGCGATGTCGGAGATGTCCCCGACGACCTGTTCGTGCTGCCGTCGGACGTGACGATCCAGGCGATGCCGGATATCCCCGATCTTCCCACCGACGGCTCGTTGCCGCAGCTGCCGTAGATACAGCTTCACAGCGACCTGAGACTACCACGGGCGGCCTCGCGGGGCCGCCCACTTTATGCTGCGACGATGTGCGGCCATGCTGTCCGCCGGAGCCGCCCTCCGGCCTTGGCCAGCCTTGAGCGGGTCAGCATCAACCCTGGCCCGGCTCATTCTTTATGCGCGTGGCCGATCAGCTCCCGCACCGACCCGAAACCGCGCTGCTCCATGAGCACCCGGAGCTCGCCTGCGAGGCGCGCCGCCAGCAGCGGGTCGCGGAAACTGGCCGTGCCGATAGCCACCACCGAGGCGCCGGCAGCCAGGAACTCCAGCACATCCTGGGCCGTGGTCGCCCCACCCATGCCGATGACCGGCACATCCACTTCCCGGCTGATCATGTAAATGGCCCTGAGCGCCACCGGCTTGATCGCAGGCCCGGAAAGGCCGCCGGTGACATGCCCTAGCGCGGGCTTGAGCCGCAGGGGGTCGAGGGCCATGCCGTGAACGGTGTTGATGACCGAGATGCAGTCGGCGCCGCCCTCCACCGCGGCGCGCGCCAGCGAGGTGATGTCGGTGACATTGGGCGTGAGCTTGACGATGAGGAACCTGGAAGTGGACTCCCGGGCGTACTCGGTCGCCTGCCTCGTCTTGTAGGGGTCGCAGCCCAGCGCCATGCCACCCAGTTCCACATTGGGGCAGGAGATGTTGAGCTCGACGGCGTCGACCCTGTCGCACTCGTCGAGCAGCAGAGCGCAGCGGCCGTAATCGTCGGTGCGCTCGCCGGCGATGCTGGCGATGAGCGGCACCGGCAGCGCCGCCAGCCGGGGCAGGTCCTCATCGATGAACGCCTCGATGCCCCTGTTGGCCAGGCCGATCGAGTTGAGCAGGCCCGCGGCGGTCTCGAACAGGCGCGGCGGGTCATTGCCCGCGCGCGGCTCCATGGTCACGGTCTTGGGCACATAGGCGGCGAAGGGGAACTCCGCCATCAGGTCCGCCCTGAGCACTTCGTCCGCCTCCAGCAGGTCGAATGTCCCCGAAGCGTTGATCACCGGGTGGCCGAGCCCGAGCGGCCCGAGGGCTGTCTTCAACACCTCTACCATTTCAGATCAGCGGCAGCGAATACCGGCCCTTCCGAGCATGCGCGCCTGTAGCCCTGGACGGTCTCGACGACGCACCCCTGGCAGGCTCCGACCCCGCAGGCCATGTGGGTGTCCACCGACACCTGCGACCTGACGCCGCACTCCAGGGCGGTGGCGCTGACCGCCCTGAGCATGGCGTCCGGCCCGCAGGCGAACAGCTCCGCCTGCCTGGCTCCGGGCCCCAGGCCGGCGATGCACCCGCTCAGGAGCTCGCTGACCAGCCCTTGCCGGCCGACGCTGCCGTCTTCGGTGGAGACGTGCACGTCCACGCCACGGAAGAGCTCGGCGGCGATGGCCTGGGCGCGGGAACGAAAGCCCAGCAGGCAGGTGACTTCGCGGCCGCGATCCATGAGCTGCCGCGCCAAATACGCAAGGGGTGCGGCGCCGATGCCGCCGCCCGCCAGCAGGGCCGGGCCGTCACCCTCCAGGTTGAAACCGTTGCCCAGCGGGCCCAGGACGTTGAACTGGTCGCCCACCCCGGCGGCAGCCAGGTTGAGCGTCCCCTTGCCCACCGGGTCGATAAGGACCTTGACCAGGTCCGATTCGACATCGTGGATGCTCATGGGCCGGGGCAGCAGCGGGTCCAGGGCGGGACCGGAGCGGCGGACCATCAGGAACTGCCCGGGCCGCGCGCCGGCGGCCATCTCCCGGGCGATGAAGGATACCAGCCGGTATGCTCCCACCGGCCGGCTCTCGATGACGCGGCAGGCGGAATAGGCTGCTTCAGCTCGTCCTGGCGCGCCCATGGAGCTCCTGGAGTGAGTTGACCTGGATCTCGGGGTCGCGGCTGGCCTCGATGGCCGACACCGCGGCTTCAGCCCCGGTCATGGTGGTTATGCAGGGAATGCCTGTCCTGAGCGTTGCCCGGCGGATCTCATATCCGTCTGCGCGGGCGCCCCGGCCCCGGGGCGTGTTGAGCACGGCGTCGACCTTGCCGGTAAGGATCATGTCCACCACGTTGGGCTTCCCCTCGGTGAACTTCTTGACCGGCTCTGCGCTCACCCCGGCGCGCTCCAGCGCCTCGGCCGTGCCGGAGGTGGCTATGATCCGGAAACCGAGCTCCTGCAGGCGCCTGCCCAGGGCGACCGCCTGCTCCTTGTGGGCGTCACAGATGCTGATGAAGAACGTTCCGGTGGCGGGCAGCTTCTGCCCCGCCCCCGCCTGGGACTTGGCGAAAGCGATGGGGAACGACGGCGCCACGCCCATGACCTCGCCGGTGGATTTCATCTCCGGGCCCAGGGTGGTGTCGGCCCCGGGCAGGCGCGAGAACGGCAGGACGGCCTCCTTCACCGTGTAATGACCGTGCGAAGGGGCAGCGGGCAGGCCCATGGCTGCCAGCTTCTCGCCCAGGATGACCCGGGTAGCCACCTTGGCCAGCGGCACGCCGGTGGTCTTGCTCACGTAGGGGACTGTGCGCGAGGCGCGCGGGTTGGCCTCCAGCACGTAGACCTCATCACCCTTGACGGCGTACTGGATGTTGAGCAGGCCGATCACGCCCAGCTCCAAAGCCAGTCCGGCGGTGTGCTCGCGGATCCGCTCCAGCAGGTGATCGGCGATGGAGTAGGTGGGGATGACGCAGGCGCTGTCCCCGGAATGCACGCCCGCCTCCTCCACGTGCTGCATGATGGCGCCGATGTATACGTCCTCGCCGTCGCAGACGGCGTCGACATCCACCTCCATGGCGTCCTCGAGGAACTTGTCCAGGAGGATCGGATGCTTGGGCGACGCCTGGACGGCGTCCTGGATGTACCGCTCGAGGTCCTCGAAGTCGTAGACTATCTCCATCGCCCGGCCGCCAAGGACGTAGGACGGGCGCACCAGCAGGGGGAACCCGATCTTTTCGGCGATGTTCAGAGCCTCCTCGCGGCTGCGGGCCGTCCCGTAGGGCGGGTGGGCGATGCCGAGCTTCTCGAGCACCTTGCCGAAGCGGCCCCGGTCCTCGGCCAGGTCGATGGCGTCCCGGGGGGTGCCCAGGATCTGCACGCCCGCCTCCTCGAGCTCCCCGGCGATCTTGAGCGGCGTCTGCCCGCCGAACTGGACCACGACGCCCTTCGGCTGCTCGTTCTCGACTATGCTGAGGACGTCCTCGAAGGTCAGCGGCTCGAAATAGAGCCGGTCGGAAATGTCGTAGTCGGTGCTGACCGTTTCCGGGTTGCAGTTGACCATGATCGCCTCGTAGCCGGCCTCGCGGCTGGTCATCACGGCGTGGACGCAGCAGTAGTCGAACTCGATGCCCTGGCCGATGCGGTTGGGACCGCTGCCCAGGATGATGACCTTCTCCCGGCCGGACCTGAGGGCCTCGTTCTCCTGGTCGTAACAGGAATAGAAATAGGGCGTCTCCGCCTCGAACTCGGCGGCGCAGGTGTCCACCGATTTATAGACCGGCGTCACGCCTGCTTCCCGCCGCGCCCGGCTCACCTCGTCCTCGGTGGAAAGGGTGAGCTGGGCGATGCGCTCGTCCGAGAGGCCCGCCTGCTTGGCCGCCCGCAGTTCATGGGCGTCCAGGTCGTCGAGCAGGCGTCCCTCGATGCGCTTCTCGCTGTCGATGACGCCCTCGAGCTCGCCAATGAACCAGGGGTTGATGCTGGTGGCATCCTCGATCTCGGCCGCCGTGACGCCGCGCCTGAGCAGCTCCAGGATGAGGTCGTAGCGCTCGGCGCAGGGGGAGGCGATCCGCTTGAGCATCTCGCCGGTGTCAGCGGACAGGTCGGTCCTGACGTCCAGCTCACGGGAGCGCATCGATTTCATGAACGCTTCCCTGAAAGTCCGGCCGATGGCCATGTTCTCGCCGACGCTCTTCATGTGGGTCGTGAGCGTCGTGTCCACCTGGGGGAACTTCTCAAAGGCCCAGCGCGGTGTCTTGACCACAACATAGTCGATGGTGGGCTCGAAGGACGCGGGCGTCTTGCGGGTGATGTCGTTGGGGATCTCGTCCAGCGTATAGCCGACGGCGAGCCTGGCGGCTATCTTGGCGATGGGGAACCCGGTGGCCTTGGACGCCAGCGCCGAACTGCGCGAGACGCGCGGGTTCATCTCGATGACGACGATCTCCTCGGTCCGGGGGTTCATGGCGAACTGGATGTTGGAGCCGCCGGTCTCCACCCCGATCTCGCGGATGATGTCCAGGGAGGCATCCCGCAGCCGCTGATACTGAGCGTCGGTGAGCGTTTGGGCCGGGGCCACGGTGACGCTGTCGCCGGTATGGACACCCATGGGGTCGATGTTCTCGATGGAGCAGATGATGACGACATTGTCCGCCCGGTCGCGCATGACTTCCAGTTCGAACTCCTGCCAGCCGCTGACCGATTCCTCCAGGAGCACCTGTCCGATGGGGCTGGCGGTGACGCCGTCCTCCACTATGCGGCAGAAGGCATCGATGTCCTCGGCCACGCCGCCACCGTAGCCGCCCAGGGTGAAACTGGGGCGGATGATGATAGGCAGCGACAGGTGCTCCAGCTTGCGGCAGGCCTCCTTGACCGACTTGGCCAGGTCGCTGCGCGGCACCCTCAGGCCGATCCGTTCGATCGCCTGGCGGAAAAGGTCGCGCTCCTCCGCCTGCTGGATCGCCTCGTAATCGGCGCCGATGAGCCTGACGTCGTACTTCTCCAGCACGCCGGCCTCGGAGAGCGCCGTCGCCAGGTTGAGGGCCGTCTGGCCGCCCAGGGTCGGCAGCAGCGCGTCGGGGCGCTCCTTTTCGATGATGGCCGTGACGGTGGGCACGTCCAGGGGCTCGATGTACGTGCGCGTGGCGAAGTCGGGGTCGGTCATGATCGTCGCCGGGTTGGAATTGACCAGGATGACCTCGAAACCCTCTTCCAGCAGCACCTTGCAGGCCTGGGTGCCGGAATAATCGAACTCGCAGGCCTGCCCGATGACGATGGGACCGGAGCCGATGAGCATGATCTTCTCTATGTCGGTGCGGCGCGGCATCAGGCACGCTCCGTGTGACCGGTCTCGATCATCTGGATGAAATCATCGAACAGGTATTGGGAATCGTGGGGTCCGGGGCTGGCCTCCGGATGGTACTGCACGGAAAAGGCCGGCGCGTCGAGGCAGCGGATCCCTTCCACCGTGCCGTCATAAAGGTTCAGGTGACTGATGAGCGCCTCGCCCGCGTCTGTTTCCAGCAGCAACTCGTCCCGCGAAGGCGCCTCGAAGAAAGTCAGTCCCTCGCGGACAAGCGCGAGCCGCTCGCTGAGCGCCGCCGGCATCT
Organism: Gaiellales bacterium; assembly: GCA_003599855.1. GTDB lineage: Bacteria > Actinomycetota > Thermoleophilia > BMS3ABIN01 > BMS3ABIN01 > SURF-19. The sequence goes on along the minus strand of QZKG01000053.1, from coordinate 3,295 downwards.
GCACGGCGAAGCCGTGGTTCTGGGAGGTTATCTCCACCTCGCCGGTGTCGAGGTTCTTGACGGGGTGATTGGCGCCACGGTGGCCGTACTTCAGCTTGAAAGTCTCAAGCCCCAGGGCCTGGCAGAGGATCTGGTGGCCGAGGCAGATCCCGAAAACGGGGACCTTGCCCAGCAGCCCGCGGGCGCATTCCACGGCGTAGTCGAGGACGCCCGGGTCGCCGGGACCGTTGGAGAGGAAGACGCCGTCGGGGGCCAGCGCCAGCACCTCATCGGCAGTGACGGTGGCGGGCATCACCGTGATGTTGCAGCCGGCGGCGCCCAGGAACTTCAGGATCGACCGCTTGATGCCGTAGTCGATAGCGACTATGTCGTAACGGGCCTTGAGGAACTCCAGCTCGTAGGGCTCGATGCAGGTCACCTTGCGGGCCAGGTCCTGGCCGGACATCGGCAGCGACTCCCTGACCCGGGCGAGGACCGACTCGTGATCGAACTGGCCGGCGGCGACGCAGGCGCGCATGGCCCCGGCGCTGCGGATGCGGCGGGTCAGCGCCCGGGTGTCGATGCCGCTGGCGCCGACGACTCCCTGGGCTGCCAACCAGTCGATCCAGCCTTCATCGGCGGTGCAGTTCTCGGCGAGGTTGTGCGCCTCGCGGACGACGACGGCGCGCGAGTGCACGTCGCTCGATTCGCTCGTCGTCCTGTTCACACCATAGTTGCCGATGAGGGGGTAGGTGAAAGTGACCATCTGACCATGGTAGGACGGGTCTGTGACGATCTCCTGGTAGCCGGTCATCGAGGTGTTGAAGACTATCTCGCCGTACACCTCGCCCTGGGCGCCGAATGCGTGGCCCTCATAGATCGTGCCGTCTTCCAGCACTACTGCCGCTGGTGATGATGTTCCCGGTTTCCTGTTTCCGCTTTCCTGTTTGCTCGTCATCCCTTGGATTCTCCGTTCTGTCCTGTTTTCAAAAGCTCGCACGGTAGTCCTGAGACTCACCCCTGTCATTCTGAGACTCACCCTCCACCCTGAGCGCTGGCGAATGATCTCTCCCTTCCCTCCTGGCCTTTGAGATCCTTCGCCGCTGAAGCGGCTCAGAATGACAGGCTTTTCCCAGACTGCCATTGCTGAGTCCGGGCCTGCCTTCATAGTGCTGCCTGCTGCTTAAAAGCTACAAGCCGTTCCTGTAGGCCAACCGCCCCGCCGCCAGGGTCAGCTCCACCCTCCCACGCACCGCCATCCCCGTGAAGGCGCTGTTTCGCGACCTGCTGCGGAAAGTGGACGGGTCGATGCGGTACTCGCTTTCGGTATCGATGAGAGCGAGATTGGCCTCTTCCCCCTCGGTCACGGCGGGCACCGGCAGGCCGAAGATCCGCGCCGGACTGGTGGACATGGCCAGGATCAGCCTTTCCAGGGGCAGCTCGCCGGTCTCCACCAGCGCCGTGTTTAGGACCGGGAACGCCGTCTCCAGCCCAATGACGCCGAAGGCCGCCTCTTCGAAGGGCGTCTCCTTCTCCTGGGGCGCGTGGGGCGCGTGGTCGGTGGCGACGCAATCAATGGCGCCGTCAGCGAGCGCCTCGATAAGCGCCCGGCGCTCGTCCTCGGTGCGCAGTGGCGGGTTCATCTTGAAGCTGGTATCGAGGCCTCGCACGGCCTCGTCGGTGAGGACCAGGTGGTGCGGCGTCGTCTCGCAGGTGACAGCGGCGCCGGCCGCCCGGGCCGACCTGACCGCTTCGAGCGACCGCCGGCAGCTCAGATGGGCTATATGGATGCGGCCCCCTTCGTACAGCGCTATCTCCAGGCTGCGGGCGACGTCGGCGGCCTCGGCCGAACACGGCCAGCCGGTGAGTCCCAGCTGCGCCGAGACCTCACCCTCGTTCATGACGCCCCCGGCCGACAGGGCCAGGTCCTCACAATGAAGGCTGAGCGGCAGGTCCACCATGGCAGCCGCCTGGAAGGCGCTCCTGAGGAGGCCGCTGTCACTCACGGGCCGGCCGTCATCGGTGAAGGCGACGGCGCCCGCTGCTGCCAGGTCCCACATCTCACTGAGGCGCTCCCCCTGAAGACCGAGGCTGATGGAGCCCAGGAAGGCTACGCGGACGGCGGCGTCCTTCTCGGCGTCCTCGATGAGCGAAGCCAGGACCGCCTCCCGGTCCACCACCGGATCGGTGTTGGGCATGGCGCAGATGGTGACATAGCCACCCGCCGCCGCCGCGGCGGTGCCGCTGGCGATATCCTCCTCGTCCTCGCGCCCTGGGGTGCGAAGGTGGGCGTGGAGGTCGACGAAACCGGGCACGAGCAATCTGCCCGCGGCCTCGATGACGGTCTCGGCGGCGCTCTTGCCGACCTTGCCCACCCGCGTTATGACGCCTTTCTCAACGTATACATCGGTGCGCGCATCGACGCCCGCCGCCGGGTCGAGCACCCGCGCATCGCGGATGACCAGCGTGGCCCTGGTTCCTCGTCTGGCAATCGTGGCAGTCAAATCGCTATCCTGTTCGCTTTCTTTATGAAGTTTTTCAGCCGGGCTGGGAGCAGCACCGCCAAGACCCAAAGCGCCGGTCCGGCACACCTGCAGACTGCGGTTGTTGTCATCCCTGATCCTTTCATTCCATGCTGCCGGTCCTGCATCGTCTTCCGCATGGCAACTGTCTTGCCGGACCCTTTCCCAGAGTTAGGAAACATAGGAAACAACGTCCCCCCTGCCCTATCCCACCGCCCGGATGCTGCCCCGGCCGGGTTTCTTTTCCCCGGCGGCCGCTTCCGGACCGTCGGCGGCGTCTCTCCCCCTGCTGTCTTCCTCCCCCGCCGCCGCGCTGTCCACGATGATGCGGTAGAGGATAGCCATCCTGACCGCCAGGCCCGCCTCGACCTGCTGCAGGATGAGGTTCTCGCCGGAATCAGCCAGCTCCGCCGCGATCTCGACACCGCGGTTGATCGGGCCGGGGTGCAGCACTTTCTGGCCCTGGCGCACGTGCCCCGTCCCCACACAATAACCGGCTATGTATTCCCTCAGCGAAGGCAGGAAGTTGGCGCCCTCATGGCGCTCCTTCTGCATCCTCAGGAGGTAGATGACATCGACCCCGGCCAGGCTGTCCAGGCTGTGGGAGACCTCAGCCCCGAAACTCTCCACTCCCCTGGGCAGGAGCGCCGGCGGCGCCACCAGGGTCACCTCCATCCCCATCTTCCGGAAGCCCCTGATGTTGGAACGGGCCACGCGGCTGTGGAGGACGTCGCCGACGATGGCCACTTTGAGGCCAGCCAGTTCACCGAACTCCTGCTGGAGGGAGAAGATGT
>QZKG01000009.1 GCA_003599855.1 Gaiellales bacterium | reverse complement strand
CGGCTCCAGGAGGTGGGAACGGTGGATGGCGTCATCTATGTCAACGACTCCAAGGCCACCAACGTGGACGCCGCCGTCAGGGCGCTGACCGCTTACGAGGCCGGGATCCACCTGATCCTGGGTGGCAGCGGCAAGGGTTTCTCCTTCGACCGCCTGGCAAGCGCCGCCACCGGCGGCAAGGTCAGGCAGGTCCTGCTGATCGGCGCCGCCGCCGCCGCCATCGCCGCCAGCTTCGAGCGGGCGGGGCGGGAAACAGTGACGGCGGGAGACCTGGAGGAAGCGGTGCGGCTGGCCCGCGAGGGTGCTGCGCCCGGGGACATCGTCCTGCTGTCGCCGGCGTGCGCCAGTTTCGACCAGTACCACGACTACGAGGAGCGGGGCGAGCACTTCATCAGCATCGTCCGCCGGCTGGAAAAGGAAAGGGATTGAGCCGCGTAAGAGAGGACAGGGGTGTGGAAAGGAAGAAGCGCGCCGCCAAAAGGCGGGGCGGCGAGCCCGCCGGCCAGCGCCGTGGGGGGAAGCCCGCCGGCAAGCGCCGCGGGGGGAAGCCCGCCGCCGGGGACCGCTCGCCCAGGAGTTATTTCGAGTACTCGTTCCTGCTCATCCTGACCATGGCCATCCTCGCCCTCGGCGTGGTCATGGTCTTCAGCGCCAGCTGGGCCCAGGGCTTCTTTGACGAGGGCTCCGGCGCCGGCAACCCTGACAGCTACCGCTATCTCAAGCGCGAGCTCATCTTCGCCGGCATCGGCATCGTCTCCATGCTGACGCTGGCTCGTTTCGATTACCGCAAACTGCGCCGGGCGGCCCCCCTGCTGATGTGGGTCTCGATCTTCCTGCTCATGCTGGTTTTCATCCCCGGCGTCGGCGTCACCCAGAACGGCGCCCGCAGCTGGATAGGGTCGAGCGGCTTCATGACCTTCCAGCCGTCGGAGCTGGCCAAGCTGGCCGCCGTCATCTATATAGCAGCGCGCCTGTACGAGAAGCCCAGGCTGCTGGGGCGGCTGGAGAAGCTGGCGGGGCCGGTGCTGGGCCTGCCGCTCGTCGCCCTGCTGCTGATAGCGGCCGAACCCGACCTGGGGACCGCCAGCATCCTCTTCACGGCGATTGTGATGATGCTGGTTGTCAGCGGGGTACGGATGCGCGTCATCGCCGGCATCGGCGCCGGCACGGTCGTGGCGGCCATGGCTTCCCTGATGATCTTCTCCCACCAGCGCGAGCGCGTCGCCTCCTACATGGATTCCCTGCTGCACTTCTGGGACATCTCCTTCATCCGTTCCTGGAGCGAGGCGCAGGACGCGGGTTTCCAGCTGGTGCAGTCGCTGGTGGCCATGGGCTCCGGCGGGCTGCTGGGACTCGGTCTGGGGGAGAGCATCCAGAAGTTCAACTACCTGCCCGAAGCCCATACGGACATGATCCTCTCCATCATCGGCGAGGAGCTGGGGCTGGCGGGCGTGCTGGGGGTCGTCCTGGGCTTCGCCGCCCTGGCGTACATAGGATTCCGCATCGCCCTCAAGTGCAACGACCGCTTCGGCAAGTTCCTGGCCGCGGGCATCACTTCGCTCCTGGTGGGGCAGGCGGCCATCAACGTCTCGGCAGCCACCGGCATCCTGCCCCTTACCGGCATCCCCCTGCCGCTGATAAGCTACGGGGGCAGCAGCCTGGTCGTCATTCTTTCGGCGGTGGGCATCCTGTTGAACATTTCCGTCAACAAGCGGGGTAGAGTTGGCACAGCAAGGTTCAAGACCATTGAAGGTGGTAATCGCGGCCGGCGGGACGGCCGGCCACCTGGTTCCCGCTCTCGCGCTCGCGAGCGCGCTTACGGATAAGGGCGCAGAGGTAAGCTTCATCGGCACCGGACGGGGCCTGGAGCAGGAGCTCGTGCCCGCGGCCGGCTACCAGCTGGATACGGCAGACCTGAGGGGACTCGAGCGCAGGCTCTCCCCCCGCGCCTTCCTCTTCCTCTGGTCGCTGGTGAAGGGCAGCTTCGACTGCCTCGGCATCCTGCGGCGCCGCCGGCCGGACGTAGTGGTGGGCGGTGGTGGTTACGTGAGCTGGGCGCCGGTCTTCGTCGCCTGGCTCCGGCGCACCCCTACCCTGATCATGGAGCTGGATTCCCACATGGGCCTGGCCAACCGCGCCCTGGCCCCCCTGGCGCGGCGGGTCGCCCTCAGCTTCCCCATCCCCGGGCGCGAGTCGGGCAAGTATTTCCTGAGCGGACGCCCCATGGGCAAGGCGGTCCTTGAGGCCGATGCCGGGCGCGGCCGGGAGCTGTTCGGCCTCAGGGAGGGGACGCCCGTGGTGCTAATCTACGGCGGTAGCCTGGGGGCGCGTTCCCTCAACCTTGCCTCAGTCGAGGCGTTCGGCAGCGGCAGCCTGGACTTTCAGCTGGTGCATGTCAGCGGCCGGAGGGACCACGGCATGCTCGAAAAGATGCTCGGAGATCGGCCGGCCGACCTCGAGAACTATCATTTGCTAGACTATACGAATGATTTACCGCAGGCGACGGCCGCCGCTGACCTGGTGGTGGCCCGCGCGGGCGCTTCGATCCTGGAGCTTGCGGCCCAGGGAAAGCCGGCGCTCCTGGTTCCCTACCCGTACGCCACCGCCGACCACCAGCTGAAGAACGCCGAGTGGATGGCGGCTGCCGGAGCGGCGGAAGTGATAACCGACGACGGGCTGGACGGCGCGGCGCTGGGTGGCCGCGTGCGCGAGCTGCTGGGCGACCGGGAGCGGCTGGCGTCGATGGCGGCCGCCAGCAGGCGCATCTCTTCAGGAGACGGCGCCGAAAGGGTCGCCGCGGAGGTTCTCAGCATGGCAGGAGAGGGATGACCAAGGCAATGACGCAGAGGATGACAGGACCAAGGAAACTGCATTTCATCGGGATCGGCGGCGCCGGCATGAGCGGCATCGCCCAGGTGTTCAACACGCTCGGTTACGAGGTCAGCGGCTCGGACCTGAAGCGGTCGCGCTATACGAGGATGCTGGAGGAAGCGGGGGTGAGGGTTGTCTTCGGCCACAGCGCGGCCAACCTGAACAGCCGGCCGGACGCGGTGGTGGTCTCCACCGCCATCCCGTCCAGCAACGAGGAACTGACGGCGGCTGTCCACCGGGGGATCCCGGTGTTCTTGAGGGCGGAGATGCTGGCTGAGCTCATGGAGATGAAGCGCGGCATCGCCGTGGCCGGCACCCACGGCAAGACGACCACCACCTCGATGGTGGCCCATGCCATGGAGAGCCTGGGCCTCGAGCCATCTTTCGTCGTCGGCGGCGAGCTCAACGACGTGGGCAGCAACGCCCGCTGCGGCTCCGGGGAGTGGCTGGTGGCTGAGGCGGACGAGAGCGACGGCTCGCTTTTACACCTGCACCCGGAGATCGCCGTTATCACCAATGTCGAGCTGGACCACCATTCCCACTACGTATCCCTCGATCAGGTGGTGGACGTTTTCACGCAGTTCGCAGCCAGCCTGCCCGGGGCGGGGGCGCTGGTCGTCTGGGACCAGCCGTTGCTCAAGGAGGTAGCCGCCGGCACCGGCGCCCGGGTCGTCACCTACGGCGCCGGCGAGGAGGCGGACTACCGGGCGACCGGCTACAAGGGCAGCGCCGGCGGCGGCGGGAGCTACACCCTCTCCTGGGAGGCCAGCGGCGGCCGCCAGGAGATGGAAGTGACCCTGGCGGTGCCCGGGCTCCATAACGCCCTCAACTCCCTGGCGGCGTTCGCCGTGCTGGACCTGGTGGGCGTGGGGCCCCGGCAGGCAGCCCCGGCGCTGGCCCGCTTCAGCGGCGCGGCGCGGCGGTTCCAGGTCAAGGGCGAGGCCCTGGGCGTGACCATCGTGGACGACTACGCCCATCACCCCACCGAGATCGCGGCCACCCTGGAGGCAGCCCGCTCGGGCGGCTGGAAGCGGGTGATCGGCGCCTTCCAGCCCCATCTCTATTCCCGCACCCGCTACCTTCACGACGAGTTCGGTCAGGCGCTCACGGATTGCGACCTGGCCATAGTCACCGATATCTTCGGCGCCCGCGAGGAGCCGGAGCCGGGCATCAGCGGCAAGCTGGTGGTGGACTCCGCCCTGCGCCAGACCCCGGAGGTCAATATCGCCTACATCCCCAAGGCCCGGGACATCGTCCCCCTGCTGCTGAGGGAGCTGCGCGAGGGGGACATCTTCATCACCCTCGGGGCGGGGGACATCTTCAAGGTGGGCGAAGACCTCCTGGAAGCCCTCGAAAGGCAGGCAAGCATTGTTTGACAGCACGGTCCGCTCGGAACTTGAGCAGGCTGCCGGCAGAACGGGAAGCGCGGACGAGCCGCTGGCCCCCTTCACCACGCTGGGGTGCGGCGGGCCGGCCGCGCTGCTCCTGGAGGTGGATTCCGCCGAGCGCCTGCAGGTGGTGCTCTCTGTCGCTGCCCGGCGCCGCGTCCCCTGGTTCATCCTCGGCCGCGGCTCCAACCTGCTGGTGGCCGATGCCGGCTGGCCCGGGCTGGCGCTCAGGCTCGCGGGGGAGCTTAAATCTTTTTCCATCGACGGCAACCGGATCGATTCCGGCGGCGGCGCGACCCTCGCCCGCCTGGCAGCGGCAGCAGCCGAAGCGGGCCTTGCCGGCCTGGAGCCGCTGGCCCTGATACCGGGAACAGCCGGGGGCGCGGTGGCCATGAACGCCGGCGCCTGGAGCGCCTCCATGGCCGACGTGGTGGCGGCGGTGGAGGTTTGTCTGCCGAGCGGGCGCCGTGTCCTGCCGCGCGAAGAGCTGGTTTTCTCGTACCGCCGTTGCGACCTGCCCCCGGACGCGGTGGTGTGCCGGGTCGAACTGGAGCTGGCCGCGGGCGATCCCGGAGCGATCCGGGCGGCGATGAAGGACTACCAGTCCCGGCGCGGCGGCGCGCAGCCGGTGGGCGGCCGCAGTTGCGGCAGCGTCTTCAGGAACCCCCCGGGGGCGAGCGCGGGGGAGCTGCTCGACAGGGCCGGTTGTAGAGGAATGCGGGCAGGTGGCGCGGAAATCTCTACCGTGCATGCGAATTTCATCATCAACCATGGCAGCGCCACGGCGGCCGACGTGCTGGAACTGATGGACCGCGGCCGCCGGGAGGTGCATGAGCGTTTCGGCGTCGTCCTGGAGCCGGAGGTGAAGCTGCTCGGCGACCTCTCGCTGGAGCCCCTGACTTGAAGGCCGCGAACGAAAAAAGAAGCTACTTCTGGCCGCTGACCACGCTGGTCCTGGCGCTGGCGCTCCTGGCCGGCGGCTACTTCTGGTTGAGCCAGTCGACGCTGCTGGCGGTGGAGGAGATCGTCATCAGCGGCAACCACATCCTGAGCGAGGAGGAGCTGCTGGCGGTCATGGGACCGCGGCTCAAGGGGCACAGCCTGCTGAAGTATTCCTACGACGACGCCCGGGACGCTTTGCGGGAGCTGCCGGTGGTCAGGGACGTGGAGATCAGGCGCGACTTCCCCCACACCCTGCACGTGGAGGTCTTCGAGTACCGGCCGGTGGCTTCCTACGCCGGCGACGGTGGCAGCTACTTCCTTTCAGACGACGCCCGGGTGCTTTCCATCGCCGGCCAGCCCGACACCGCCCTGCCCGTCCTTGGCACCGCTGAAAGGTGCGAGGCGGATGTGGGCGGTCACATGGAGTGCGCCGACGTCCTCACCGGCATCGAGTTCATTATCTCCGCGCCGGTCAACCTGCACCAGGAGTTCACCCGGGTGACGGTGGTGGACGGCATCATCGACGCCGCGACCCTGAGCGGCATAGAGGTCCATTTCGGGACCATCGAGGACCATGCCTACAAGTTCGAGGTCTTGCGCCAGCTGATTGCGCGGACTACGGCCGCGGGCGAGCAGGTCATCATCGACGTCTCGGTGCCTGACCGGCCGGTGACCCGCTCCAAGTACGCTCCGCCGGAGCCTGCTGCCGGGGAAGAGGAACCGGCGGGCGGCGAGGCGCCGGCGGAAGCGGCCGCGGAGGCTGCGCCGGAGCAGCCGCAGGAAGAGTACGCGCCCCAGGAGACAGAACCCGGCGCCGACGCAGCGGCCGCGCAGTGAGCGCTGCGAAGGACAGCCAAAGGCCACGCCGGCAGCGACGCCCGGCGCCGGCGGAACCCGTGCGCGAGTCCGCGCGCGTGGTGGCCCTGGACGTGGGCACTACCAAGGTGGCATGCCTTGTGGGGGAACTGGACGCTGACGGCACGCTGGCGCGGGTGACGGGGATTGGCAGCGCCCCGGCGCGAGGCATGCACAAGGGGGTCGTCATCGACCTCGACGACGCGTCCGGCTCCATCCACCAGGCGGTGGAGCAGGCAGCCGGGGCGGCGGGCGTCCCGATACCGGGAGCTTTCGTCGGAGTCGCCGGCTCCCACATCGTCTCGATGAACCGCAAGGTGACGCTGGACAACGCCAACCCGGACCACCAGGTGACGAGCGCCGAACGCAAGGAACTGATGGAGCGCCTCACCGCCGTGGAGGTGCCGCCGGACCTGCAGCTCATCCACGCGCTGCCCCGGGAGTACACCCTCGACGGCCAGGACGGCATCAAGCGGCCGGTGGGCATGTTCGCGCGCCGGATAGAGATGTCCGGTCACCTGATCTACGGCGCGGTCAACTCGATCCAGAACCTCATCGCAGCAGTCGGCAGCGCCGGGGTAGAGGTGGATGACATCGTGCTGGAGCCGCTGGCCTCAAGCGAAGCCTGCCTGACAGAGGACGAGCGCAGCTCGGGTGTGATCCTGGTGGACATCGGCGGCGGCACCACCGACGTGGCTATGTTCGTGGGTGACCGGCTGGTGCACACTGCGGTGTTGCCGGTAGGCGGCAACCACGTCACCAAGGACATATCAGTGGGGTTGAAGGTGCCCCTGCCCGCCGCAGAGGCGATCAAGATCGAGTACGGCCACGGCCAGAGCCACGTGGTGGAGGACATCGAGATGGTGAAGGCCGACGCGGGGATCTTCGGCGGCTCGGAGCGCACCGTCACCTTCTCCCGCAAGTACCTGGCGCGCATCATCGAGGCCCGGGTCTCGGAGATCTTCAGGCTGGTCATGGCCCAGGCTCAGGACAGCGGATTTCTCTCAAGTATTGCTGCAGGGATAGTGGTCACAGGGGGTACGAGCCAGCTTGAGGGTATTTGCGGTGTGGCTGAACACATCGCCCGGCTGCCGGCGCGGCAGGGGCTGCCGATAGCGCCTCCGGGTGCTGTTGACATCCCCGGTAATCCCGTTTATGCTACCGCCGTGGGCTTGCTTTTGTATGGTTCGAGGCAGGCTCATAAAAGGGGGCCAAGTCAGGCGCCTGAACCCTCAACCATCACTCAAGGGTTTTGGAACGAGGTTCTGGAAAGGGTCAAGGGTTGGTTTGGGCAATCTGACAAAACCTGAACCCGCAGGAGGTTTTTAGGACATGCTGGATCCAGGGAGCAGTTATCTGGCAGTAATCAGGGTTGTAGGAGTAGGCGGCGGCGGTACCAATGCCGTCAACCGCATGGTGGACGCCGGCCTCAAGGGCGTGGAGTTCATAGCGGTCAACACCGATGCCCAGGCGCTGCTCATGTGTGACGCCGACATAAAGATGCATATAGGCGGCAAGATCACCCAGGGGCTGGGCGCGGGGGCCAACCCCGAGGTCGGGCGCGAAGCGGCGGAAGAGAGCCGCGACGAGATCCGCGAAGCGCTCAAGGGATCCGACATGGTCTTCGTCACCGCCGGCAAGGGCGGGGGCACCGGCACCGGCGCGGCGCCGGTCATCGCCGAGGTGGCCAAGGAGCTCGGCGCGCTGACGGTGGGGGTCGTCACCCGGCCCTTCTCCTTCGAGGGCAAGCGCCGCAGCGACCAGGCCGAGGAAGGCATCCGCGCGCTCAGGGACAAGGTGGATACCGTCATCATCATCCCCAATGACCGGCTCCTCCAGGTCGTGGAGAAGCGGACTTCGATCATCGACGCCTTCCGGGTGGCAGACGACGTGCTGCGCCAGGGTGTGCAGGGCATCACCGACCTTATCACGGTTCCGGGTCTTATCAACCTGGACTTCGCCGACGTCAAGGCGATCATGAAGGACGCGGGTTCGGCGCTCATGGGCATCGGGCTGGCAAGCGGCGAGAACCGCGCCGCCGAGGCGGCCCGGGCAGCGATCTCCTCGCCCCTGCTGGAGTCATCGGTGGAGGGCGCCACCGGCATACTGCTTAACATCACCGGCGGCTCCGACCTGGGGCTGTTCGAGGTAAACGAGGCGGCCGAGGTCATCTCCAGCGCCGCCGACGCCAACTGCAACATCATCTTCGGCGCCGTCATCGACGACGACATCAAGGATGAGGTCAAGGTCACCGTCATCGCCACCGGCTTCGACCGGCAGGCGAAGCGCGGGCGCGTCATCCGAGCCGGCCAGGAGGCGACTCCGTCAAGCGAGCCGGTCACGCCGCTGGCTCCGGACGAGGAGCTGCCGGACTTCGAGATCGGTGAGGACGTCCTTGACATCCCTACTTTTTTGAGGGATGAGGACTAGCTGATCGCGGGAGGGCGGCTCAAAGGATGCTGATCCAGGGCAGGCGCGTGAAGTGCCTGCCCTTTTTGTTGTCATGAACGACCTGCTGAAAAAGTACCTGAACCTGGACCGCGACCCGTTCCACCGGGAGGAATGGGGCCATATCGACCTCTGGGAGTTCGACCGTGCGGTCAAGGGCGTACGGGTATACTTCACCACCAGGAGCGGCGGCGTAAGCGAACACCCCTATAGGTCGCTCAACCTCGGTTTCCACGTGGGCGACGCCCGCGAGCGCGTCATCAGGAACCGTGAGCTGCTCGGGGGCCACTTCGGCTTCCCGCCGGAGCGCCTGACCTCACCGCGGCAGCGTCACAGCGATGTCGTCAGGGAGCTCGGCCGCGAGCAGGACGTGGGTGACGGCGCCGACGGGCGCGAGTCCGCCTTCAGCCCCTTCGACCCCTGCGACGGCCTGGTGACTTCCATGGAGCGCGCCCCCCTGTTGCTGCTTTTCGCCGACTGCGTGCCGGTGGTGGTCACGGCGCGTTCCGGGGGGCGGTCGCTGGTGGCGGTGATCCATGCCGGCCGGGCGGGGCTGGTGGCCGGAGTTGTCGCCAATGGCGTCCGCCGGCTGCGGGAGACGGCGGCGGCGGAGCTGGAAAAGCTGACCGCCGCCATCGGCCCGTCCATCGGGCCCTGCTGTTACGAGGTGGACGCGGCCGCCGCCTCGGCCTTCGCCGCCCGTTTCGGCAGCGAGGCCGTCCAGGGGCGCAACCTCGACCTGCGGCTGGCGGCGCGCCGCGAACTGGAGAGGGCGGGGGTGGGCGCCGGCGACGTCCACCTGCTGGACATCTGCACCGCCTGTGACCAGGATTTCTATTCTTACCGCCGGGACGGCGTCACCGGCAGGCAGGGGGCGCTGGCATGGATCGAGTGACCAGGGGCCCCGAGGACCTCGACCCGGAACGGATCAGGGCCAACCTCGAGCGCGCCCGCGCCGCCATCGGCGACGCCTGCCGCCGCGCCGGGCGCGACCCCGCCGGCGTGGAGCTCCTGGTGGCGACCAAGTACGTGTCCGCCGCCGGGATGGAAGCGCTGGCCCGGGGGGGCGTGACCCTGGTCGGGGAGAACCGCGCCCAGGAGCTGGCCGTCAAGCATGAAGCCTGGGGCGACAGCTTCACCTGGGATTTCATCGGCCGCCTGCAGAGCAACAAGGTGCGCCAGGTGCTGCCGCTCACGCGCCTGATCCATTCCGTGGATTCCATCTCGACGGTGCGGGAGATAGACCGCCGAGCCCCCGCCCCGGCGGGCGTCCTTTTGCAGGTGAACATTAGCGGGGAGGGGAGCAAGTGTGGTATCATTCCAGACGAAGTTGACCGCTTCCTCGAGGAGGCTTCAGGGTATCAAGGGGTGAACTTCATGGGCCTCATGACAATGCCGCCGCTGGCCGCCGACCCCGGCGCCGCCCGATCGGTCTTCGCATCGCTTCGCGAACTGGCCGCCGCCTTGGCGCGGAAATGGTCCGGCAGGCACTCCTTCAACCGACTTTCCATGGGCACCAGCAATGACTATGCCGTCGCCGTCGAGGAGGGCGCGACGATCATCAGGCTCGGAAACGTGATCTTCGACTGACCCCGGGCGAAGGGATAGCGTCCCCGGGGGAGAAAAATAGAGCAACTCGTTCGTGTTAACTGGAGGTGATCGCCATCAGCAATATGTGGCAAAAGACCCTTGTATATTTCGGGCTCGTGGAAGACGGGCTCGAAGAAGATGACTACCGGGAAGAGGAAGACTACCGCGAAGCCCAGCGGGAGCTGGAGGAGTCTTACCGTGAGCGCAGCCCCAACGTGCGCAAACTGAACCGGTCCTCGCGCAAGCAGCGGGTGGACTACGACGACATCTACCCCGCCGAAGGGGGCGGCAAGGTGACCCGCATCAAGCCGCTCCGGTCAGCCTCGCCCGGCAACGTGCGCGTGCACCTGGTCATGCCCAAGAATTTCAACGACGCCCAGCAGGTGGCGGACAAGCTGAAGAAGGACGTGCCGGTCATCCTCAACCTGCAGCACGCCGACACCGACCTGTCCAAGCGCCTCATCGATTTCGCCAGCGGCCTCACCTATGCCCTCGACGGGGGCATGCAGCGGGTCGCGGACAAGGTGTTCATGCTCACGCCGCGCAACGTCGAGGTGTCAGCCGAGGAGAAGGCCCGCCTGCTGGAAAAAGGGTTCTTCAACCAGTCATGAAGATCGGCGATATCGGCCTCATCGGAGCGGGCAACATCGGTTCCGCCTTCGTGCGCGGCTGGGTCGGGGCCGATGCGGCCATGGCCTCGCGCCTGGTGGTTGCCGACGCGGCCGGCTTCGTGGCGGAGCGCCTGGCGGAGGAGACCGGTGTCACCGTGGCTGGCAGCAACCGCGAGCTGGTGGAGCGGTGCGACCTGGTGCTGGTGGCGGTCAAGCCCGGCGACATCGAGTCATCCCTGACGGACTGCCTCGACCTATTCGGCATGGGCAAGATCATCGTCTCGCTGGCCGCCGGCCGCACCACCACTTCGCTGGAGATGCTCTTCACCGTGGGCGTGCCGGTCATCAGGCTGATGCCCAACGTCGCCGTGGCCGTCGGGGCGGGGACGCTGGTCCTGGCCACCGGGGAGCACGTAGACCTGGAGACCGAGGAGATGGTGACCGAACTGCTGGCGCCGCTGGGCCGCATCGTCACCCTGCCGGAGAAACTTTTTTCAGCCGCCACAGCCATCAGCGGCAGCGGCCCTGGCTTCATGGCCCTCATCGCCGACGGCTTCATCGACGCCGGCGTGATGGCGGGCCTGCCGGGCCCCGTCTCCCGCGAGCTCACCGTCTCCATGCTGGAGGGCACTGCCCGCCTGCTCATTGAGGAGGGCCTCTCGCCCACGGAGCTCCGCCACCGGGTGACCTCGCCGGCGGGAACCACCGCCGCCGGCCTGGCGCAGCTGGAGCGGGACGGGGTGCGCTCGGCCATCATCGACGCCGTCCAGGTGACGGTCCACCGCTCCAACGAGCTGGGGTAGTACATCGTGTCCAGTTACGACTTGGCCAACTTCATCCATTATGTCTTTCTTATCTTCATCGTCCTCATCTTCATCAGGATACTGTTCAGCTGGATCGGGCTGCCGTCCCAGAAGGCGCTCTACACCATCTTCAAGTTCAGCTATGACGCTACGGAGTGGTACCTGGGCATTTTCCGCCGCTTCATCCCGCTGGCGGGGCCCATCGACCTGAGCCCGATGGTGGCGATCATCGTCTTGTATATAATTGAGGAGATCATCACCAGCGTGATTATCAACATGTGACCGCATGCGACCGCCGCGAGAGGGCGGGGCGAGCCGGGAGCACCGTTTCCCACGACAGGGAGGTAATGATGAAACTGACGCCGCTGGACATACGCCACAAGGAGTTCACCCGCGCCATGCGCGGCTACAAGGACCTCGAAGTGGATGAGTTCCTCGACCAGATCGTCGAGGAGTTCGAGCGCCTCTTCAACGAGAACATCGACTACAAGGACAGGCTGGAGAACCTTGAGTCGAAGATGGAGCAGTACCAGAACATCGAGGAGACCCTGAAGAAGACCCTGGTCTCGGCCCAGCAGCAGGCGGACGAGCTCAAGCAGAACGCCCAGAAGGAAGCCGACCTCATCCTCAGGGACGCCGAGCTCAAGTCGCGGGGCATCATCAACGATTCCTACGCCGAGCGGCAGAAGGTCCAGCGCTCGGTGCAGGCCCTCAAGCAGAAGTACGAGGACCTGCGCTATGAGATCCGCAAGGTGATCGAGAGCTTCGTCAACATCATCGACCAGGACCAGGCCGCCGCCAGGCTCGAGGAGCTCGATGAGGTCATCGAGGCGGCGCCGGAAGCGGCGGCGGAACCCGCGGTGGAGGCAGCGACGCCGGATTCCGTCCCGGAGAGCCTTGAAGCGAGGGAGTCCGCCAGAGAAACTGACTTCCCTGGTGATGCGGGTTATGCCCGTGAGGAAGAGGGGATGGAGGACGCGGTGAGGATTCCGCAGGTGGAAGTGATCGAGGACAAGACGATCATCGCCGACGACCCGTTCGCTGACCTCGACACGGACACCGACGACCAGAAGTTCAAGTGGTAGGATGCTCGAGGATTCCGCGGCGGGGGCCCTGCTCAGGGTCCGCGTGGTCCCCGGGGCCGGCAGGAACCAGGTGGCCGGCCGGGCGGCCGGGCGGTTGCGGTTGAGGATCCAGGCGCCGCCGGTGGAGGGCAAGGCCAACCGTGAACTGATAAGGTATGTCGCTGCGCTTACCGGCCTGCGCAAGAGCCGGGTCAGCATCGTGCAGGGAGAGGGTCACAGGGAGAAGACCCTGCTGCTTGCCGGGATGCCGGCGGCGGAGGCGCGCCTCAAGTTAGAAACATTCCTGCCCGAGGAATAATCAACCCATCGACAGCCGGGGAGGCCATTAACGATCATGCCCGCACGTGATAACAGCAAGAGCAAGGAGACGCTCACGGCGCTGCGCGCCAGGCTGGAGCGTGACCTCGAACGCATCGAGCAGGATCTTGAGAATGCCCAGGCGTCGATGGCCCAGGACATCAACAACGAGGACCGCAGCGCGGAGATCGCCGCCATGGCCATCGAGCGCGACATGGACCTGTCCACGGAGGAAAAGATCCGCGAGATGATCGAGAGCGTAGACACGGCCCTGGCAGCCATCGAGGACGGTTCCTACGGCCTCTGCGAGTCTTGCGGCGAGACCATCCCGGATGGCCGCCTGGAGATCGTCCCCTATGCGACCAGGTGCGTGGAATGTCAGCGCCGGCAGGAGAAATAACCGCGCCGGCAAGCCGGGTCCCGGGCAAGCTGCTCTTGGTCTTCGCCTTCCTGCTGGGCGCCGACCAGCTTTCCAAGTATTTCGTGCGCGCCTGGATGCATCCCCTGGAGACGGTGGACCTGACCCCGGTCCTCAAGCTCCAGTATGTCCGCAACCGCGGCATCGCCTTCGGCCTGCTCGACGGCTACGCGTCCCTGATCATCACCATCGGCATCATCGTCGTGGTGGTCATCGTCATGGCCACCCTGCTGGTGCGTGACCGGGACGGGGTGACCTGGCCGCTGGCCCTGCTGCTGGCCGGCAGCAGCGGCAACCTCATCGATCGCCTGGCGTTCGGCAGCGTCACTGACTTCATCCGCCTGCCCCACTGGCCGGCGTTCAACCTGGCGGACATCTTCATCGTCAGCGGCGTGGCCCTGCTGCTGTACCACCTGTTCCTGCGGGACGGCGCCCAGGGTGAAGGCTAGGCTGCCGGTGGCGGCGCCGGGGCCGGACAGGGTCAGCATCAGGGTTTCGGCCGGCGACGACGGCGAGCGCCTGGACAGGGTGCTGGCCGCGGCTCCCGGCGTGGGCTCGCGCGCGGCGGCGCAGCGCCTGATAGCGGCGGGCCTTGCCACGGTCGACGGCGTCCCGCGCAGCAAGAATTTTTTAGTGCGCTCCGGGCAGCTGGTGGAGGCCGAGGTCCCGCCGCCGCCCGATTCCACCCTTGAGCCCGAGCCCATGGATCTGGCCATCCCCTTCGAGGACGAGCACCTGCTGGTGGTGGACAAGCCCGCCGGCATCGTCACCCACCCGTCCAAGGGGCACGCGCGCGGGACGCTGGTACACGGCCTGCTGGCGCACAGCATCGCCGGCGGCGACAGCCCGCGGCGTCCCGGCATCGTGCACCGGCTGGACAAGGACACCTCCGGCCTGATGATAGTGGCAAAGAGCGAAGAATCCCACCGGCTGCTGGTGGACATGCTGGCCGGGCACGAGGTGGAGCGCACCTACCTGGCGCTGGTCCACGGCGTTTTTGAGACGAAGGAAGGCACGGTGGAGGCGCCGGTGGGGCGCGACGCCGCCAGGCGCCAGCAGATGTCGGTGGCGGCGCGGGGCGGGCGCGACGCGGTAACCCATTTCCGTGTGGCAGAAAGCTGGCCGGCGGACAGCCGGGAGCGGGACAGGGCCGGCGGTTACTCGCTGCTGGAGGTGAGGCTCGAGACCGGGCGCACCCACCAGATACGCGTCCACCTGGCGGCCATCGGCCACCCGGTGGCCGGCGACGCCACTTACGGCCGGCGCAAGGACACGCTGGGGGTGGGCCGCCAGTTCCTCCATTCCCACCGGCTCCGGTTCGGGCACCCCGTGACCGGGGAGGTCATCGAGCTGGAGTCGCCCCTGCCGGATGACCTAAAGGCGGCCCTGGACCGGCTGGGATGACCGCCGCCTGACCCGGCGCGGGCGAGTCCCGCGGCTTGCCGGGCGATCATCTGGCGCCGGGCGGGGGACGGTGCCGTTCGCCAGCGGGCGCTGCCGCCCACCCGCCGTTTGGCGCGCCGGCCCCGGCCGTGTCAGAATGAGGCACTATGGAGATTCCCAGGATAATGGTATCGGCGCCCCACCGGTCGTCGGGCAAGACCACCATGAGCATCGGTCTCTGCGCCGCCCTCAGCCGCCGGGGCGTCGTGGTGCAGCCTTTCAAGAAGGGCCCCGACTTCATCGACCCCATGTGGCTGACCCTGGCCGCGGGCCGCGACTGCCGCAACCTGGACCTCTTCATGATGGGCGAAGAGCGCATCCATGAGTCCTTCCAGCGGGCGGGGCGGGGCGCGGACGTGGCCATCATCGAGGGCAACATGGGCCTCTTCGACAGCACCGACCTGGAGGGCAAAGGCTCCAGCGCCGACCTGGCGCGCCAGCTGGGGGCGCCCATCATCCTCTCGGTGGACACCCGCAACCTCACCCGCAGCATTGCGCCCCTGCTCATGGGCTACGAGAATTTCGAGCCGGACATCTCCATCGCCGGCGTCATCCTCAACAAGGTCTCCGGCCCGCGCCATGAGCAGAAGCTCAGGGCGGCCATCGAGCACTATACCGGCCTTGAGGTCCTGGGCTCCGTCCGGCGCAACCCCCAGATCGGCATCATCCAGCGCCACCTGGGCCTGAGGCCGGCCAGGGAAGAGCTGGACCCGGAGCGCGCCGTCGACGCCATCGCGGCCATCGTCGCCGACAGCGTCGACCTGGACCGGGTGGAGACCATCGCGGCAGCCGCGCCGCCGCTGGCGCCGCTGGAGCTGTCCGAGGCGCAGCCGCCGCCGCCCTCGCTCAGGATCGGCGTCGCCCAGGACCGCGCCTTCACCTTCTACTATCCGGAGAACCTCGAGGCGCTGCGGCTGGCCGGAGCCGAGCTGGTCCCCTTCAGCCCCCTGAAGGACGCCAGCCTGCCCCCCGGCCTCAACGGCCTCTTCATCGGCGGCGGCTTCCCCGAGATGTTCATGGCGGAGCTGGAGGCGAACGGGTCCCTGCGGGAGGACATCAGGCGGGCGGTAGAGCGCGGCATGCCTGTCTACGCCGAGTGCGGCGGGCTGATGTACCTGTCGCGGACGATGGCCTGGGACGGCAAGCGCCACGAGATGACGGGCTGCCTGCCCTGCGACATCGTCATGCACGACAAGCCGCGGGGCCACGGCTACATGGAGCTGGAGGCCACCGGCGGGAGCTGGTTCGAGCAGGGCCTCAGGGTCCGGGGCCATGAGTTCCATTACTCCGAGGTGGTGGATCTGGGGCCGGTGGATTTCGCCTACCGGGTCAGGCGGGGCAACGGCATCGACGGCGAGCACGACGGCATCGTCGCGGGCAACGTGCTGGCCTCCTATACGCACCTTCACAGCCTCGGTTCGGACGGCTGGGCCGAGGGCTTCGCCGCCTTCGTGCGGCGCACCGGTTTCTCCCTTTGACCCGGGACCGCCGGCCATCTTCGCGCGGACTGTCCAGAACTTTTTCTTATACCTATTGACAACAGCCGGAACCGGGTGATACATTCGCACTTGCCTGTATACCCTCTACGGTATTTTTACCGCTGGAGCAGGTGTTGCAGGGAGACATCAACCCCGGGGGTTTGACACCCTCCAAACGGGCGTGATATGTTTCCAGATGCCTCGGGGGGTATAGGGTGGGGGCCGTCTGTTGGTAGTCGTAGACGATATTCCAATCCGGGTAACAAAGCCTGTCGGAAGCGTGCCATTCGGTCAATAAAGGAAGAGGTATGAGCGGCTTAACGATTTTCTTTGTGATTTATGCGTACGTGGCTATCTTGTTCTTCATTGCGGGTTTCCTCTACAGGATCTGGAAGTACGCCAGCACCCCGGCGCCGCTGAAGATCCCCCAGACGCCGGCCCCCGTGGCCGCGCCGGGAGTAGCGCGGCGCATGGTCGCCGAGGTGACCCTCTTCAAGAGCCTCTTCAATGGAAACAAGATCATCTGGCTCTTCGGATACGTCTTCCACCTCGGATTGCTGGTCGCGCTCCTCAAGCACTACCGTTTCGCCTTCGATTATTCCCCCTCCTGGCTCGTCTACCTCACCACCTTCGAACTTTACGCCGGCCTCATCATGCTTGGCGGACTGATGATGCTGTTCCTGCTGAGGCTGGTGGTGGACCGGACCAACTTCATCACCGTCATGACCGACTATATCCTGCTCGTGCTGCTCATCGGCATCGCCGGCACGGGCCTGCTGCTCAAGCACTTCTATCGCACCGACGTGACTTCAGTAAAGGAGTTCGTGCTCGGCCTGGTGTCCTTCAACCCTCAGGAGATGCCTGCTGACGCGTTCTTTATCATCCATATCACCCTGGTGTTCCTGCTGCTGATCTACTTCCCGTTCAGCAAGCTGATGCACTCCGGCGGGATCTTCTTCAGCCCGACCAGGAACCAGGTCGACAATGCCCGGGACAAGCGTCTGGTGACGCCCTGGGCCGCAGCACCGGAATCGATCCAGATCGCGTCGAACATGACGCAGGAAGAGGGATAAGGCGGGCAAAGATTCCATCCAGGCTCATGGAACTCAACTAAATCACAAGGAGGACATGCAAAATGAGCTTTGATTTTGAAGGAAAGACATACGAGACCGACGACGACGGCTACCTCATCAACCTCGATGAGTGGAACGAGGGTGTAGCCGGTTACATCGCGGAGCAGGAAGGCGTCGAGATGACCGAGGCCCACTGGGAGGTCGTCAACTTCCTCCGCAACTACTACCAGGAGTACAACATCGCTCCGGCCATCAAGATCCTCATCAAGGAGATGAAGAAGATGTTCGGCCCGGAGAAGGGCAACAGCGCCTACCTGTACGACCTGTACCCGGCTGGCCCGGCCCTGCAGGCCTGCAAGATCGCCGGCCTGCCGAAGCCGACCGGCTGCGTCTAGTAAACGCGCTATTCGGCCCGGCCCGCGCGAGAGCGCGCGGGCCGGGCCTGAAACACAGGCCGCACTGCCAGGATCAGCGGCCACGGGCGGGGCGCCCGGGGGCAAGGGGCTCCAGGGGGCATCTCCGCGAAAGTTTTTGAAGGCACTGCTTTCCGGCCTGCACGGGCGAAGTTCCAGCCAGGGCCAACTGCAGGGAAAGGCAGCGGTACCCCTGGACTTTTGAAAGGAAATGCAATGGCAGAAACAGCTGCAGAGCAAGAAGAAGTCTTGACCGACCTGGAAATAGTGACCGGGGCGAAGGAGCCCAAGCCGAAGATCGGCGACGTGAAGGCTCCGGAGCTGACCGGCAGCATCAAGGTGCCTAAGATCCAGCCGGGGGCCGCCGCCGGCTACAAGCCGTACCCGGCCGCGCCCGAGTACATGGAGGGCATGGACTTCCCCACCACCCTGGTGGACAACTGGGAGAAGGAAGCGGTCAACAAGCTGGGCGAGCTCCTCAAGAAGTACAAGTCGCTCCAGGACTACATGGACATCTGCGTGCGCTGCGGCTCCTGCACCGACAAGTGCCAGTTCTTCCTCGGCTCCAAGGACCCCAAGAACATGCCGGTGGCCCGGGCCGATCTGCTGCGCAAGGTCTACAAGAAATATTTCACCACCGAGGGCAAGCTGCTGGGCAAGATCGCCGGAGCGGAGCGTTTCGACCTGGAGCTTCTGGGCGAATGGTTCAGCTACTTCCACCAGTGTTCCCAGTGCCGTCGCTGCTCGGTCTTCTGCCCCTATGGCATCGACACAGCCGAGATCTCCATGGCGGCCCGCGAGATCATGGACCACATCGGCGTGGGCCAGAAGTACGTCAACTCCATCATCATCAAGCTGCATGAGATCGGCAACAACCTCGGCATGAACCCCAAGGCGCTCAAGGCGACCCTGGAGTCGACGGAGGAGGACATCGAGGAAGAGGATGGCGTGCCGGTGAAGCTGCCGGTGGACCAGGTGGGGGCGGACATCCTGATGGTCACACCCTCAGCTGACTTCTTCGCCTCCCCCCACGTGGAGTCGCTCATCGGCTATGCCAAGGTCTTCCACCAGGCGGGAATCAGCTGGACCTTCAGCTCCACTGCCTCCGAGGCCGGCAATTTCGGCATGTTCATCGGCAACTACAGCCACATGCAACGGGCGGCCTCCCGCATCCGCAAGGCCATCGAGGAGATCAGGCCCAAGCGCCTCATCGTCGGCGAGTGCGGCCACGCCTGGAGGATAGCCTACTCCTTCTGGAACACCCTGATCGGGCCGCTGGACCAGAGCCTGGGGCTCGACCCCAAGTACCCGCGGCCCCAGCACATCTGCGAGTTCACCCTCGACCTGGTCAAGCGGGGCGCCATCAAGCTGGACAAGTCGGCCAACGACGAGTTCGTGCCGACCTTCCACGATTCGTGCAACGTCGCCCGCGGTTCGCGCATGGGCGATTCCCCCGGCGGCCAGTTCGACATCCCGCGGGAGCTTATCAAGGCCTCCTGTAACCGTTACGTCGACATGGAGCAGGAGACCATCATGGAGAAGACCTTCTGCTGCGGCGGCGGCGGCGGGCTGCTCACCGACGAGATCCTGGATGTCCGCCTGCAGGGCGCCATGCCGCGGATGCAGGCTTACCAGAACATCAAGGACAGCCACGGCGCCAACTTCTTCGCGCTGATATGCGCCATCTGCAAGGCGCAGTTCACCAAGGTATTTCCCAAGTACGGGATGCCAATGATCGAGGTCGGCGGCGTTCACCAGCTGGTCGGCAGGGCAATCGAACTGGGGGCTAAAGAATGACACGAGCCTATGTAGCACTCATCATCTTCGCGCTGGTCCTGGCTTCGCCGTTCATCGTCAGCGCGGCCAGCGGGGACATCGGCGACACGCCGCTCAAGCCCGACTTCGAGACCAACGGCGGCATCGATCCCGACGTGGACGAATGCGTGCGGGATGTCGACTTCATGCGCTCTGACCACATGGTCCTGCTCAAGGAGGAGCGCGTCAAGGTCGTCCGCCATGCCGATCGCAACGAGAAGTACGAGATCGAGCGGTGCTTCTCCTGCCACGAGTACGAGAAGTTCTGCAAGGAATGCCACGACTACAACGGCGTCAAGCCTACCTGCTTCAACGAGACGGGCGGCTGCCACACCAACGAGAAGCTGGACAAGTCGGAACGGCCGGAGCTGTAGGCCGGCCGCGGGAAGAAGCTTGTAAAGGACTACAGGGAGAGGCATAAGGCAATGGGGAAAAACGAGATGGACAGAAGGACGTTTCTGAAGATGGGTGGCCTCCTTGCCACCGGGGCCGTGGTAGCCCCGGGCTCGCAGCTGCTCATCGCCAGGGCAGCCGGCAGCTCCGGAGCCGAAGGCGACAAGCAGTACGCCATGGTGATCGACCTCGACCGCTGCAACGGCGACTGCGACAACGAGTGCGAAGCCGCCTGCCGCGAAGAGAACAACGTGCCCATCTACGGTGACGAGCGTTACGATGCTTACTGGCTGCGCATGGCCGAGGCCAAGCAGCACCTGCCGGGCGCGCCCGATCGCCGCATACCCCTGCTGTGCATGCACTGTGAAGACCCGCCCTGCGTCCACGTCTGCGTCACCAAGGCTTCCTTCGTCAGGAAAGAGGACGGCATCGTCCTCATCGACGAGCATCTCTGCATCGGTTGCCGGTACTGCGTCATCGCCTGCCCATACCGCGCCCGTTCGATGATCTTCCGCAAGTGGGAGGACGCCAAGAACGAGCAGATGGGTTTCTCAGTCAACCCCGACCAGCCGGAGCTGATGATCGGCGTCGCCTCCAAGTGCCATTTCTGCACCCACCTGATCGAGAAGGGCGAGGACCCAGCGTGCGTGCAGAAGTGCCCCAACGACGCTTTCGTCTTCGGCCTGGCGAGCGATCCCGATTCGGAGGTCGCCCAGATGATCGCCACGGGCAGGACCGAGGTGCTCAGGCCGGTCCTCGAGGTGGAGCCCAACGTCCATTACATGGGACTTTGACAATGACTGCGGAGGCTGAAATTGGCTAAATATTATTTTGCGACAATCAGGGGTAAGTCAGCCGGGTATTACGCTGCCGTCACGGCGCTGGCAGTGGTGGCGTCCTTCTGGCTGATCGGTTCCATCGTCAGGTTCCTCATGGGCTATTACATCACCGGCATGAGCCACTCGGTCACCTGGAGCGCCGACAAGGTCATCTTCGTCCTCTTCGTGGGCCTGAGCGCCGGGTCGCTGCTGATCTCGGGCCTGGCGGCCATCTTCGGCCAGACCCAGTTCAAGGTGCTCTCGCGGGTGGCGGCCTTCAACTCGATCCTCTTCATGGTGGGAGCGCTTCTCATCCTGATCTCATCCTGGGGCCGTCCGGACCGCATCTTCCTGCCCTTCTACAACATCAACCCGCGCTCGCTGCTGTCCCTGAACGCCTTTATCTATTCCACCTACATCACGGTGGGCATCCTCTACCTCTGGGCGCTGATCAAGCAGAACGACAAGGTGGCCCGGGCGCTGGGCATCACCGCGGTGGTCACCGCTATCTTCGTCCACTCGGGCACCGGCTTCATCTTCGGCATCATCAACGCGCGGGAGCTGTTCTTCTCGCCGATCACCCCCCTCGCCTTCGTCGTCGCGGCGCTCTCGTCAGGCACGGCGCTGGCCATGCTGGTGCTTTACTTCTCGTTCAAGTTCACCAACCGGCAGATCGACCGCCGGTTCTTCGAGTTCCTCAGCCGCGTGATGCTGGGCCTCATCTTCGTGGTGGCCTTCCTGGTTACCATCGAGCATCTGACCCACCTGTACGTGCCCGAGGGTCAGCACGCCGAGTCCTTCGTCATGCGAAACGGCGGCTTCTACACGTTCGTCTTCTGGGTCCAGTTCTACCTGGTGGGCGCCATCATCCCCATCGTCATCCTGCTCAACAAGGGGACGCGCAACAGGATCGGCTGGATCCTGGTGGCGTCCGCCTGCCATGTCGTCGGGGTGCTGGGGGAGCGCATCCTCTTCATCCTGCCGGGGCAGGTGCTGGCCATCCCGCTGATGCCCGGCTACGAGCTGACCAGCCCGTTCCTGGACGGCGTCAATGTAAGTTATTACCCCCGGCTGGTGGAGTGGGCCCAGATCATCGGCATCTTCGGCCTGTTGGCGCTCATCTACATGCTGGCCATAAGGATACTGCCGCTCCTGCCGGTGCAGGCTGATTACATCGCGCCGGCGGCGGCGCATGCGGAGGAAGAAGCAACAGAGGAAGAAGAGGAGGCAGCAGAAGAACCGGAAGGCGCCGGCCCGGCACCGGCAGAGGAAGAAGAGTAAAGACCGATCTCATTTCACTTGAGGCTAAACGAACTGTAAGCAACAGGAAAAGGAGTTAACGGAAATGGCAGACGACCTTAAAATTCCACTCTTGGAGGAGTTGGAAAAGGGACCCTGGCCCAGCTTCGTCACCGACATCAAGAGTGTCGCTGGCAAGTCTGAGATGGCCGCGGACCTCCTGCGCCAGCTCGAAAAATCCTACGAAGACAAGCGCGGCTACTGGAAGCACGGCGGCCTCGTGGGCGTGCGCGGCTACGGCGGCGGCGTCATCGGGCGCTACTCGGCCCTGCCGGAGGAGTTCCCCGGCGTGTCCCACTTCCACACGGTCCGCGTCAACCAGCCGTCCGGATGGGTCTACACCGCTGACGCGCTCAACGGCATCATGGATATCTGGGACGAGCATGGCTCCGGCCTCACCAACATGCACGGCTCCACCGGTGACATGGTCCTCCTGGGGACCAGGACCGAGGAGCTCGAGCCCACCTTCCTGGCGCTGACCCAGAAGGGCTGGGACCTGGGCGGCTCCGGCTCGGACATGCGCACGCCGAGCTGCTGCATCGGCCCGGCGCGCTGCGAGTATGCCTGCTTCGACACGCTGGCGCTCACCTATAACCTGACCCAGGAATACCAGGATGAGCTCCACCGCCCGATGTTCAACTACAAGTTCAAGATCAAGGTGTCCGGTTGCCCCAACGACTGCACGGCGGCTATCGCCCGGTCCGACATGGCCATCATCGGCATCTGGAAGGACGACATCAAGGTGAACCAGGAAGAGTTCGCCAAGTATGTCGACTCCGGCATGGACGTCCAGGGCATCGTCGTGGACATGTGCCCCACAAGCTGCATCTCGGTCGATGGCAAGACCATCGACATCGACGACAGCAACTGCGTCAAGTGCATGCACTGCATCAACAAGATGCCGAAAGCCCTGGCGGTCGGCGACGAGAAGGGCGCTGCGATCGCCCTGGGCGCCAAGGCCCCCATCGTCGACGGCGCGCTGTTCGGCTCCATCATGGTGCCGTTCATCGAGCTGGAAGAGCCCTACGAGGAACTGCACGACCTTATCGAGCGCATCTGGGAGTTCTGGGATGAGCACGGTAAGGCCCGCGAACGCATCGGTGAGTTCATCGAGCGCGTCACCCTGGCGCGGTTCTGCGAGGAGGTCGGCCTCGACCCGATCCCGCAGATGGTTACCCATCCGCGCGAGAACCCGTACATCTTCTATGAAGAGTACTTCGCCGAGGAGGGCGAAGGCTCAGAGGAATAACCAGCGAACCAGGACTGACCGAACCAGTCCACGGCAGCGATGGAACACCGTGGGCGGCGCGGAAACAAAAGAATCCATCAGGAGGTAACCAGATAAAATGGCAACAGATGTAGAAAGAAAAACAGACATAGGACCGCCGCATTACGAGCAGTTCCTTCATCCAGTGATGAAGGCCAACTACGGCAAGTGGCTCTACCATGACTCGATCGCTCCGGGCGTGCTGTCGCACACCGGGCCCGAGGGCACCATCTACACGGTCAGGGCAGCATCGCCGCGCCTGGCCAGCACCAACTTCATCCGCAACATGACGAAGATCGCGACGGACTTCTGCGACGGCTACCTGCGCTTCACCAGCCGCAACAACGTCGAGTTCCTCACCGACAAGGAAGAGAACGTCGACAAGATCAAGGCGGCGCTGGCGGAGCTCAAGATTCCCGTCGGCGGCACCAACAACGCCATCTCCAACGTCGTCCACACCCAGGGCTGGGTCCACTGCCACTCGGCGGCGACCGACGCCTCGGGACTGGTCAAGGTGGTCATGGACGAGCTGGCCGATTACTTCACCAGCGAGAACCTGCCGGCCAAGACGCGCCTGGCAGTGGCCTGCTGCCTCAACATGTGCGGCGCGGTCCATGCCTCTGACATCGCCATCCTGGGTGTGCACCGCACCCCGCCGGTGATCGACCACTCGACGCTGCCGAACCTCTGCGAGATCCCGACCACGGTGGCATCCTGCCCCAACAACGCCATCAAGCCGACTTCGATCGAGGGCAAGACCACGGTCAAGGTCGACGAGGACAAGTGCATGTACTGCGGCAACTGCTTCACCGTCTGCCCGTCCATGCCATTGTCCGATCCCCTGAACGACGGCGTCTCGATCTGGGTGGGCGGCAAGATCTCCAACGCCCGGACGGAACCCATGTTCACCAAGCTGGCCGTGCCGTATCTGCCCAACAACCCGCCGCGGTGGCCCGAGGTCACCGACGCGGTCAAGAAGATCGTCGACGTGTACGCAGCCAACGCCAGGCCGTTCGAGCGGCTGGGCGAGTGGATCGACCGGATCAGCTGGGCCAGGTTCTTCGAGCTGACCGGCTTCGAGTTCACCAAGTATCACCTGGATGACTTCAGGTGGGCAGGCACCACTTACAAGCGGTCCCTGCAGAACCGCTACTAAAGACCAAGGAGGTCGTTGAAGATGGCTGTATCAGTTGAACAGCTGGCAGACGAGATGTTCGCTATCGTCGAGGAGAGCGCTGGCAAGCGGAAGCTCAAGGCGGGCGATCTCCAGAAGGCCATGGCGGCGAAGCATGGGGACGAGGTCTCCCGCAAGGACGTCAAGGCAGGCATCAAGCTGCTGATCGACTCCGGCCGCTGCGTGTACGGCTACTTCGGTGGCAGCTCCATCGAGTTGCCGCGCACCGAGGGCGCCGCGAACGAGTAAAGGCAAGAGAAGCGCAACTCCCGGGCGAAGCCGTACGCGCCCATACAGCGATCAGGCGTACGGAAACGTCTGGGAAAAGGAGAAGCTATGGCGATAGTCTTGAAAACAAGGAAGAGAGCGGTGGGGGTGGCGACATACTCTCGTGGTGAGGAATCTCACCTGCGGCCGGCGTATGTCCCCAAGACCCCGCCCTGCCGGAGCGCCTGCCCGAGCGATAACGACATCAGGGGCTTCCTGACGATGATCGGACAGCAGGAGTATTTCGGCAAGACCCATGATGAGGCGATGGAAGAAGCCTGGAAGATCTACTGCGACACCAACCCGATGCCGGCAGTGCTCGGGCGTGTCTGCCCGCACTTCTGCGAGACTGACTGCAACCGCGGCAAGCTCGATGAGTCGGTGTCCATCAACCAGGTCGAGCGCGCCGTCGGCGACTACGGCATCGCGAAGGGTCTCAAGCACGAGAAGTTCGCCGATGCCGATGGCAGCGCCAAGGTCGCGGTCATCGGCGCCGGCCCTGCGGGCCTTTCCTGCGCCTACCAGCTGGCCCGCCGCGGTCACTCGGTGACGGTCTTCGAATCCGCGCCCAAGTCCGGCGGCATGCTGCGCTACGGCATCCCCAGCTACCGGCTCCCCGAGGACGTCCTCGACGCCGAGGTAGCCAAGATCGCCGATCTGGGCGTCGAGATCAAGTATGACACCAAGGTCGGCAAGGACGTGAGTTTCGACGACCTGGGCAAGGATTTCGACGCCATCTACGTCGGCATCGGCGCCCAGGAGGGCTGGACCCTCGGCATCCCCGGTGAGGAGGGCGAGGGCGTGATGAATGCCGTCGAGTTCCTCAACATGGTCAACTCCGGCGAGGACGTCGACGTCAGCGGCAAGAAGGTCCTGGTCATCGGCGGCGGCAACAGCGCCGTCGACGCTGCCCGCGTCTCCTGGCGCATGGGCGCCGAGCCGCGCATGGTCTACCGCCGCACCGAGGAAGAGATGCCGGCGGAAGAGGAAGAGATCAAGGACACCAAGGATGAGGGAATCCCCATCGACATCCTGGTGGCCCCCGTGGAGGTCATCCGCGAGGACGGCAAGGTCACCGGCCTCAAGGTCCAGAAGATGGAGCTCGGCGAGCCGGACGACAGCGGCCGGCGCCGCCCCGTCCCCGTCGAGGGCTCCGAGTACGTCATGGAAGCTGACATGATCATCCCGGCCATCGGCCAGCAGCCCGACTTCGAGGGCCTGGACGCGGTCAAGGACGAGAACGGCTGGATCACCGTGGACGAGAAGTCCATGACCGAGGTCGACAGCACCTTCGCCGGCGGCGATGTCACCAACAAGCTGGGCACTGTCACCGAGGCCGTCGGCCTGGGCGCCAGGGCAGCCAAGGCCATCGACTACCACGTCCGTGGCGAGGAGATGCCCAAGGAGTTCCCCGGCAAGAAGGTCAATTTCGACGAGATGGCCACCGGGCATTATCCGCCGCTGGAACGCATGCCCAAGTCGCACATCAGCGTGGATGCTCGCAAGGGCAACTTCGACGAAGTGGTCTCGACCTTCAGTGAAGAAGCCACCCTCGCCGAGTCCGAGCGCTGCCTCAGCTGCGGCATGTGCTTCGGCTGCGAGAACTGCTACATGTTCTGCACCTACGGCGCCATCAAGAAGATCCCCAAGGAAGACATCGTTTTCGGCGAGGATCGCTATACCTTCCGGCTCGACGCCTGCGTCGGCTGCAAGAAGTGCGCTGAGGAATGCCCCTGCAACTACATCGACATGGCGTAAGCAAGAGCGCATAAAGGCAACCTTCGGCGGCGGCCCCCAGGGCCGCCGCCTTTCTTTCACCCGCTGGTGCCATGCCGCCACGGGGCCCTGCTGCCCGGTTCTGAAAGGAAACGCTGGTAGCGGCACGTGGCCGCTGGCTCAGCGCACGGTATCGGCGGAGTCGCGGACTGCGCATGAGGATGCGCGCCGGCGCGGAGGATCGCTCAACCAAATAGCGGGTTTTACCGATCAGTTCAAATCAGCGAGGGCAGTCCCTGGGGGATCGGACGGGCCGGGAGCCGCCGGCGGCCGGGAGTTTAAACAGTCGCCACGAAGGAGATAAAAACAGTTGCCTTCGTAATCACTTTGATGGGTGAGTGTGGTGGTCATCGATAAGTCATCCGAAAGCAGCACGCCTGAAGCAATGGAACACAGGATGCGCCAGCAGGCGGCCGTAGCCGAGTTCGGCAGCAGGGCTTTGCGGGAGGACGATGTCGAAAGACTGATGACCGCCGCCGCCGAGACCGTCGCTGGCAACCTGAGCGCGGATTACTGTTGCGTCCTCGAGTTGCTGCCAGGCGGCGAGCAGCTTCTGGC
Source organism: Gaiellales bacterium (assembly GCA_003599855.1). Classification (GTDB taxonomy): domain Bacteria; phylum Actinomycetota; class Thermoleophilia; order BMS3ABIN01; family BMS3ABIN01; genus SURF-19. Next base: position 17,777 of record QZKG01000009.1, on the reverse strand, counting down.
CCGCGCTGGCACGGGATGGTCGCGGGAGGTGCTGGGCCGGATGACAGTGGGGGCCGGCAGTGATTCCCAGGCGGGGTTCACGCTGGCCTCAGCCGCGCCCGTCATCATAGATGACCTCTCACGGGAGACCCGCTTCAAGGTCCCAACCCTCTTTTTGGAACAGGGTCTCGTGAGCGGCCTGAGCGTCATCATCTACGGTAGAGACCAGCCTTTCGGCGTCCTGGGGGCGCACACTCCCTCCCGGCGGACTTTCAATGAGCACGATGTCAGTTTCGTCCAGTCGGTCGCCAACATCCTCGGGGCCGCCATCGAGCGCCAGCGGTCGGAGGAGGCCCGCTGTGAGGCCGAGGCGCGCTACCGTGAGATAGTCGAGAACGCGCCCGACGGCATCTTCCAGACCACCCTCGATGGCAGGTTCAGTTACGCCAACAACGCCCTGGCGAAGATGCTGGGTTACGCGTCCCCGGAGGAGCTGGTGGAGTCGATCTCCGATATCGCCACCCAGCTCTACGCAGATCACCGGCAGCGCGCCGAACTGGTCGGGCTTTTGCGTGAACGCGGGAAGGTCAAGGGTTTCGAGGTAAGAGTCCGTCGCAAGGACGGCAGTATCATCTGGGTTTCGGCGAACATCCGCGTGGTGAACGGAAACGGCGGTGAACCGTCCGGCTTCAAGGGCATCGTTGAGGACATCACCGACAGGAAAAAGGCCGAAGAAGACCTGAGCCGGTCGGAGAGGCAGTACCGCGCCCTGGTGGAGACGTCGCCGGACGCCATCCTGCTGCTGGATGAGGAGATGCGGGTCCGCATGTGCAACCGCCGAGCGGCGGAGCTGGCCGGCCTCAGCCGGCCCGGGAACCTGACGGGAAAAAGCATCACCGAGTTCCTGACTCCTGCCAGCGTGCAGCGGGCCATGGACGCCGCCATGGTCATCCTGAGCGGCAAGAGCGTCGAGAACCTCGAGTTCGACCTGGTCGCCGCCGACGGGCGCGAGGTCCCTGTGGAGGCCAGCGGCGCGTTGATGGAGCTGCCGGAGACTGGCGAGAAGCGCATCATCGGCTTCGTGCGCGACATCTCCCCGCGCAAGGAGACGGAGAGCGCCCTCGTTGCAAGCGAGGCCCGCCTGATCGAGGCCCAGCGGCTGGCGCACCTCGGCAGCTGGGAGTGGGAGGTCGCCACCGAGGAACTGATCTGGACGGATGAGCTGTACCACATCTTCGGGTTCGACCCTTCTGACAGCGATGACCTTTACGCTCGCTTTCTCGCGGCTATCCACCCTGAGGACCAGGACCGTTTTCTCAAGACGATGAAAGAGGACCTCGAGCGGGATTCGACGCGCGACATGGATTTCCGCATCATCCGTCCCGACGGCGCCGAGCGGCTCGTCAGCGGCAGCGCTGAGATAGTCCATGGCGATGGCGGCCCCGACCGGATGGCCGTGAAGATGAGGGGGACGATCCAGGACATCACCGAGCAGCGGCGGGCGGAGCAGGAGTTACGGCTGTTGCAGATAATCACCATGGCTGTCAACGAGACCGATGACCTCAACTCGGCCCTCGAGGTCACGTTGCAGAAGGTGTGCGAGCTCACCGGCTGGACCCTGGGGGAGGCCTGGGTGCCGGACAGCGGCGGGAAGCACCTGGAGTGCAGCCCGGCCTGGCACGGCGGCGCCGTCGAAATGAGGGAGTTCAGGGAGGCGAGCTGCCAGTACGTCTTCCCGGACGGCGTGGGGCTGCCGGGACGCGTATGGGCGTCGAAACGCCCGGAGTGGATCGCTGACGTGACTGAGGACGGCAAGTTCCTGCGGTCCGAGTACGCGAAAAAGGCGGGCCTGAAGGCGGCGGTGGCTATCCCGGTGCTGATGAAGGATGAGGTCGTGGCGGTGATGGACTTCTTCGTCAGGGAGCCCCGGAAGGAGGACAGCAAGTTCATCGAGCTCATCTCCAGCGTGGCCGCCCAGCTCGGCTCCGTCATCATCCGCAAGCGGGCGGAAGAGAAGGTCAAAGACTACAACATGCTCCTCAACGCGATCAGCCGTACGTTGCTCAACTTCGTCAGCGGTATTGCCACCGCCAAAGTCTTCGAGGACCTGCTGTACCGCCTGCTTGTACTAACCCACAGCGAGCTCGGATTCATCGGCGAGGTCGAGTACGAGGACGGGAAGCTATTCCTGGCCACAAGGGCCTTCAACTCTCTCAGGGAGAGCAGGCGGCGGACGGATGACGGGCTCGCGGCCCCAAGCCGGATTGAGGTCGCGGGTGACGACCCGCTCATCGGCCGCCTCTTCAGGGAACAGGGCCCGGTGATAGCCAACGGTCTCGACGGCGGGGGCGAGGGGCTGGCGGCGCTGTTCGGGGGTCATGAGCCGGCCAGGAGCTTTCTGGGGGTTCCGTTCAAAAGTGGCGACAGCATCACCGGCATGATCGGCATCGCCGATGGTGAAAGTGACTTCAGCGAGGAAACGGTGTCTTTTTTACACCCGTTGCTCGTCACCTGCGCCAACGTCCTGGAAGCGGACCGCAACGACGAGCGGCGCCTCATGGCCGAGAGGGACCTGGTCGAGAGCCTCCAGACGCTGCAGCTGACGTTCGAGGGGGTCGTGCAGGCGTTGGCGTCCACTGCGGAGAGCAGGGACCCATATACCGCCGGACACCAGCAGCGCGTCTCGAACCTGGCGGTGGACCTGGCCCGGGAGATGGGCCTGCCCCCGGACCAGATGGAGGGTCTCAGGGTAGCCGGCCTGCTGCATGATCTGGGCAAGATGGCCGTGCCGGTGGAGATACTCAGCAAGCCCGGCCGCATCAACGAACACGAGTTCAACATCATCAAGACCCACAGCGAGGTGAGCTACGAGATCCTCAAGCCGGTCGGTTTCCCGTGGCCGGTGGCAGAGATGGCCCGGCAGCACCACGAGCGTCTGGACGGCTCCGGCTATCCCCAGGGTCTCAAAGGTGAGGAGATCTCGCTGGAGGCGAGGATACTGGCCGTGGCGGATGTAGTCGAAGCCATGGCTTCCCACCGTCCTTACCGGGCCGCCCGGGGCATCGAGGCCGCCCTGGAAGAGGTAGAAGGCAGGAAGGGCGAGCTGTTCGACCCTGAAGTGGTCGATGCCTGTTTGACCCTGTTCAGGGAAAAGGGATACAGTTTGGAGTGACAACCGGCCCTGCGCTCGGCGGCCCGCGGCTGGCCTGCGGCCATGAACGGCAACGCCTCTCCGTGTTGACAACCATCAGGGGTGGTTATAGGATTACGCGCGGGGCGCGGGATTCTCTATTCTGCGTTTATTCCAATTTTCGAGCATCTGGCATTTCTTGTGATGCGTAAAAGACAAACCTGACGGAAGGGGTGACAGTTGTGAAATTCGGAATTCTGATTCTGGAAGGCCCGTACCAGCATGAGGCCTCCGACAGCGCCTATCAGTTCGCCAAGGCGGCGGTAGAAAAGGGCCACGAGATCCTGCGCGTCTTCTTTTACCAGGACGGCGTGCTCAACTCGACCAAGCTGATGGAGCCCCAGGCTGACGACAGGCACGTGCAGAAGATGTGGTCCCAGTTCGCAGCCGACACGGGGACCGAGTTCATCGTCTGCGTCGCTGCAGCCAAGCGCCGCGGCATCAACGACGACGTAATCGCTGACGGCTTCAAGATCGGCGGCCTCGGCATGTTGACCGAGCTCGCCATCGAAGCCGATCGCGTAGTGACCTTCAGAGCATAGAGTAAGGGGTGAAATGCAATGGGAGAAGAAGAAAAAGCTGAAAAACTAATGATCGTGTTCCGCACCGCCCCGTATGGCACCATCTATGCTTTCGAGGGGCTGGAGAACGTACTGATCATGGGCGCGTATGACCAGGACATCAGCGTACTGTTCATCGATGATGGTATCTATGCCATCAAGGACGGCATGAACACCGAGGGCACCGGCATCAAGAATTTCTCGCCAACCTTCCGGGCGCTGGAAGCCTACGACATCGAGAAGGTATACGTGGACAAGGAGTCGCTGGAGGCGCGGGGCCTGTCGGTGGATGACCTGGTCATCGAGCCGGAGATCATCGACGCATCGCAGGTCGCGCAGATGATGGAGGACCAGAAGAACTTCTTCATCTTCTAGGCGGCATTATTGACGGATTCAGCTAGTGGTTGAAAGGAGGCTTGATGCTTCACCTGGTGAACACATCTCCCTTTGAGTCTTCGGACCTGGAGAGCGCGGCCAAGTACTCGGCCAAGGACTCTCCGATATTGCTCTTTGAAGACGGTATCTACGCCGCCCAGGCGGGAACCGCCATGGAGGGCAGGGTCAAGGAGATCATGGGCGACCATCCCATATACGCGCTCAAGGCGGACCTGGAAGCGCGTGGCATCAGCAACATCATCGACGGCATCACCGAGGTCGACTACACCGGCTTCGTCGAGCTTGTCGAGCAGCACAAGACCGCTTCCTGGTAGGCAGCGGCACATAGTTTGCAAGCGAGGGGCGGGTCTTCAGACCCGCCCCTTTTTCGTGCTTTCTGAACCCGCAGGTCCCTGCCTTGCGCGGCTGCCTGTGATATTCATCAAAATAGCAACAATCATGATTATAATCATTTAGTATTTCATACATGCGGGGGTATGATTTGTTCATTTTGGGAACGGTACTGATGAAGGCCGCACACTGATCCGGAGTGGCCAAAGGCAAGCCAGGAACACGAAGGAGGACTCATGTCGGACGAGCCAAAGACACCTTTACTTGACGATCTTGAGGAGGGACCTTGGCCCAGCTTCGTCAAGGACTTGAAGGACCTGGCCAGGACGAAGCCGGAGGTGAACCAGCTCCTGGGCCAGATGGAACGGTCTTACGAGGACCGGGTCAACTACTGGACCGGGACAGTCCTGAACCTGAGCGGGTACGGTGGCGGCATCATCGCGAGGTATTCCGACCTCAAGGAGGAATTTCCCGACATCGCTCAGTTCCACACCATCAGGGTCATACCGCCTTCCGGTTTCGTTTATTCGACTGACTCGCTGAGGGAGCTGTGCGACATAGCGGAAGAGTACAGCTCCGGCATCATGCAGCTGCACGGCATGACCGGCGATCTGCTCATGCTGGGTTCGGACAACGAGCAGACGCACGAAGCCGGCGAAGCCCTGATGGAGCGCGGCTGGGACATCGGCGGCTCCGGCGGAGCGCTGCGGACGCTGGCCTGCTGCGTCGGCCAGGCCCGTTGCGAGATGGCCTGCTTCGACACCATGGGCCTCACCAAACACCTCACCGACACGTTCATCGGCGAGCTGCATCGCCCCGAGTTCCCCTACAAGTTCAAGTTCAAGCTGTCGGGATGCGCCAACGACTGCGCCAATTCGATGCAGCGTTCGGACATGCCCGTCATCGGCACCTGGCGCGACGAGATCCAGGTCGACCAGGAAGAGGTGAGGAAGTTCGTCGATGAACACGGAGAGCAGTACGTCGTCGATAACGTCGTTTCCCGCTGCCCTACCCAGTGCATCAGCCTCGGGGAAGGCGGCATCGATATCGACGACAGGAACTGCGTCAAGTGCATGCATTGCATCAACGTGATGCACACGGCGCTCGCGCCGGGCAAGGACCGCGGCGCGACCATACTCATCGGCGGCAAGCGCACCCTGAAGATCGGCGACATGATGAGCTCCGTGCTCATCCCGTTCGTCAAGCTGGAGACCGGGGAGGACTGGAAGTGCTTTACCGACACGGTCCGGGGCATCTGGGAATACTGGAGCGAGAACGCGCTCGACCACGAGCGGATCGGCGAGTTCATCGACCGGGTGGGCCTGGGTGTGTTCCTCGAGAGCGTCGGCATCGAGCCCAGCCCGCAGATGGTGAGACATCCGCGGACGAACTCCTACATCAAGTTCGAGGAGTACGCTGCCCCTCGCGCCGGAGGCGAGCCTGTGAAAGCGCCGAACATCGTTGACAAAGACGAGCAGGCTGAGTCTGCTTGAAACCCAGGAGGATCCAATGACTGCTGCCAAGAAACAGCTGGCGCCCAGGGACAACGGCGCCCCGGACCACATGAAGATGCTCCACCCTGCCATGGAGAAGAACTACGGCAAGTGGAAGCGCCACGACAAGATCCGCCCCGGGGTGCTCAAGTATACGGCTGAGAGCGGGGATGCGATCTTCGTGGTGCGGGCCGGATCGCCGCGCACCCTGAGCGTGAACAAGATACGCCAGATATGCGATATCGCCGACAGGTTCTGCGAGGGCCATGTGCGCTTCACAACCCGCAACAATCTCGAACTGGTAGTGACCGACGAGAAGGACGTGGACCCCCTCATCAATGAGATTACTAGCGTGCTGGGTTTCCCCATCGGCGGCACCGGGCATTCGATATCCAACATGCTGCACACCCAGGGCTGGATGCACTGCAACCTGCCGGGTACGGATGCCGCTGGAGCGGTAAAGGCGCTGATGGACGTCCTCCATGAGGAGTTCACCCGGGAGGACCTGCCGCACCGGGTGAAGCTGTCGACATCGTGTTGCCAGATCAATTGCGGCGGGCAGGCTGATATCGCCATCAACCTGCAGCACCATCACCCGCCGAAGATCGACCATGGCACCGTCCAGCAGTGCGAGCTGCCCAAGGTGGTCGGCATCTGCCCGGCGGCGGCCATCAGGCCCATGAACGTGGACGGCAAGAGCAGCCTGGAGGTCGTGGAAGAGAAGTGCATGTACTGCGGAGCCTGCCACGGGCAATGCCCCTCCATGGAGATCAGGGACCCCGACACCGATTCGCTGGCCATCTGGGTAGGAGGGAAATCCGCCAGCACCCGCGGCGGTCCTTCGTTCATGAAGCTCGCCGCTTTCGGCCTGCCCAACAACCCGCCCCGCTGGCCGGAAGTTGCCGATGCGGTGCGGCGGATCCTCGACGCCTACAGGAATGGCGCCAGGGAGTACGAGCGTATCGGCGAGTGGATAGAGCGGGTCGGCTGGAAGAACTTCTTTGAGGAGACCGGCTTCGAGTTCACCAAGTACCATATCGACAGCTACCGGTTCGCCCGCACCACGTTCAACACGTCGTCGCACGTGCGTCTTTAGGGTCAGGTGATAGGAATGGAGACCAAGACGAACGAAGCAGGCAGCGGGTTCGAAGAAGTGAAGATAAAGCTGCCTGATCCGGAAGACTATGTGCTGCAGGACCTGGACAGCGGCCGCTGTCCGGTCTACGTGCGGCGCGTGCCGCCCTGCCGGACTTCGTGTCCCAGCAGCGAGGATATCCGCGGATACCTGACGGCCATCGCCCAGTCGGAAACGTACAAGGAAAAAAGGTCCGTGGAAGAGTCCCTTGACCTTGCCTGGCATACGCTCACCGACAAGAACCCTTTCCCGGCGGTACACGGCCGTATCTGCCCGCATCCCTGTGAGGACGGCTGCAACCGGCGCTACAAGGATGAAGCCGTCGCCATCAACAACGTCGAGCGAGTCATCGGCGACCATGGCATCGAGCGGGGGCTCAAGCTGAAGATGCTCACCGATGAAAAGCGGGACAGGAAGGCGGCGGTGATCGGCGCCGGTCCGTCAGGCCTCTCGTGCGCCTACCAGCTGGCCAGGAGGGGGTACCCCGTGACCGTGTTCGAGTCAGAGGAGAAGCCGGGCGGGATGCTCCGGTACGGCATACCCGCCTACAGGCTCCCCGAGGACGTTCTCGACGCGGAGATCCGGAATATCATCGAGCTTGGCGTTGAGTTGAGGTGCGGCGTCAGGGTCGGCGAGGATATCCCCTGGGACGACGTCAGGAAGGAATATGACGCCGTCTACGTGGCCGTGGGCGCCCAAAGGGGAGCCAGCCTCAAGATCGAGGGCGAGGACCAGGAAGGCGTCCTCGCCGGCGTTGACTTCCTCAGGCGGATAAACAACGGCGAGACAGTGGACGTCGGGAGCAGCGTCATCGTCATCGGCGGCGGCAACACGGCGGTCGACGCAGCCAGGGTCAGCCGCAGGCTGGGGGCCGAGGTCACCATCCTTTACCGGCGCACCAGGGCGGAGATGCCCGCCATCCGCCATGAAATAACCGCCGCTGAAGAGGAGGACGTCACGCTGGAGTTGCTGGCGGCGCCCGTAAGCATCAGCAGGGCCGGCGGCGGTCTCAGCGTTACCTGCGTCCGCATGGAGCTGGGCGAGCCGGATGAGTCCGGCCGGCGCCGCCCCGTGCCGGTCGAGGGGTCGGAGTTCACCATCGATGGGGATACCGTCATCGCCGCCATCGGCCAGGAGCCCGACCTCAGCCAGATGGAGGAGATCGCCGACGAGTGGGGCTGGGCCAGGGTGAACGCCAGGAAGGAAACGGCGGCGGCGGGAGTATTCGCCGGCGGCGACGTCACCGCGCTGGACATAGCCACCACCGCTGTCGGCCACGGCCGGCAGGCGGCCAGGGCGATGGACGCGTATTTCAGGGAAGAGGAATACAGGGAGCCCTATGTGGCCAAGCCCGTGGGTCATGATGAGATGCGGCTCGATTACTACGGCGCCGCGCCCAGGCACGTCGAGGACGAGATGCCCGCGGAGGAGCGCCTCAGGAGTTTCGCCGAGGTGAACAGGGCCCTGACGCTGGAAGATGCCGTCGAGGAGACCAAACGCTGCATGAGCTGCGGCCTCTGTTTCTCTTGCGACCAGTGCCGCATCTATTGCCAGAGGGAAGCTATCAGCAAGGACCTGGGGCGGCCCCAGGGATCGACCATGTTCGTCGATTACGCTAAATGCAGCGGCTGCGGCATCTGTGAAGTGGCGTGTCCCTGCCACTACATCGAAATGGGCATGGGCGGCTAGGCAGGCCCGGAAGGCATTCCCTGGAGAGTGGGGCTCCTGAACGGAGAGGCCGTTCAGGAGGTTGACGGCGGTGCCAGTTCCTTCCTGAGCAGCGGCAGCAGGATGGAGTCGGCCTGGGAGGTGATCTGCTCGTATTCGCCGCCGCAACGCTTGCTGGTGGAGAAGAGCCGGCCGCGCAGTTCTGCTATCCCGTCGTCGTCAGTCTTGAGCGGACTGATGGGGCCCGCGGTCATGGCGAAGCGCTCCAGTATGATGAGCCGGCGTGCCCCCTCAAGGAAAGGCAGCACGCGTGCCCTGAGTTCCTGCAGGTCCTCCAGCAGCGCATCCTCCTGCCCATCATCTTCCGGGACCAGCCGGGCGATCTGCCCCAGCATCGCCGCCAGGGTCGAGTACTCGATGCCGCGCATTCCCCGGCGCCACTGCAGCAGCCAGGGTTCGCGCCGGTACCAGAGGAAGTTGCGCCGGCCGAGCTCGATGAAAGCGTCCATCGCCGCCGCCAGCTCCAGGGCGATCGAGTGGGCGCCGGTCCGGGGGCCAGGTCCCACGAGGTCTGGTGGCAGTAAAATCGACGTGCCTGCCCCGGCGGAAGCCTCCTGGCCTGCGGGTGCCCTGGCTCCCGCTTCACCCCCGGCTACCCTGGCTATACCGTCGCCGGCAGTCGCGGCGGCCGGCTCCCCGGGAACAGACGCCGCCAGACTGCTCCCGCTGCCATCAGACCGCTGGCTACCCGCCAGGTAATCCAGCAGGTTCGCCAGCACGCGGTTGCCGTCCATGTCTCCAGGCGTCTCGAAATGCAGGTATGAAAGGACGACCCGGCCGTCGCCGAAGCGCGTTTCTACGACAGCAGGCTCACCGATGATGCGCTCAGGGTCGAGGTTGATGCCGTAGGCTTCCTCCCACTTCTTCCAATCGTAAGCAGGCCCGACAGGCAGGTCGGTCACGTAGGAGTCCGCGAGCGGTTGCGCGTAGCGTGCGAGCACTTCGGCACCGGAACCATCCTCGATGGCGAACTGCCCAGGCCACCAGGCGTGAAAAGCCGCGCCGTCCCCGACGCCGGCCCACATGGGGTGATTGCTTTCTGTGCGCTCCAGCACGATGCGGCCGCTGAAGCTCGGTAGGCGTTCTATGGTGGGGACCCGGCCGAAGGCCGCCAGGCCGAGGCCGGATTCATGGGAGAGCGCCAGCCCGGCGCCGCCACAAAAGCCCAGGTAGCTGCCGCCGCCAGCGACGTAATCACGGATAGCGTCGCGCCCTGTGTCGCCCAGCGCCACGATCTTGTCGCTAGCCCAGCCGCCGGGCACGAACAGCACCGCGCGGCCCTCAAGGGCGCCGTCGCGGATATCCCCGGAGCTCAACAGATCGAAGCTGACCCCCAGTTGGCGAAAGGTGTCGTAGGCGATCAGGCCCCAGAGGAACGACTCGTCCCAGAAGATCGCTACTTTGGCGTTTCCTTCCATACAGGCATTATATTGGGAATGACGCGATGCTGCAGGATGCCCTGGCAAAGGCGGTCTTTCAAGGCCTCGGGAGGCGAATGGCTGGACGGCTGCCTGCGTCAGATGATTTTCATGGCAGGATCATCATCGCAGCGGCAGTTCCATCTCTTCGTCCTCCAGGTCCGCAAACTGGTCAGCTTCGGAACGGGGCAGTCCAAGCATCTCACCAGCGTCATCCTCAGGCAGCCCCTCCACACCCTTGAGTTTACGCTCCATGGCGCGGGTACGCACCTGGGTCTGGTCGATAGTGCGCCCGGCGGTCTCCAGCTGGCGTTTTACCTTGCCGAGGACATCACCGAACTTGCCGAACTCGGTCTTGACCGCGCCCAGCACCTGCCAGACTTCGCTGGAGCGCTTCTCGATGGCCAGGGTGCGGAAGCCCATGCGCAGGCTGTTGATGAAAGCTGCCAGTGTCGTCGGGCCGGCGATGGTCACCCGGTAATCGTGCTGCAGCTTCTGCATGAAACCGGGCTCACGCAACACCTCGGCGTAGAGGCTCTCGGTGCTCAGGAACATGATGGCGAAATCGGTCGTCCGCGGCGGATCCAGGTACTTGCTGCTGATGTCCCTGGCCGACGCCTCGACAGTGCGGAGCAGGTCTGCGTGGGCCTTCTTCACGCCCTCGGCATCGGCTGCGTCGGCTGCATCGGTGAGGCGCTGCAGGTCCTCCTGGGGGAACTTGGCGTCGATGGGCAGCCAGACCACTGAGTCCTGGGAATCGTCGGCGCCCGGCAGCCGGATGGCGAACTCCACCCGCTCGCTGGAGCCCTCGCAGGTGCAGACGTTGGTATCGTACTGGTCGGGGGTGAGGATCTGCTCGAGGATGGCGCCCAGCTGCACCTCGCCCCAGGTGCCGCGTGTCTTGACGTTGGAGAGTACGCGCTTCAGGTCCCCGACGCCGGTGGCCAGGCTCTGCATTTCGCCCAGCCCTCGCTGGACGGCCTCCAGCTGGCTGCTCACCAGCTGGAAGGACTCGCCGAGCCGTTTCTCCAGCGTGCTCTGCAGCTTCTCGTCCACCGTGGCCCTCATCTGCTCCAGCTTGGTCTCGTTGTTCTCCTGGAGGGCCTTCAGCTGGCCGTCAACAACGCTTCGCAGGTTCTCGAGCTGCTCGAGGTTGGAGGTGGTGAGCTCGCGGATGCGGCCGCCGACCTGCTCCAGCTGCTCCTTCTGCATGCCCCCCAGGGCCTCCATGGACCGGATGAGAGTGTCGGACGAGGTCTTCTGCGAACTGCTGACCTCCTGGCGCAGTTCAGCGGCGGCCCGTGCCGATTCCTCCCGCTCCTGGCGCAGCTCTTCCCTCAGCGCCTTCTCAAGGCGGTCGGAGCCGTCCTGCGCTCCGCGGGAGAGCAGCAGGTAGAGCATCACCGCAGAGGCTGCGGCTAACACAAGGATTGCTACCAGCAGGGCATAATACATGGGACCCACCTCTCGATGTTTGCTGAGGGTTTGAGCCTATCACACCGTCCGGACAGAACAAGTGACCTGGTCCGGGGCGCACCGCTATTTGCGGGAAAAAGGCCCCGCCGCCGCGGTTTCAGCCGCTCCGTACAGGGGTATCTCCAAGGCAGTGAAATGAGCCAGGAGACGATCAAGATAATCAGGAAGACCATCCACTGGCTGCTGGCCCTGGGTCTGGCAGTCTATATAGTGACCGGCTTCGGCATCACCGATTGGCAGACGGTGGAGCCGCTGACGCTGGGCCTCCTGGGCAAGGCCGAATCCCAGAAGATCCACAACTCCATCGAGATCCCTTTCGTGGCTCTGCTGGCAGTCCATCTCTATTTCAGCCTGATCCGGAGAAAGCACCACAACGACACCTGAGCTGCCTGTCATCCCAGGGCGCAACGCCACCGGAGACAGCCCTCAGTCGAACTTCGGCCCGCCCGCCTCGGCGTCGTTGCTGTAGCCCCGCTGCTCCCAGTAGCCCTCGTAGGAGGCATCATCCGTCACCTCGATGGCCGTGATCCACTTGACCCACTTGTAGCCCCACTTGTCCTCGGCCACCAGCATGAAGGGGAAGCCCCGCTCCGGCGGTATGGTCACCTCGTTCATCCTGTAGGCGATGATGATGTCGTTGTCGTAGAAGAAATCCAGCGGCAGGGACGAGGTATAGCCGTCGGCGGCGTGGAAGATGAGCGTGTTGGCCACTTCCTGGACGCCCGCTCCCTCCAGCAGGTCGCGCACAAGCACCCCTTCCCAGAGGATATTCACGCTCCAGCCCTCCACGCAGTTGAGCTCGACTACCTTCTTGTAGAGCTGCCGGTCGATGACCTCGTCGTAGGACAGTTCCCGCGGAGCATCCACCAGGCCGAAGATCTGCATGCGGTAGCTGTCCTGGTCGATGTACTGCGGGCCCTTGATGGAGTTCTCGCGAAAGTCGGTGGCTACGGACGACAGGTCCTGGCCCTGATATTCGCGCACCTCCACGCCGTCGAGCTCGATGGCCTCCTCGCCGCCGCAACCGGCAGCGGCCGACAGCGCCAGCGCCGTCGCCAGCAGCAGGGGGACGACGGCCGCCTTGCCGTTTGTCAGAACGCTCACACGGGTCTCCTTCACCCGACGCATTACAATGATTTTCCCCGCCCGCCCCGATTATCATGCATTATCATGGCCCCAGCAGACGCTTCATCCATCTGCGGCGGCAGCAGGCGCAGCGCGCGGGCGCTACCGGTGCGCCGCCCGCGGCCTCCATCGGTCAGTCCTGCCGGTATTCGCTGTACTTGAGCGCCTTGCCCCGCACGGCGTCAGCGGGGTATTTCCTCCGGTTCTTCTCCAGCTTGTCCCAGGCGGCCGCGAGGGGGTCGACCCCCAGCACAGCGGAGAGTTCGGTAAGGTAGATCATCACGTCGCCGATCTCCTCGCGCACATTCGCCAGTTTGCCCTGGTCGAGATCGCGGCTCTCTTCCTGGGTGAGCCACTGGAAGTGCTCCATGATCTCCGCTGCTTCCACCGCCAGGGCCATGGCGAGGTTCTTGGGGGAGTGGAACTGCTCCCAGTCGCGCTCACGGGAGAACTCGGCCAGCTGTTCCTTGAGCTTTTCCATGGTTAACCTCCCGGTCGGTTTTGTGGGGCAAGTATACAGCCGCCATGTCCAGCGGTAAAGGCATGCCGCCGGAAGCCGGCTGCCGCGGCTCTTTATGAGCCAGCCTGCTCCTGATAGAATCCGCCAATCGGTGATAATTATCATCCAGTCCGGGTAGATGGACCTTATCAGCTTGCCATCGTCCGGGTAAACAAGATCCGCGGGAGAGTGACCCATGACCGAAGATACCAGCGGAAACGGCGGCGCCGGCGATAGCCGGGGGGACGTCGACGTCAACGACGAGGAGATAACCGGGGAGATCGAGGTCCTTACCCGCGAGGGCCGGCGCTTCCCGCCGCCCCCGGAGTTCAGCGAGCGCGCCCACATCGGGAGCATGGAGGAGTACGAGGCTGTCTACCGGCATTCGGTGGACGACCCAGAGGGCTTCTGGGCGGAGATGGCCGAGGAGCACATCGACTGGTACCGCAAGTGGGATTCGGTGCTGGAGTACGATTTCAGCGTCCCCGAGGTGAGCTGGTTCAAGGGCGGTCAGCTCAACGTCTCCCACAACTGCCTCGACCGCCACCTGACCACCTGGCGGCGCAACAAGGCTGCCCTCGTCTGGGAAGCCGACGACGGCCACACCATCACCTACACTTACCAGCAGCTCGCCTGGGAGGTGAACCGCTTCGCCAACGTGCTGCAGAAGCATGGCATCGGCCGGGGGGACCGGGTCAGCATCTACATGCCGATGATCCCCGAGCTGGCCATCGCCATGCTGGCCTGCGCCCGCATCGGCGCCATCCACAGCATCGTCTTCGGCGGTTTCAGCGCCGGCTCCCTGGCGGACCGCATCCGTGACTGCGGCGCCCGCATGCTCATAACCGCCAACGCCGGAATGCGCGGCGGTCGCGTGGTGGCGCTCAAGGCCAACGCCGACGAGGCGCTCAGGGACTGCCCCACCATCGAGCGGGTCATCGTCGTGGAGCGGGTGGACGGCCACGGCACCGCCATGGAGGACGGGCGGGACCTCTGGTGGCATGAGGAGGTGGCGGCCGACGACATCGAGGGATACTGCCGCCCCCAGGAGCTTGACGCCGAGGACCCGCTGTTCATCCTCTACACCAGCGGTTCCACCGGCAAGCCCAAGGGCGTCCTGCACACCACCGGCGGCTACCTGCTCTACGCCCACCTGACCTTCAAATGGATCTTCGATTACCAGGAAGAGGACACTTATTTCTGCACCGCCGACATCGGCTGGATCACCGGCCACAGCTATATCGTCTACGGCCCCTTGAGCAACGGCGCCACCAGCCTCATGTTCGAGGGCATCCCCACCTGGCCGGAGCCGGACCGCTTCTGGCAGATCGTCGACAAGCACCAGGTGAGCACCCTGTATACGGCGCCGACGGTCATCCGGGCGCTGATGAAGGAGGGGCCGGAGTGGGTCCACAAACATTCGCTCAGGAGCCTGAGGCTGCTGGGCTCGGTGGGCGAGCCCATCAACCCCGAGGCCTGGATGTGGTACTACGAGCACGTCGGCCGCAGCCGCCTGCCCATCGTCGATACCTGGTGGCAGACGGAGACCGGCGGTATCCTCATCACGCCGCTGCCGGGGGCCATGACCCTCAAGCCCGGTTCAGCTTCCCGGCCGTTCCCGGGGGTGGTGCCCCGCATCCTGCGCCATGACGGCACCCCCGCCGACCCCAACGAGGGCGGCTCCCTGGTGATGGAGAAGCCCTGGCCGGGGATGATCCGCGGCACCTACGGCGACCCCGAGCACAAGCGGGTCAAGGAGGTCTATTTCTCCCAGTTCCCGGGGACCTATTTCTCCGGCGACGGCGCCAGCGTCGACGAGGATGGCGACTTCTGGATCATGGGCCGCATCGACGACGTGGTGAACGTCTCCGGGCACCGCATGGGCACCGCCGAGATAGAGTCGGCGCTGGTCTCCCACGAGAGCGTGGCCGAGGCGGCGGCGGTGGGCTATCCCCACGACGTCAAGGGCAGCGGCATCTACGCCTATGTGATACTGAAGAGCGGCTATTCCGGCTCCGACGACATGCGCCAGGTGCTCCGCAGCCACGTGCAGAGCGAGATCGGCCCCATCGCCAAGCCGGACAAGATCCAGTTCGTGCCGGGCCTGCCCAAGACCCGCAGCGGCAAGATCATGCGGCGCATCCTCAGGAAGGTCGCCGGCGGCGACACCGAAGACCTGGGCGACACCTCCACCCTGGCCGAGCCGGAAGTGGTGGACGACATCGTCTCGGGACGTTTGTAGGAAGTCACCTGGGGGAGATGCCCGCGCTGGCGGTATTCCCGTGGAGCGCGGTAATCCCGGCCATCGCATGGTGCCTGTGAGCCGCTCCGTCCTTAAAACGCCTTAAGCCGTTGTCATCCTGAGGAGCGTCAGAGACGAAGGGTCTTTCCTGCTGCCTACAGGTCCGGGTTCGGGACCACCTTCACGTCGGACTCCACGAAGCTCCCCGCGCTCGACGACCAGGTATAGGTGATGAGCTGCAGCCGGCTCGGACAGCAGACGGGGTCCTCGGGGGCGTAGACGGCACTGGTCTCCACGAAGCTGCGGGGAATCGATGCCAGCTCCACCCGGCCCTGGTCGACCCCCGTCTTCTCGAAGAGCAGCCTGAGGGCCGTCCCGTCCGCCTTGTAGACGTAATAATCCAGGTAACCGCCGCTGCCCTCGTGGCGCACCAGCACCAGGGCGTCCTCCTGCCCGTCGCCGTCCAGGTCGGCGTAGATGACATCCTCCACCTCGCGCACCATCGGCTGGGCGCCCACCTCCGACTTCCAGTTGACGGAGCGGAGGTCGAGGCGGTCGCGCTCAGCCTCCTGGGTGCGGGCCTGGGTAGCGGTCGTCGGGGTGACGGTCCGGGTATCGGTGACAGTCTGGGTGACCGTCCTGGACTGTGGCGCCGGCTCGTCGCCGCCGCAGGCGCGTATGAGCAGGACCAGGAGCCCGGCGACGATGATGACGGCGATCACCATGCCGATCACCACATAGCGCTCAGAGCGTTTGTCGAGGCCCTCCGGCCCGTTTTCCGGCCCGTCCCCGGGCGGCTCCCCGGGCGGTTCATCATCACGGGGCATGATCACTGTATCGTCTTCTGAGCCCATCGAGCCTCCTTGAGTCAGCCACTTTGAGAAGTATTCTTGCCGCTCGATAGTATACCTTCGCCGCGGGCGGCGCCCGCGGCCGCTCTAGCGGACCAGACCGCGCGATTTGACTCCCGCTGCTTTCTTCCGATAAACTGTGAGCCAGAAACAACGACCCTTTAAATCACGCCCGGCGAGGCTGACAAGGGAGACAGATTGAACCTGACTACAGGAAAAATACTTCTGAGCCGCCACAGCGTGTCCGCATCCAGGACCCGCGAGTGAGCGGTTTTTCTGCGAAGACAGTAGTTTCCGCCGACAAGCTCGGGCGCACCGTCGTCCGTATCGCTCACGAGATCATCGAGAAGAACAGCGATATGGGGCAGCTGGCGCTCGTCGGCATCCATACTCGCGGCGCCCACCTGGCGCACCGCCTGGAGCGGCTCATGGAACAGTTCACCGGCCATCGCATACCGGTCGGCGAACTGGACATTTCCCTTTATCGCGACGACGTCGCCGCCCGCGGCAGCCTGGGGGTGCGCTCCCTGCTGACCCAGCCTGAGGTCAAGGGCACCAACCTGCCCTTCAGCATCGACGACAAGACCATCGTGCTGGTGGACGACGTTCTCTTCACAGGCCGCACCATCCGCGCGGCCATCGACGCCCTTTTCGACTACGGCCGGCCGGCGCGCATCCAGCTGGCGGTCCTGGTTGACCGGGGCCATCGCGAGCTGCCCATCAGGCCGGATTATGTCGGCAAGAACCTGCCCACTTCCCAGGACGAGCGTATCAACGTGCACCTGGAAGAAGTGGACGAGGAAGACGAAGTGCTGCTGGAGGCGGTGGAAGTGGAATGAAAAAACATCTGCTCTCGATCGACGACCTGGACCGTGAGGATATCGAATCGGTACTGGCCACGGCCCGCAAGGATTTCCTGGATCTTTCCAAGCGCGACATCAAGAAGGTGCCGACGCTCAGGGGCCGCACCATCATCGACCTCTTCTACGAGAAAAGCACCCGCACCTCCACCTCGTTCGAGCTGGCGGGCAAGCGGCTCTCGGCGGACGTCATCAACGTCAAGGCCGATTCCAGCGCCGCCGGCAAGGGCGAATCGCTCAAGGACACGGTGCTGACGCTGGGCGCCTACCGGCCGGACATAATAGTGATCCGCCACCCACACACCGGGGCGGCGGCCTTCATCAGCCGCTATACCGACGCACACGTCATCAACGCCGGCGACGGCAAGGGCGAGCACCCGACCCAGTGCCTGCTCGACATCTTCTCCCTCCAGCAGGAGTTCGGTGAACTGGCTGGCCTCAAAGTGGCCATCGTCGGCGACGTCCTCCACAGCCGCGTGGCCCGTTCCAACATCA